>JBGCFW010000360.1:0-17174 GCA_045107155.1 Ilumatobacter sp. | reverse complement strand
GCGCGACCCGACGTCGTGTCGGCAGCCCACACGCACACGCAGTTCGGCACGCCGTGGTCGGCGAACGTCGAGCCGATCAGCGCGCTCAGCCAGGAGTCGTGCGCATTCGTGTTCGATCAGGCGATGTTCGACGATGAGGAGGTCGAGGTCCTCTCGATCGACGGAGGCAAGCGGATCGCCGCCGCGCTCGGTGATGCCAAACTGTGCATCCTGCGCAATCACGGATTCCTCACCGCGGGCACCACGGTGGAGTCGGCGGTCGGGTGGTTCGTGATGGCCGAACGGGTCGCCGAGGTCCACGTGAAGGCGCCGAACGGCAGACCGATCAGTGCCGAAGCTGCTGCCGTTGCTGCGGGAACGCTTGCCACCGAACACACCGGTTGGCGTCTGTTCCAGTGGCTGCGTCGGTCGCTGGAGGTCTGAGCCCTCCGCGGACGATTGGGCGTGTCAGCCGAGCGCGACGACGCCGACCACGCCGGCCATCACCAGCGCGCTCGCCGCGTATTCGGCACGGGTGTGCCGTTCTCGGAGCCACAGCGCCGACACCGCGAATGCCATGAGCAGCTCGACCTGTCCCAGCGTCCGGACCCGCGTCGCATCGGTCAGTGTGACGGCGGTGGCCCAGCCGATCGATCCGGCGATGCTGAGGACCCCGACCGGGAGCGCTGCTCGCCAGAATCGGAACACGTCGCGGAGTCCGCTCCGGTCCGTCGTTCCCAGCTGTGCAGCGTTCACGACGGTCTGGATGCCGAGCATCGCGGTCAGCGTGAAGAGCGCACGTGTCCACGTCGACCCGTCGCCGAGGCTGTTTGCACCGGCACGGATGCCAGCCGCGGCGAGCGCGAAGCCGAGCGCCGCGCCGACGCCCAGGAGGGCAGCCGGGTCACCCGCCGAGCGAAGTGCCTGCCCGACGTCCGAAGGTGCGGCGAGCCACGCGACGCCGACCATGCATGCTGCCGCGAACAGCCAGCCCATCGGCTCCAGCGACTCGCCGAGCAGCACGGCCGACACGACGGCGACGATGATGATCTCCGACTTCGAGTAGACGGTTCCGATCGCGAAGTCGCGGATCTGGAACGCACGGAGCAGCGCCAGCGTCCCGGCGATCTGTGCGACGCCGGCACCCGTGACGATCGGCCAGAACCGCAGCGGCGGTGCGGGCACCTCGGCGCCGGCGACGCCGAACGTGACGACACAGGCGACGAGCGCGAGTGGGAATCCGTACGCGTACCGGACGAATCCTGCGGGGACGACATCCAGCACGCGACGCAACTCGTGTTGGCGCGCCGTGCGCAAGATCTGGAAGGTCGCCGCTGCGAGGGTGATCGGGATCCACATGGTGTCTCACAATTTGGGACGTCATTCCCGAACTGTGAAACGGATGGTACCGCCTCGTGGAGTGATTGGCGTCGCTGGTCAACGTGAGGGCGAGGGTTCGTACCAGCGGTCGTCGTCGTGGACGAGGATGTTGTCGGCCTCGGATGGTCCCCACGAGTTCCGGAAATACGGGTAGATCGGACCCGGCTCGTCGAGCGCGGGTTGCACGACACGCCACGTGCTCTCGACCACGTCCTGGCGGGCGAAGCGCCGCAGCGATCCGATCAGGGCGTCGCCGAGCAACCGTTCGTAGGCGTATTGGCGTTCACCCAGGGCTGCGGCGAAGTCGACATCGACGTCGACCTCCTGGCTGTCGAGGCTCGGGCCCGGCGTCTTCGCCTGCAGTGCGAAGGTGACACCATCGTTCTTCCCGAGTCGCAGCCTGATCAGGTTGCGCTCCGGGCGAGGCGAGCCGATTTCGTCGAAGAGCATTCGTGGTGGCTCGCGCAGCTCGATCACGGCTTCAGTGGCGGCCTCCGCCAGCCCCTTGCCGACGCGTACGTACCAGGGCACGCCGGCCCACCGCCACGAGTCGATCTCCAGACGCGCGGCGGCGAATGTCTCGACGGTCGAGTCGGGATCGACACCGTCGTCGTCTCGATAGCCGACGTACTGACCGCGGACGAGTTGGCTGCAGTCCATCGGGCGCATCGCATTGATGACCTTTGCCTTCTCGTCCTGGAGGAACCCTGCGTCGGGTCCGGCGGGCGGCTCCATCGCGAGGAGGGCGACCACCTGCAGCAGATGGTTCTGCAAGACGGCGCGGATGGCGCCGACGCCTTCGTAGAACGAACCGCGACCCTCGACGCCGATGGTCTCCGACATCGTGATCTGCACACTGCGTACGTAGTTCCGATTCCACACGGGCTCGAGCAGCGTGTTCGCGAAGCGGAACACCAGGAGATCCTCGACGGCCTCCTTGCCGAGGTAGTGATCGATGCGGAAGATGTGGTCTTCGGCGAACACCGAGTGCAGGGTCTTGTTCAGCTCCACCGCGGACTCGAGATCGCGTCCGAATGGCTTCTCGACGACGATTCGGCCTCGGGTGTTGAGACCGACCGACGCCAGCTTCTCGGCGACGGTCGGGAACATCGTCGGCGGGATCGCCATGTAGAACACAGCCGTGCTCGAGTCGTGCTTGTCGAGCGTGTCGCGCAGCTCGGTCCACGTGGCCTCGTCGGCGTAGTCGCCCTGGATCAGGTCGAGTCGGTCGATGAGCGAGTCGAGCACCGCCTGGTCGACATCGTCGACGTGGCGCTCGATCGACTCGCGAGCGTGGACCCGGAAGTCGTCATCGGTCCATGTGCTGCGTGCCACCCCGATCACGGGGACGTGAAGCGTTCCGGCGCGTTCGAGCCGATACAGCGATGGGAACAGTTTGCGCTTGGCGAGGTCACCCGTCGCGCCGAACAGCACGAGCGCGTCGGCTTCGGGTTGATTGGTGTCGATCTGGCTGGTGTCGACGTACGTGCCGCCGCGCAGGTCGCCGACGTTGACGTCGCTCATCGGGTGGAGTCCTTTCGCTCTTTGTGGCCACCGAATCCGGCGCGCATCGCTGAGAGTGCCTTGTTCGCCATGTCGTCGCGGCCCCGTGAAGAGAAGCGCTGGAACAGCGCCGCCGACAGCACAGGAACCGGAACGCCTTCGTCGATGGCTGCGTTGATCGTCCAGCGACCTTCTCCCGAGTCGCTCACGTGGCCGCTGTACTCGCTCAGCTGACCGTCTTCGAGATACGCCTCTGCGGTCAGGTCGAGCAACCACGAGGTGATCACCGAGCCGCGCCGCCACACTTCGGTGACCTTCGCGAGGTCGATGTCGTACTGGTAGTACTCAGCAGCGTCGAGCGGTGCGGTCTCCGCGTCCTCCTCGTGGTCGATCGTGCCGATGTTCGCATGTGAGAGCACGTTGAGGCCTTCGCCGTACGCCGCCATCAGGCCGTACTCGATGCCGTTGTGCACCATCTTCACGAAGTGGCCGGCGCCGCTCGGGCCGCAGTGCAACCATCCCTTCTCCTCCGGTGTCACCTCACCGGTGCGGCCGGGGGTACGCTCGGCGACGTCGACGTAGTGGAGGCCTTTCGGTGTGAGTTCCTTCGACCGGTCGACGTCGAGGTGATACCAGGAGTTCCCCCCGTCGATGACGGTGTCGTCGTCGTCGAGCAGTGGGACCAACGCATCGAGCGTGTCCCCGACGAACGCTGCCGGGATCATGATCCAGATCGATCGAGGTGCTTCCAGCTTCTCGACGAGATCCGCCAGCGACGAGGCGCCGGTGAACCCCTCTGTTTCGAGCGCGGATACCGAGTCGGCGTTCACGTCGTAGACCACGCAGTCGTGGCCGCCGCGTTGGAGGCGGCGCACCATGTTGGCGCCCATGCGCCCGAGTCCGATCATTCCGAGTTGCATGTCGACAGCCTGCCACGTCCGGGCGGCGGTCAACCCGGGTGCACGACAGCCGATGTCGGTCGACGATCTCGGGCGTCAGCCGTCTGCCGGCTCGGATCCCTGCGAGCGGAAGGGCGGCGCATCGAGCCCCGGGTGGTCGAGTGCAGCGACCTGGCGTGCGACGTCGTCGCGGACGTCGCGGTCGAGCGCGGGTGAGGTCACCGCGCGCCGCAGGAGGTCGCGCAGGAGGTCGACCTCTCCGTCGACGTCGAGGCTCGAGTCGGGTCCGGTCGAACCGTCGAGGTGGTCCAGCCGATCCAGTTGGCGCCCGATTTCCTCGAACGTCTCGTCGGTGCCGTCGCCCCGTCGATGATCGGCGACGACCCTCGTTGCGACGCCGACCACGAGCATCGCCTCGATCCGTGCTGGATCGAATCCGAGTCCGATGTCGTGTTGGTCGATGACCTCGTCGACGAACCACCCGGCGAGTCCGAGGACTGCATGGGTGGCGACCGATGCGGACGCTCCGCCGGCTCGACTGGCATCGAGGCCTGACTCGAGCAGTGTGAGTGCTGTGTGGATCCGATCGCGCCGGAGCCCGGCGTCGAGCTCTTCTTCTCGCTCTTCGTTCTGCAGCGCGAGGCCGAGCGTGACCGCGAACCCTGCCAGCTGATCGGCGGTATAGCTCGTGCCGATTCCGCCGCCGAGCACCGCGACCGACCCGACAAGTGCAGACCGAGCGTCGGCATCGCGCGACAGGCTGCCGAGCAGGTCGTTCATCGAATCCGTGGTGGCTCCCAGCTCGACGCCGATCGGTGAGCCGTCACGACGGCGCAGTCGGAAGACCTCGTCGCCATCGAACGCGTGGACCAACTGCGGGAGCAACGGGACGAGCCCCGCGGCGTAGGCCGAACTCAGCGTGCCCGGAAGGCCTCGCTCGCCCAGCTCCGAGTTCGTGAGAGCGACGAGTGCCGCGATCGCCTGCGCCGTGGCCTCGCCCGTCTCCTGCGGATCGCTCCGTGTGCCGAACTCGTACGTCTGTGGCGTCGAGAACGCAGCATCCACCAGCGCAGCGCCGTGCGGTGCGCCGATCGTGAAGCTCGGCGAGGCGATGCGATCCCACAGCACGAGCGATTCCACGAAGCCCGGTCGGCCGATCGCGTCGAGGGCGGTCGGCGGATCTTCACCGATGCGGCTGAGCAGCCGCTCGAGCGCATCGGAGCGCAGCCCGAGCCGCGTCCGGCCGGACACGACGTCGCCGACGAGGGCCGCGGCGACGTCCAGCGTCGCCTCTGCCGCGAGATGAACATGGCTGACAGCAACCGCGGCGAGCGGGTTGTTCGTGGCCCAGACGGTGAGACGTTGGGTGAGCGAGTCGTCCTCTGTGATCCGTCGGTCGATCTCGGCGGCGAAGGCGAGCAGTCGCAAGGACAGCGTTGGGTCAAGCCCGTCGAAGGTCCCGGCACCCGAACTCATCGTCGCCCACTCGTCATCGAGCGCTGCGAACAGTTCGTCGTCGCTGAGCGGGATCAGTTCGGCGAGCACGCGTTCCATCGCGAGCGCGTTGAAGAGGTCGGCGGCACCGGTCGAAGTTGGCGACGCCGTGACCGAGGAACCGACCTCGCCGAATCCGGGGAAGCGCATCGGCAGTGGGAGACCAGGCGAGGCCTGCGACAGTGGGTCATCTCGCCGCAGGTCGTCGGCCACGGTGAAGATGCCGGATTCGATGGTCCTCATCAATCGGCGAATCGCCGCGTGCGCATCGGCGGCGGCCGGGTCCGTCGACCGCAGCGCCGACAACGCACCGAGTACCTCACGGCAGCGATCCACGAGACGGGCGACACGCGCAGGGTCGTACTCGAGAATCACCCGGCGGTGGCGTGCGCGAGCGCATCGAGGCGGTCGGCCTCTCGTTCGAAGCGGTCTGCTCGAACACGGAGCAGATGCACCTCTCGCTCGACTTCGACCTGGGCGCGCCGGAGGTCGGCGACCGAAGCGAGCGCTCGAGGTCCACGCCAGGTGTCGTCTCCTGCATGCAGATGGAGCCGGAGTGCTGGTGTGTGGTGGATGTCGTCGGCGAGTTCCCGGAGTCGTCGGGCGCGATGCCGATACACGTCGGCGAGATGATGGGACATGAGTCTCCCGTTGGTCGGGTCGGAGCACGTCGGAGCGCGTGCTCGCGATCCGTGGGTCGGATTCCAGACGCCGCGGAAATCAGCGCGTCACGAGAGACGGCGCGTGACCAGGCGATGCGGAAGCCCCGTCTCGGCGGTCTCGAACACCGGGCCGCTCACGGTCCAGCCTTGGCCGACGTAGAAGCCGACAGCCTCGACCCGCGCGTTGGCCCATGCGACGTCGAAGCCGTCGGTGACGGCGCGTCGCACGCCTTCGTCGAGCAGGAGCACGCCGAGGCCGGTTCCGCGGCCACCCGGATCAGTGGCCATACCGCGAAGCTGCCGGCATCGATCGGCCCGGCCCTGGGGACCAGCGCGCGTGAGCCAGGTGGACACCGCAACGACGACGCCGTCGGAGTCGAGTGCGCCGAGGTGAAGCGTGTCAGAGTCGTGGTCGCCCGGCCAATCCACCTTGGCATCGCGATCATCGTCGCGAAGTACTCGTCGACGTAGGTCGTGGGTCCCCTCTGCTGCCAGTGCGACGATGCGGATCACGACCGGTGTGCTCCACCGTGGAGGTCGTCGATCGCGACGGTTCGATCCGAGATCGAGTCTGCTTCGTCGATGTCGTGTGTCACGAGGATCGCGGTCGCATCGCTCGATCGCAGCAGCACCGAGAGTTCGCCGACGAGCTGATCGTGGAGTTCTCGGTCGAGTCCAGTCAGTGGTTCGTCCAACAGGACGACCGGCGGATCGACCACGAGGGAGCGAGCGAGCGCAACGCGCTTGGCCTCACCGCCGGAGAGTTCTGTGACATCCCTCGGCCCGAATCCGCCGAGGTGGACGCGCTCCAACCACGCCTCGACCCGTCGTCGCCGCTCGAGTCGTTCGACGCCGCGCATTCGCAGGCCGAACTCGACGTTCTCGAACACCGTCCGGTGCGGAAAGAGTTGGTTGTCCTGGAAGACCATGCCGACGGCTCGCTTGTGCGTGGGCGAGTGGGTGACGTCGACGCCGCCAATCGACACGCTGCCTGCGTCTGGCGTGACCAGGCCGGCGATCACCCGGAGCAGTGTGCTCTTTCCGCTGCCGGACGCGCCGAGCAGCGCGACGACCTCACCGGCGTCGGCAGTGAGACCGAGACTGCGAAGCACTCGTGTCGAGCCGAACGACACATCGAGTGCCTCGACTCGGATCTCAGCGCCCTGCATCGGTGCCCCCGGCCCTCGAGACGTCGGTGTCATTGGGGCGAGCCTCGTCTCGTTCGGACCGGGCTCCCGCGAGATCGCCGGTCCGGTCGACCAGCATCACGAGCGCGATGGTGGCGGCCGCGAGAATCGTCGCGAGGGCGTAGCCCTTGGTCTGCAGGAGCGATCCGGTGCGTCCGAGCAACTCGGCGATGGCGACCGGCATGGTCTCGCCGCCGCTGCGCGACAGGAAGCTGGTCGCACCGAACTCGCCGAGCGAGATCGCTGCGGCCAACGCTGCGCCGACCGCGAGCGGGCGCCACAGGTGCGGGACGACCACCTCGACCCACGCTCGCCGAGGCGATGCGCCCAAGGTCGCCGCGGCTGCGGAGAGTTCGCCGTCGACGGCACGCAGAACGCCCAGCGTCGTGCGAACCACGAAGGGGATCGCCACGAGCGCGTGGCCGACGGGCACGATCCACCAGCTCGCTCGCCAGTCGACCGGGTCGGTGTCGAAGGTGATCAACATGCCGAAGCCGATGGTGACCGCCGACGTGGCGATCGGCAGCATCAGACCAGCGTCCAGCACTCGGCCGGCGCGCCCCGATGCGGCGATACCCAGCGCTGCGAGCGCGCCGACGACCGTCGCGAACAGCGTGCTCCATGCGGCCGTCGTCAGCGACTCACGCATCGCGCTCACCGGGTCGAGGCCCAGCCCGATTCCCGGGCGGATCTCGGCGGAGCCGAGGTCGGTCCAGCCGCTGATGGTCCAGCCGCTCGGCGCCGACATCGACTTCACGATCAGCGCGACGAGCGGCGCGACGGCGACCGTTGCCGTCGTCACGGCGATGGTTGCGACGATGCGTCGCTCGCGACGGGTTCGCGGCGCGACGGGGTGGCTTCGTGGGCGGAGCCCGAGGGCGCGAGTGTGCCGCCGTGCAGACCCGACCGACCACACGGCCACGGCTGCGAGTACGGCGAGTTGAATGAGCGCGAGGACTGCTGCCTGATCGACCTGACCGAGCTGTGTCGCTCGTCGCCACACTTCGACCTCGATGGTGCGGGTGCCCGGCGCACCGAGGATGCGGATCACGCCGAACGAGGTGAACGTGAACAAGAACACGATCGCCGCCGCAGCGGTGACCGCAGGACGCAGCAACGGGAGCGTGATCTCCCGGAACACCGTCGTCGGCGACGCACCGAGCGTGGCCGCAGCGTGCTCCATGTCAGGTGGCAGGTGCTCCCACACGGCGCCGACCGTCCGCACGACGACCGCGAGGTTGAACACCACGTGCGTGGCGATCACCGCGGTTGCGGTGCGTTCGATGCCATCGGGGAGCAGTGCGAGGAACGCAGCGCCCATCACGACGGTCGGAAGCACGAAGACCGCGGTGAGGAGTCCGAGCAGGAGGCGTCGCCCGACGAAGTCGTAGCGGGAGACCACCCATGCCGGCGCCAGGCCGACGATGATCGTCAGCGCGGTCGACACCACCGCCTGCCAGGTGGTGAACCAGACGATCGACCAGGTGCGATCTCGTTCGAAGGTGGTGCGTACCGATTCCATGTCGACCGCCTCGACGATCAGTGTGAGGAATGGCCAGGCGTAGAACAGGCCGAGTGCGGCCGCCGGCGGAGCGATGAGCGCGACCAGGAGCCAGTTCGGCAAACGATTCACGTCATCGCACCGTTCCCGGTCAGCCGATGACGAGGTCGGTCCATTCGTCGATGAACTGCTCGCGGTTCACGTCGACGAAGGCGGGGTCGAGCGACCGACTGGTGTCGGGGATCACCGCGAAGTCGACGAAGGTCTGATCGAGATCGACGTTCTGGTTGGTCGGGAACACGAACACGTCGAGCGGCAGAGTGGACTGGAAGTCATCGGTGATCATGAAGTCGACGAGTTGCTGGGCAGCTGCGGGCTGTTCGGTGCCAGCGAGGACGCCGACGAACTCGACCTGGCGGTAGCACGTTGCCTCGACGACGCCCGTCGGCGCCGCATCGAGTGGCTCCTCGGCGAAGAGCACCTCGAAGGGCGGGCTCGATCCGTAGCTCACGACCATGGGCCGATCACCGCCGGCGAAGCTGAACTGGCCGTAGTAGGCATCGGACCACCCGTCGGTGACCGACACCCCGTTGTCGACGAGGCGCTGCCAGTAGTCCTGCCAGCCGTCTTCGCCGAACTCGTCGACGGTCGCGAGGAGGAATGCGAGGCCCGGTGACGACGTCGCCGGGTTCTGCACGACGAGGAGGTCGGCATAGGCGGGGTCCGCGAGATCTTCGAGCGTGGCGGGCGGTTCGAGGCCGAGACCCTCGAGCGCTCCGATGTCGTAGTTGATGCACACGTCGCCGAAGTCGACCGGTGTGGCCTCTGCGTTGGGAACGAGATCGGTGAACGCGGCGGGAATCGCGTCGAGGCCGTCCGCTTCGTACGGCTCGAAGACACCTGATTCCACAGCACGCGAGAGGAATGTGGAGTCGATTCCCCACATCACGTCGCCTTCGGGGTTGCCGACGGCGAGCTCGGCCTTGGCGAGCATGGTCCCGGTGTCGCCAGCGACGAGGATCTCCACATCGATTCCGGTCTCGTCGGTGAACAGCGCGAGCTGCTCGTTGACCGCCGTCCCCTCGGTCGGGAACGACTCGTAGGTGACCAGCGTGATGGACGCCGGCTCGAGCTCGGCGTCGGTCGCCTCGGCGTCGGACTCGGTCTCGTCGGCGCTGTCCGCTTCTCCAGCATCTGTCGTGGTGGTGGCGTCGGAGTCGTCGCTGCTCGTGCATGCTCCGACGGCGAGGCCGGCGGCGAGCACGAGGGCGACGGGGCGGCGTATGAATGTCACGGTGTGTCTCCTTCAAGAGGGCGGGGATGATCGAAGACGGTCAGAACGCCGGTCGACACCGAGACCGGCACGTCGCCGATCGGGTCGGTCACCTCGTTGCTCACGCCGAGTCCGACGAGCGTTTCGAGGTGGTGATCGTCGAGCGGCCAGCGAACGGCGTCGAGGTGGACGCCGCGACACGAGCCGCCGAGGGCGACCAGCGACAAGGTGGACGAAGGAGCGAGGTGCAGCGTGCGGCGCGTCGGGGCGTGGAGCACTTCGACGTGCTGGCCGTCCCACCATGCGTCGAGCCGTGGAACGCCCGTGAGATGGCCGGCGCCGAGGGCGCCGATCGCAGCGATCGTGTGGTCGAGTCGGTCGCCGCCACCGATCAACGTCAGGCGGTCGGGCTGCATGTCGGCAGCAAAGGCGAGCGCGAGCTCGGTGTCGGTCTGGTTCTTGTCGGTGGGGTGCTTGGCGATCGTGGCATTCGCCTCGGCCCAGGCACGACCGTCCTCGCTGACCGAGTCCAGGTCGCCGATCAAACCCGACGGCGTGAGCCCTGCGGCGAGTGCGTGGTCGAGACCGCCGTCGACGCCCAGCACGATCGCTGCTGGAGGTATCTCGGCGATCACATGGTCGGCGAGCGCCGAGGCTCCGGTGATGATGATGATGTGATCGTTCACGGCTCGATTCCTACGCCGGCATGATCCGGATCAGGTGTTCGGGTCGGTGGCGGCCTGCCACCCTCTCAGCCTGCGGTTCCGCAGACTCCCCGTCGGGTTGATGCACCGACCCTACTCGCTGCAGCGATCGGACGGCCGCTCGGTTCGGTCACACCGGTTTGACTGAAGTGGGTCTGTTTGTTGAACTCAGTCGATGACCGACACGATCGAACCGACCGTCCGCTCTGCGGCAAGCGCTGTTGCCAACTCCGATCAGGAGTGGCATTCGACGGCGTGCATCCTCTGTTCGATCAACTGCGGTGTCGAGGTGAAAGTCGACGGCCCCACGTTCACACGAGTCCGCGGGGACAAGGAACACCCCGGCAGCGAGGGCTACACGTGCGAGAAGGCGCTCCGTCTCGACCATTACCAGAACGGCTCCCATCGTCTCACGAGTCCGATGCGGCGCCGCCCCGACGGCACGTTCGAAGCAGTCGACTGGAACACCGCGATCGCCGAAGTCGCAGCGCGATTCCAGGACGTGATCACCGAACACGGCGGTGAGAAGATCCTCTTCTACGGCGGCGGCGGACAGGGCAACCATCTCGGTGGCGGGTACGGCGGCGCCACCCGTGGCGCGCTGGGGATCAGGTACGCCTCGAATGCGTTGGCTCAGGAGAAGACCGGTGAGTTCTGGGTCGATGGTCAGCTGTTCGGCAAAGCGAGCTGCCACACCACCGGTGACTACCACCACGCCGAAGTCGCCGTGTACTGGGGGAAGAACCCGTGGCAGTCGCACGGATTCCCGCAGGCTCGCCGAACCCTCAAGGCTGTGGCGAAGGACCCCGACCGCAAGATGATCGTGGTCGATCCGCGGGTCACCGAGACTGCGGAGCTCGCTGACATCCACCTGCGCCCCGCCCCGGGCGGCGACGCCCACCTCCTCGCAGCGCTGCTCAAGATCCTCGCCGACGAGTACGCGGCGACGTCGTGGCTGGCCGACAATGCACGCGGACTCGATGAACTGACGGAACACCTCGACGCCGTCGACATCGCCGCCTCGTGCGAGAAGGCGGGAGTCCTCGAGGTCGAGGTCCGCGAGGCCGCCGAGATGATCGGCACGGCCACGGGTGGCGTGTCGATCTTTGAAGACCTCGGCATCCAGATGGCTCCTCACTCGACGTTGAACAGCTACCTGGAGAAGCTGGTGGTGCTGCTCACCGGCAACTTCGGCGTGCCCGGCGGGATGAACCTCCACACGCGATTCGCGTCGCTCGGCGCCGGGAACTCGAAGCCGAAGTCCGGAGGTGGCGGCGAGCGCGTCACGCCCGTGACGGGTCACCGCCTCGTGACCGGCCTCGTGCCGTGCAACGTGATTCCCGAGGAGATCATCGGCGATCACCCCGACCGGTTCCGAGCGATGCTCATCGAATCCGGCAACCCGGTTCACTCGCTCGCCGACAGCCAGTCGATGCGTCAGGCGATGCGCCAACTCGACTTCGTCTGTGTCATCGACGTGGCGATGACCGAGACGGCCCGTGAGGCCGACTACGTCCTGCCCGCTTCGTCGCAGTTCGAGAAGTGGGAATGCACCTTCTTCAACCTCGAGTTCCCCGACAACTACTTCCATCTCCGTCGGCCGATCTTCGAGCCGCTCGACGGCACCCTGCCCGAGTACGAGATCCACTCGCGGCTCTGCCGAGCACTCGGCGCCTACGACGACGACACCTTGACGCCGCTGCACGACGCCGCTGCACGGGGCCGCATCGACTATGCCGGCGCCCTGTTCGGGCTGATGGCAGAGCAACCTGCGTTGAGCAAGGTGCTTCCGGTCGTGTTGTACGAGACCCTCGGGCCCACCTTGACCACGCCCGACGGCGGCGACGCATCGGGAGCGGCCGCGGTGTGGGGACTGGCGCAACAGGCGGCGGGGTTCTGGGATGCCTCGATTCGGCGCGCGGGCATCGGTGACCCCGGAGGGAGTGAGTCGCTCGGTGACGCGCTGTTCGACCACATCCTCGCCAACCCGTCGGGGATCACGTTCTCCTCCGACGACTACGACGAGACCATGAAGCGCCTGCTCACCCATGACGGCAAGGTCAACCTCGTCATCCCGACACTGCTCGAAGAGTTCGACGCGCTCGCTGACGAGGGCGCACCGGTGGCTCCCGATGACGCTTTTCCGTTCGTGCTTGCCGCGGGTGAACGCCGCTCGTCGACCGCGAACACGGCGTTTCGTGATCCGTCGTGGCGCAAGCTCGACAAGCAGGGCGCGCTCCGCGTCTCGCCAGCCGACGCGATGCGGTTGGGGCTCGAGGCGGGTGACCGTGCGCGCGTCACGACCAAGCGTGGCGACGGCGTGGCCGTGGTCGAGGTGACCGACACGATGCGCGACGGGCACGTGTCGTTGCCCAATGGATTCGGCCTCGACTCGTGGCCGAGCGGTGCGTCCGACTCGGTCGGCATCGCTCCCAACGAACTGACCTCGAAGGACGACCGTGACTGGTTCGCCGGAACACCGTTCCACAAGCACGTCCGGGCGCGCATCGAGAAGGTCGCCTGATCGTGCGGCGAACTCGTTTCGACGACGCACCCTGCCCGATCGCGCGCACCACCGATCTGATCGGTGACTGGTGGACACCGCTCGTCATGCGCGAGGCCTTCAGCGGCGCACGTCGGTTCGGCGACTTCGCCGAGCGGCTCGACATCCCGCGGGCGGTTCTCGCCGCCCGGCTCGCCCGGCTGGTCGACGATGGGCTGCTGGTGAGAGTCGAGTACCAGCAGAGTCCCGTGCGTCACGAGTACCGGCTGACCGACAAAGGCCGCGACTTCTGGGGCGTCCTCGCAGCGATGTGGCGCTGGGGCACGGATCACCTGTGGGATGAGGGAGAGCCGCCGATCGTGCTGCAGCACCGAAAAACGGGTGACGTCGTCCGACCGGTCGTCGTCGACGAGGCCACGGGTGAACCGCTCGACGTCCGTGCGATGCGCATCGCGTTGAAACCGGACGCTATGCGAACGTCCTGATTCCGAGTGCCACGACCGAAACGACGAGCATCCCGATCACGGCATGGTCGAAGCCGCGTGTCGACACTCGCTCGCGAATCGATGCGCCGATGGGTATCGACGCGAGGACCGGGATGCAGGCGAGGAGCGACGCGACCATCCGGCCGGCCAGTTCGCCTGTGACCGCGAGCACCGTGAACTGCGTCGCGCCGGTGATGAGGAACAGTGAGGTGACCGAGAGGATGTGGGCACCACGGTCGAGGCGGTAGCTGTGGATCCACGAGCCGATGATGGGGCCGCTGATGCCGATCGACCCTTGGAACGCCCCGGCAGCGGTCCCGACCACGGGTGCCCAGGCCCGCGAGCGTTCGGGGCCCACCTGGAGATCGGGCTTGGTGAGGAACGTGACGACGTATGCGACGATCGCCACGATCAAGACCACGACGAGGATCGTCGACGGCAGCCACACGAACGCGACCACGCCGATGAGGGCGCCGATCACGCCGAAGGCGGCGAGGACGGGCAGATCGCGGGTGTCGCCGACGTGGGACCGCTCGCGGGCCGCCAAGACCGCGTTGGCGAGCAGGTTCGGCAGTGCGATGGTCACGACGGCGTCGTCGAGGTCGACGAACAGCGCAGCAACCGGGATCGCGATGATCGGCAGTCCCATGCCGGTCACCGCCTTCACCACCGAGCCGGCGACCACAGCGACGAGCACGATCGTGAGTTCGGTGCCCGTCATCAGCAGCAGACTATGCAGGTCGCAGCGAACGTTCCGTTGGCGACGGTGTGCGACACTCCTGAGCGTGGCCGCCTCCGACTCGGTGCTGATCGCACAGCTCTCCGACACGCACGTCGTGGCCGGATCGGCCGACCTCGACAACGACGAACGCCTCGAGATGGCCGTCCACGCCCTCCGCCGAGAATCGCCAGCGCCGACGATCGTGTTGCTCACGGGTGACCTGACCGACACGGCGACCGACGAGCAGTACGAGCGACTCATCGAAATTCTCGATCCGCTCGACGTGCCGTTGCTGGCACTTCCCGGCAACCACGACGTGCGGAACTCCGTGCGCCGAGCGTTTCCCGACACACCGTGGATCGACGCCGAACATGCGAGCTGGGTGTCCGTCGTGTCCGGTATCCGCATCGTCGGGCTCGACTCGACCCGTCCCGGATCGAACGACGGTGAGTGCGACGAGGAACGTGCCGCGTGGCTCGCCGGCGTGCTGGCCGCCCCGCACGACGGAGCGACGTTGATCGCCATGCATCATCCCCCGTTCGCGACCGGAATCGATTGGATGGATGCCGACGGGTTCGTCGGGATCGACGCGTTCCGTGACGTGGTCGGCGCCGCTGGATCCGTCGATCGGATCGTGTGCGGCCATCTTCACCGTCCCGCCGGGGCGACGGTTTCGGGCGTGGGAGCGCAAGTCGGCGTGTCGACCGCTCACCACGTCGCGCTGGATCTCGAGACCGATTCGACGCCGCAGATCATCGACGAACCGTTCGGTTACCAGCTCCACGTCGTGAGCGGACGCGACGTGGTCACGCACACGCGATACGTCGGTACGGGCGCCGAGCCCTACGTGCCCGACTGGGTCGACCTGCTCTGATCCGCGCGCCGAGACCGGTGGCGCTGACCGAGGGCGCGGGCGTCAGCCGAGGGTGCCGGCGTCAGCCGAGGGTGCCGGCATCGGGCAGGACGAAGGCGTCTGCCGCTTCGAGTTGTGACGCGACTCGGATCAGGAGATCCTCTCGCGAATGGTCGGCCACGAGCTGGACCCCGATGGGCAGATTGTCGCCGTTCACGTGCATCGGGAGGCTGATCGCGGGCTGACCACTCGTGTTGAACGGCGGCGTGAAGGTGACGAACTCGGCCGCACGGACCATCGGGGCCATCGGGTTCCCTTCGACGGCGTCGTGCTCACCGATTCGCACGGGGGGCTGTGCGAGCGTCGGAGTCAACAGCAGGTCCCATCCGTCTGCCCACCACGAACGGATGGAACGTCGGTACTGATTGATCGCGGCCATCCCGAGGCCGAAGTCCGTGGCGGACAGTGAATCGGCGAAACGAGCCATCGCCCAGTTGACGGGCTCGACCTCGTGCTCCTCGAGTGGGCGGCCGAGCGCATCGCCCAGCGCAGCGATACCGACCGCCATGTTCGTGGCCCACACCGCCATAAAACGACCGCTGAAGTCGGGATCGTCCATGATCGGCGGATGAGCTTCGGACACGTCGTGGCCCAGGCCTTCGAGCAGCGTCGCCGCTTCCCGCGTCGCCTGGACGCAGTCGGGATGCAAGGTGCCGCCGAGCGGGTGCTCGTCCAGCAGACCGATCTTCAACCGGCCGGTCTCGGCGCCGACTTCGGCGGCGAAGGGGCGCGTGGGAGTCTGAGCGATCACGGTGTCGCCGACCGATGGGCCCGCAACGGCGTCGAGGAGCGCCGCGGTGTCACGCATCGACCGTGTGACTGCGAAGTGCACGCTGAGCCCGGACTCTTCGCGCTCCGGGCCCATCGTGATCCGACCGCTCGACGGCTTGAGGCCGATGAGACCGCAGCACGACGCCGGGATACGGATCGAACCGCCCCCATCCGATGCGTTCGCAACCGGGACCAATCCGGCGGCCACGGCGGCGGCAGCACCGCCCGAGGAGCCGCCGGGCGTGTGGTCGGTGTTCCACGGATTCCGGGTCGGGCCGAACGCCGACGGCTCGGTGACGGGGAGCGACCCGAGCTCGGGACTGTTCGTGCGTCCGAGCGAGATCAGGCCTGCCTCTCGGAAGCGGGCCACGAGCGTGGTGTCGTGGGCGGACACGGGCATCGCAGCGGCGAGCGCTGCGTTGCCGTTGGTCATCGGATGGCCGGTCGAGTGGGCCCAGAGGTCCTTCAGCAACGTGGGCACGCCGGCGAACGGCGGCAGGCTCTCGCCTGCCGCGCGCTGCTGGTCGATGTCGGCCGCGGCGCTGCGGGCGTCGTCGAACCAGTTGATCACCACCGAGTTCAGCGGTTCGTCGAACGCCTCGATGCGAGCTGCTGACGCGTCGACGAGCTCGACCGCGCTCGCCTCGCCACTCGCCACGAGCTCGGCGTGTGCGGTCGCGTCTTGCCAACGAAGGTCGTCGAAGTCGGTCATCGTCAGCTCGGTTCCGGGGTGCGTCCGGTTCAGTCCTGCGCGGCTGCGCCGAAGCCGTTCGGACCGTCGCTCGGCCGCGTGAGCAGGTAGAGGTTGATGAAGAAACCGGCGATCGGGATCAAACCGCACAGGATGAACCAGCCGGACTTGCCGGTGTCGTGCAGACGGCGGACGGCGGCACCGAGATGGGGGAGCAGCGTGCCGAGCGCCCAGAGGAATCCGAGGATCGTGAACAGACTCGAGATGGCTGCTCCCAGAACCAGGAGCACGATGTACACCACGGCGTACACGGCGATGAAGCGCCAGAACGTGGCATTCGAAGTGCGACCCGAGAAGTCCACGTAACGACCCATGACGGTCGTGAAGGCGTTGGTGAATGGTTCCATGGTGGTTCCTGTCAGTTGGCTGTCCTGACCCGCCGAGTTCGGCGGGTCCCGGCCGCAAACTAGCCGGAGCTGAACGCCGCCTGTGACACCTGTCGCCCCTC
>JBGCFW010000036.1:0-25033 GCA_045107155.1 Ilumatobacter sp. | reverse complement strand
TCTCGACCTCGACCGGGACGATCTCCTGCTCGAAGCGGCCCTCGTCGCGAGCGACGGCGGCGCGCTTCTGGCTCTCGGCGCCGAACGCATCGAGGTCTTCGCGGGTGAGGTCGTACTCGTCGGCGATCATGTCGGCGCCGATGCCCTGGGGCGGGAGGCCGGTGTCGGCGTAGCGGTCCTGCTGGTCCTGGCTGAACGGAAAGCCCATGCCCTGGACGATCGAGGCGCCCATCGGGGTGCGAGTCATCACTTCGACACCCGCGGCGATGGCCACGTCGTAGGCACCGGCGATGACGCCCTGCGCGGCGAAGTGCATCGACTGCTGGGACGAACCGCACTGGCGATCGACCGTGGTCGAGGGGACCTCTTCGGGCCAACCGGCGGAGAGCACGGCGTTGCGGCCGATGTTGAGCGACTGCTCACCGACCTGCATGACGCAGCCCATGATGACGTCGTCGACCATCGCAGGGTCGAGACCGTTGCGCTCCTCGAGGGCTTTGAGCACGTGCGCCGCCATGTCGACGGGATGGACGTCCTTGAACTGGCCGTTGCGACGGCCGCCGGGGGTACGGACGGCGTCGACGATCACTGCTTCGGTCATGGTTGTTCTCCTGTGTTGGTTGAGATTGCGGACTTGAGATTGAGCTGAAGACGGGTGAGCACCCAGCTGAGGGCTTGGCGTTCCTCGCGGCCGATGCCGTGGCGGAGTTCTTTGCGAAGCACTTCGTCGACGCTCACCACCCGCGCGGCGAGCGTGCGACCGGCTTCGGTGATCTCGACGCGCCACACGCGTCGATCGTGCGGGTCGGGGAGGCGTTCGACGAGCGAGCGTTGCTGCAGGCTGTCGACCACCGAACCCATCGCGGCACGGCCGGTGCCCATCTGCTCGGCCAGTTTCGTTTGGCTCGTGGGGCCGAACTCGGCCACGTACGCGAGCAGCGACGCCTGAGTGAGGTTGAGGTCGAGTGGCTTCAGACGCGCATCGAAGGCCTCACGAATGAGGCGTGCCGTCGACATCAGCGTCGACTCGACGCGAAGCCACGGCGGTGCGTCGAGTTCGTTGTTCGTGAGACTGCTCATGAGGTTCGTGGGTGGAGGGCTCCGGGGATTCCGGCCGTTCCATGTGGCTTCTGATTGTACGGCGACATACAGTATGTTCCAAGCCAGTCCGCCCAGCCCGCGAACCCAGGAGACGACATGAGTGCCACGTTGACCGAACAAGAAGCCGCCGACTTCCGCAAGAAGTGCGATGACTTCCTCGACACCTACGCCAAGAAGAACGGCGCTCCCAGCTACGAGGACCAGAAAGCGTTCCTCGCCGCTGCAGCCGGCGCTGGCCTCGCGGGTGTCGCGTATCCCGAGGAGTTCGGCGGCGGCGGGTACTCCCCGGCCCACGACAAGATCTGGCGCGAAGCGCAGGGCAACCACACGATGATGTCCGGCGCGTTCATCATCAGCCACGGCATGTGCGTGCCGATGCTCTCCGAGTACGGCACCGACGAGATCAAGAAGCGCTACATGCCCGACGCGATCGCCGGCAAGACGCTGTTCTGCCAGATGTTCTCCGAGCCGGGCGCCGGATCCGATGTCGCGTCGCTCCAGTCGAAGGCCGTCAAGGACGGCGACGAGTGGATTCTCAACGGTCAGAAGGTGTGGACCACCACCGCCCACTTCGCCGACTACGGCATCGTGATCTGCCGCACCGACGTCGAGCAGCCCAAGCACGCCGGCATCTCGATGTTCATCGTCGACATGAAGGCACCGGGCATGGAGATCCGTCCGATCCATCAGATCGACGGTGGCAACGAGTTCAACGAAGTGTTCATGACCGACGTGCGAGTGCCTGCCGATCACCTGCTCGGTGAGTACAACAACGGTTGGCGGATGGCCACCGCGATGCTCATGTACGAGCGCGTTGCGATCGGAACCGCCGGCTCGGGCAAGGTCAACCAGCCGACGTACAAGCTGCTCCTGAAGGCCGCCCGAGAGAACGGCAAGGTGCACGACCCGGTGGTGCGTCAGCAGCTGATGACCATCTACTCGATGGAGACCACGAAGGCGCTCGTGGCGCAGCGCACGAAGGCCGAGATGAAGGCCGGCAAGACTCCTGGCCCGGGCGGCTCACTCGGCAAGCTGTTCGGCTCCAACATCGCGTGGTACATGCGTGAGTGCGCGCTCGAGATCGCCGGTCCGCAGACCGTGGCGTGGGAGCCTGACGCCGAGAACGGTTCGGAGCGTCAGCGGATCTTCCTCAACTCGTTCCAGTCGTCGATCGCCGGTGGTACCGACGAGATCCAGCGCAACATCATCGGCGACCGCGTGCTCGGACTGCCCCGCGAGCCGAGCGTCGACAAGGGCGTCCCGTTCAACGAGCTGAAGGTCGGCACGCAGTCGAACTGAGCCGCGTCGTCACCGACCCTGCAGGGCTGCGTACAGGCCCTGCGGGTCGTCGGTGCCGATCCGGAACTTCGTGCCGTTGCGGCGAGTGATCTCGACGGCGTCGAGGCCCCACACGTTGTACATCCACCCACCACGGATCTTGCGAAGGCCCCAACCTTCCCACCCCGAGTTGCGGACGATCTCGACTTGCTCGATGTCCGACAACTCGATCCGATGGCTCGGCCAGCCGAGGGTGAAGGTCGCGCTCACGCGGCCGTCCTCGACCTTCGAGCGCAGCAGTGCGAACGCGATGACCACGAGGCTGACGACGATCAGGATCACTCCCGTGGCCACGTACGGATCGCCGACGAACGCGAGGAGTGCGAGACCTCCGAGGCCGACGGCATCGGCCAACACGAACCAGACCAACGCGATCTGACGATGTGAGTACGCCACGTTGCCAATCGTACGCATTCGGGCGACCGAGACCGGGTCGATCCGGTCTGTCACGATGAGTCCGTGACTCACCGCATCGGCATCATCGGCCTCGGCACGGTCGGCACCCGCTTCGTCGAACAGTTCGGTCTGCATGACGCCTTCGACGTGGTGGCTGGGTGGGATCCAGATCCAACAGCGTGCGCGGCGCACGCCGACGACATCGCGATCCAGTCCGACGCCGATGGCGTGATCGCCGCGGCCGACGCGGTCTACGTCGCCACCCCACCACTCTTCCATCGCCAGTACGTCGAAGCCTGCGTGCGCGCCGATGTCGGGATCTTCTGCGAGAAGCCGCTCGGTGTGGACGTCGCCGAGAGCCGAGCGCTCGTCGACCTCGTCAACGCGAGTGGGCTCCCGGCGGGCGTGAACTTCGTGTTCAGTGCGGCGCCGTCGGCGACGGGACTACTCGACGACGTACGAACCGGTTCGCTTGGCGAGGTGGTCCGCGCCGACCTTCGCCTGCACTTCGCCGAGTGGCCGCGGGCGTGGCATGCAAAGGCGCAATGGCTGCAGCATCGTGATCAGGGAGGCTGGATCCGCGAGGTCGCGAGCCACTTCTTGTTCCTCGTCGGGCGCGCACTGGGTCCCCTCGCGATCGAGTCGTCGCACGTCGTCTTCGCCGACGGTGTCGACGGAGCCCTGAGCGAGGTGTCGGCGACCGCACATCTCACCACCGCGTCCGGACTCGAGCTCTCACTCGCAGGAACGAGCGGAGGAACCGGGCCGGACGTCGTCGACCTGACGGTCCGCGGTACCGACGGAGCCTCGCGGGTCTGGAACTGGTACCGCCTGCAGTCGAGCGACGGAAGCGAGTGGATCGACCGAGGTGCGGTGGACCCAGCGGTGTCGAGTGCCGCGGCCTACGCCGCTCAACTCGGCGAACTCTCGGAGATGTTGGCCGGGAGACCGCACACGATCGCCACGTTCGACGAAGCCCTCACCGTCCAGGAACTCGTCGAACGACTGCTCGAATCGACCTCCTGAACGGTGCATGCTGCGTGGTCCGGGAATGTTGACGCCGAGATGACGTTCGCTCCGTAGGGTCGCGACCGTGACCTCGACACCGCCTTCCACCTCGCTCGCTCATCGCCGTCGCACGGCGTCGGTACTCGTCGTTCTCGCCCTCGTCTCGGCTGCGTGTGGCGGCGGTTCCGACGGCGACTCGGCCCCGGCGACCGAAGTCACCCAGCCGCCTCCGACGACCGAAGTGGCGCCTGCGACGACGGCGCCAGTGGTCACCGATCCACCCGCCACCGACGCGCCGACCACCGCCCCACCGGTCGAGACCCCGACGGGTTCGCCTCAGGCCTTCTGCGACGCGAGCCGCGACTACGCCATCGCCGTCGGCTCGATCGACTTCTATGACGGCGACGACAACGAAGGCGCTCAACGCTCGTTCACCGCCATGCAGACTCGCGTGCAAGTCGCAATCGACGCGGCACCCGACGACGGTGCAGCCGCTCCGGCCGTCGAAGCACGCACCTTGCTCAACGAGATCGTCCCGACCCTCGAACAGATCGCATTCGATCCCGACCGCTTCGGCGACCTCGACGACGGTGGCACTCGCATCGGAGCGCTCATCGGCGACTTCACGGCATCGACCGATCGCTTGAACTTCTTCCTCACCGATCAGTGCGGCCTCGTGACATCAGATCTCGAGCGTGACGCACGGAGCTTCGCTGCGGCCAACTCGACGCTGCCACTCCAGGGCGAGGGCGGCCCCACCAGCACCGAGCCCGCCCCCATCGAGCCGCCGCCCACCGGCGACTCGATCGACATCAGCGACGACACGGGCACGATCAGCCTCACCGTCCCCAGCGAGTGGAACGACATCGACGGCACGCCCGGGCCCACCGAGAACCGCCTGGTGGCCTCGTCGAACACGCAGACCTTCCTGAACGGCTTCAGCCTTCCCGGCATGTTCATCGAGTCGGTCGACACCCCCACCGGAAACGGTGCCGACGTGTACCCGGTGGCGCTCGACACGATCGTCGCCAACTACGAGGGCGGAGGCTGCTCCGACACCGTGCGCGAGCCGTACGCCGACGTGGCGTACACCGGCACCGAAGCGACGCTGCAGTGCGTGCCGGGCTTCGACACCAAGGTGATCGCCGGGACCAACTCGTCGGGCGACACGATCTTCGTGGTCGCCATGGTGCTCGCCGACGGCGACAGCGCCACACGTCAGCTGATCGTCGACACGTTCATCGTCGACTGACCCCGTCGCGAACCGCAGCGGCGTCGCGGGTTCACCCGCTGGGGGTGGTACGGCGGCCTCGCTGTGAGGCACACTGCACACATGCCTGACGATCAGAATGCCGAATCCGCACCGGCGTTCGATCCGCCCGATCCGGCCTTGCGCATCGGGATGGACGACACGCAACCGGTCGTCTGGGACCCCGACGCCGACGTGATCATCGGTGTGTCGTTCGACAACTCCATCAAGGCCCAGGAATACCTCCTGGCGATGAGCCGCCTCCGCCAGCGGGGCGCCCTCGAGCTCCACGACGCCGTGACCGTCACGAAGAACCCCGAGGGCGCCGTGGCGGTCACCGAGACGATCGATCCGACCCCGGGCCGCGCAGCCCTCTCGGGCGGGATGTGGGCTGGTCTCCTCGGGCTGGTGATCGGTGGACCGATCGGCTGGGTCGCGGGGATCGGCATCGGTGCCGGCGCCGGTGCTGTCGCCGCGAAGGTCATCGACCTCGGAATCCCCGATGAGTGGGTCGACTGGTTCAAGCAGACCGTCGAGCCGGGAACCTCGTCGGTGGTGATCCTTGCTCGGCACGTCGAAGTGCGAGCGCTCGCTGCCGAGGCCGCTCGGTTCCACGGCGCCGAGTTGCTGTACACGTCGCTGCCGCCCGATGCGATCGACCAGCTCGACGCAGCGTTCGACGGCCAGTGACCGTCGACCCGACGTCGGTGTTCCCGACGGGCTTCTTCTCGCGCCAGGACGAGTCGGAAGATGCCGCCTTCTACGAGTTCGATCGATTCGTCACCCACATCGATGACGGGGCGATCGACGCGGTCGGCGACCTCTACGACGAACTCGGCTTCGACGGTGACGTGCTCGACATCTGCTCCTCGTGGATCTCCCACTTCAGGACGCGGCCACAGCGTCTCGTGGTGACCGGGATGAACGCGGCCGAACTGGCCGCGAACGAGATGGCGAGCGAGCGGGTCGTTCACGATCTGAACATCGATCCGACGTTGCCGTTCGACGACGCCTCGTTCGATGCCGTCACCTGCGCCGTGTCGGTCGACTACCTGACACGGCCACTCGAAGTGTTCAGCGACGTTGCACGGGTGCTGAGACCCGGCGGGACGTTCGCGTGCACGTTCTCGAACCGGTGCTTCCCGACGAAGGTGATCCGCGGTTGGCTCGCGACCGATGACCGCGGTCGTTGCGCCATCGTGGCCACGTACTTCGGCCTCACCGACGGCTTCGAGGAGCCGATCATCGAACACCGGAACCCGGGTGCCGCCGGCGACCCGCTCTACGCCGTCTGGGCGACGCGGACCGCCACAGCCTGATCCGCCCGACGTCGATCGGAGCCCGAGAGATCGGCTGTGAGAAACTCGCGCCCCATGGGATACGAGTGCTTCGACGTGGAAATCGCCGACAAGGTCGGTCACATCAAGATGATCCGTCCGGAGAAGGCGAATTCGATGATCCCGTCGTTCTGGCGCGATCTTCCACAGATCGTCGACGAGATGTCGGCGTCGGGAACGGTGCGAGCCGTCGTCCTGTCGGGCGAGGGTCGCCACTTCTGTTCAGGGATGGATCTGTCGGTTTTCGCTGCGGACAACGGCGTGAGCGGCGCGTCGAGCAGCGGCGGATCGGGGCACAGGAGTCGACGCAACGAGCGGTTCCGATCGACGGCGATGCACCTGCAGGAGTCGTTCACAGCGCTCGAGCGGGCTCGGATGCCGGTCCTGTGTGCGATCCAGGGTGCATGCGTCGGCGGCGGGATCGACATGGTGTCGGCTGCCGACATGCGGTACGCAACCGATGACGCGTTCTTCTCGATCGCCGAGATCAACATCGGGATGACGGCCGATGTCGGCACGTTGCAACGAATGCCCAAGCTCGTCGCCGAAGGCATCGTTCGTGAACTCGCCTACACCGGGCGCAAATGGAGCGCCGGAGAAGCGCTCACCGCCGGTTTCGTCAACCAGCTCTTCCCCGATCACGATGCGCTCCTCACAGGCGTGCACGACATTGCTGCCCAGGTCGCATCGAAGAGCCCGATGGCGATCTGGGGAACGAAACAGACCATGCACTACACCCGCGACCACTCCGTCGCGGACGGCCTCGAATACATCGCCAATTGGAACGCTGCGATGTTCGACACCGACGACATGGCCGAAGCCGCCGCTTCGCAGATGGAGGGCCGTCCGGCCGACTACCCGGATCTGCTCGCCGAGTTCGACGGTCTCTGACCGTCAGCGTCCGAGTACCTCGGCGGAGATCTCCGGATAGGCGTCTTGCATTGCGTGGAGCAGGTTCTCGAGCTTGATCGCCTTGGACTTCGAGCCCTTCACCTTCGCCTTGCGAAAGAGCAGCGCGTTGGCGATCGACAGCGTTCCCAGCAGGAGCTGATCCAACGAGTCGCCGCTCAGCTCGACCGTGAGCGTCGCGTCGAGCTCTTGGGAGGTGAACGCGGTCGCGATCGGACTCGTTCGACCGTCGACCCAGAGCTCGACGTCAGGCTTGCGGACGCGAAAACAGATCACCATCCGCTGAGTGATCAGGTCGTCGATGCCGGCAGAGCCTTCAGCAGAGATGCGGTCGAACAGCTGCGTGAACAGCGTTTCGAACTGCGATCGGTCGGCGAAGGTCTGGCTCATCGCACGACCGTAGCCCGCACCGACGAGGCGGCAACTCTTCGGTAATGCCCGGTTGACGCGGCGCGCTCACGATCAGACCATGAGCGTTCTGGCCCCGCCTCCAGCATCGAAGACCATCGCCGCGTACGGCTACGTGTGCGATCCGGAGAACATCGCCGACCGGCGATTCGAGGACCGAGTACCTCCACACCGCGACTGCGTCGGTTGGTGGCGGGCATCGGAGGATCCCGTCGCCAACGGGTGGCGCTGTGCGTGCTCCTGCCACGAGCAGGGCGCCGGTTGGCCCGGATACCCGGGCTGAACCGATACGGCTACGCCGGGCAGACCGTCACAGCCGTCGTCCGATCGGGAGCCACACGTCGCCGGCGAGCTTGACAGCGGCGTGCGGTCGCCAGAGCCGTTCGTCGACGGTCTCGAACCGGGGCCGGTAGGCGTTGGAGTATGCGCCGTCCCATCGGTTGCTGCTGACGGCAAGTGTCCAGCCCTCCTCGTCGGACGGCACGAAGCTCGCGAAGTACGAGGTGACCTCGGCCGGGTCGCCAGGCGGTGCGACCGGGCGCACGGACGTCGTCGTCCACGGCCCTTGCGGTTGCTCCGCGACGTCGAAGTGGAGCGTTCCACCGAACCAGTCGTTCACCTTGGTCACTGCGATCCAACGGCCGTCGTCGTACTCGACCTGCATGGGATTCGCGAACCGGAACTGCTCCTCGCCCGGGGTGACCAGCGGGGCGACGTTCTCGGCACGGCGCGAGTTCCGCGTCCACTCATCGCCGTCCCAGTACTCGAGTGGCGCCTGTGGTTCGTCGATCGGCCGGCGAGCGAGGAGGACCGTGGCGGCGCACTCATCGTGGCCGATCTCGCCGAACCCGAACTGGCGATGGCACTGGCCATAGAAGTAGCGCACGTCGCCGTCGTCGACGATCTCGAACCCGTAGAGCGCAGTGGTCGGGTCGGGCGCCGGCCTGAGCGGCCCGACCGTCATCGAGGTGAGATCGATGGAGACCTCCCACGTGGCGACAGGCGTTGCGTTGTCAAGGTATCGATCGCCGCGTTCCTCCATCTCGGCCAGGTGGAGAACGAACGTGTCGGCATCGAGCTGATACCCGTCGAGCGGCCAGTACCAGTGCACGAGCTCGTGACTCGTCTCGCTGCCGACCCACGCCTGAGGCCGCTCCTCGGTGCCGCCCACCAGCGCCTCGAAACAGCCACCCGTCTGGAGCGCGCCGGCGTTGTGGACGAACTCGAGTTCGCCGTCGGACGTCTCGATGAACACGTCTTGGAAGACCCACAGCACTCGGCCGTCGTCGAGCTCGACCGCGCGCTGGTAGTCGGCTCCGACGATCCCGTCGACGCCTGCGGCGAACGCCGCGTCGAGCGACGCTGCGGTGACCGGCTCGTCGGCGCAGTCGGAGGCGACCGCGACGTGGGAGCTGGCGGCCGGCACGAGCGAGCCAGCCACCACAGCAGAGATCGCGACCACCGATCGGAGCACAGCTCGACGACTCATGCCCGGAGCGCTTCCGTCGGCGCCAGGCGGGCCGCGCGCATCGCGGGGTACAGCCCGGCGATCGCTCCGATCGCCAGCGCGGCGACGAAGCCACCCAGCGCTGCACTCGTCGGGATGACGACGCGCCAGCCCTGCGTCGCCGAATACACGTACGTCGCGGCGATGCCGAGACCGACGCCCACACCGCCCCCGAGCGCCGAGAGGATCACCGCTTCGGTCAGGAATTGACGACGGATGTGGGCCCGCGTCGCACCGAGTGCTCGCCGCAGACCGATTTCGCCGCGACGCTCGATGACCGCGATCACCATCACGTTGGCGATGCCGATGCCACCGACGAGCAGTGCCACAGCACCGAGACCGAGGAAGAGCGTGGTGAGCGCATCGTCGGCAGCGGCCTGCGCTTCGAGCGCGTCGCTGGGCCGACTCACCGTGACCTCCTCGGGGTTCTCGGCGTCGGCGTTCCCGGGGATCAGCTCCCGAGTGCTGTCGATCGCTCCGTCGGCGACCCGTGCGTAAATCGCGGTCGGCGAGTCGGACGCGTCGAAGAACTCATCGGCAGCCGCCTCACCGAGCATCACCGAGCGGTCGAGGTCCGCCGAGAGTGGGAATTCATCGAGCACGCCGATGACTTCGACGTACTGGTCGCCGATGTACACGAACGACGCCGTGTCGAGCGACGTCACCCCGAGCCGTTCGGCAGCGACCGTCCCCAGCACCGCAGTGGGGTGAGCCGCCGTGGCGTCGTCGAACCATCTGCCATCGCGGACCTCACCGTTGAGCGTGTCGAGCAACGAGGTGTCCGCAGCGACGACCGAGAGACCGCCCGTCGCGCCGGCGTCGACGAACTCGTTTCGCAACACGTCGGCGTCCACTGGGTACACCGCGCTCGCAGTGTCGACTGTGTCGATCCGCTCGATCGTGGCGACGGCGTGGTCGGGAAGCTCTGCGTCTCCCCCACCGAAACCGCTTCCGGCCTCGACGGTCAGAAGGTTCGTGCCGAGTGCGGAGATCTCGTCGAGGAGCGCCGACTTGGACGACTCGCTGAGTCCGAGCACTCCGACCATCGCCGCGATGCCGATCGACACGCCGAGCGCCGAGAGTGCGGTCCGCATCTTTCTCGCACGCGGTCCGGAGGCACCGACGCGGAGGACGTCGCTGGGACGCAGACGCGGCGGGCTGACATCGGCGCTCATCGTCCGCCCGCCGACCGGCTCGAGTCGGATCGGAGACGTCCGTCCATCACCGCCACGCGACGAGGTAGGACCTCGGCGATCGCGTCGTCGTGCGTGATCACCACGATCGTGGTTCCCTCCGCGTGGAGGCCTTCGATCAGTTCCATCACCGCGCCAGTCGACTTCGAGTCGAGGTTGCCGGTCGGTTCGTCGGCGAGCACGAACGTCGGCTCGTGGACGAGTGCTCGCGCGATCGCGACGCGTTGGCGTTCGCCGCCCGACATGTGATTCGGTGAATGAAGCAGACGGTGGCCGAGGCCGACGCGTTCGAGCGCGACGACGGAGCGAGCGCGACGCTCTGCGACGGAGACTCCCTGGTAGATCAGACCGTTCGCGACGTTGTCGATCGCCGACATGCCTTCGAGCAGGAAGAATTGCTGGAACACGAAGCCGATCCGGCGGGCGCGCACACCCGCCACGGACTTGTCGTCGAGCGTCGCCGTGTCGGTTCCGTCGATCGCAACCACACCTCGAGTCGGCCGGTCGAGGGTGCCCATGACGTTGAGGAGCGTCGACTTTCCGCTCCCCGAGGGTCCGACCACTGCAACGAGCTCGCCGTGATCGATGCGGAGCGACACGTCGTCGAGCGCTCGAACCGGAGGATGCCCCGGATACTCCTTCACGACGCCGCGCATCTCGAGCGCTGCCGTGGTGGGCGGCATCGGCGGGGTCACACCGTTGGGCGTGTCGAGTGTCTCGAGGATCACGGCGTCACCACCTGGGTTCCGGCCTGGACACCAGCGACTTCGACCCAGCCATCGCTGAACATCCCGGTCGTGACCGGCACCAAGGTGGTACCGGTGGTCGTCAACGCCTCGACGGCGAACGAGCCATCACCGAGCGCGATCAGCGCGCTCGCCGGCACGACCACGACGCCGGCCGCCAGCTCGTCGACGACCTTGACGACGACGTCGACCTCGTTCAGCGCTGCGACCGACTCGGGAACGGCGTCGAGCTCGATCTCGATGCCCAGCGTCGCTTCGGCGTCGGGATCCATCGGATCGATCGTCGTCGCATCGGCGACATCGGTCACCGTCCCCTGGACGATCTCGCCGCCGGGGAACTCGACGTCGATGACCGTTCCCAACGCCAACCTCTCCTGGTCGGACACTTCGATCGAGCTCTCGACGATGCGTTCCACGGTCGGGGACGCCGACGTCCAGAGCGCGCTCCCGCTGGCGAGGACATCGGTTCCGTGATCGACGATCGACCCCACGGACGTGCCGGATGGGACGACGAACACGTCGGCGGGCGACACCTCGCCGTCGACGTCGGTCGCCGCCTCGTCGAAGGCGTTGCCAAGGTCCTCCTGCCAGTTCTCGACCGCCTGCTGCGTGTCTTCGTCGAACCGGTCGTCGACCAGGAGATCGCCGCCGGCGTCGTAACCGATGGACGCCAGCATCTCTTCGAGCATCCGCACGTCGTCGCCCGGGTCCACACCGAGGCCGAGCTCTCGATCGATGGACTCGTCGCCGACGAGCACCGTGATCGGCGTGTTGTCGACGGTGTAGACGACGTCGCCTGTCGCGAGTACGTCGCCGTCGTCGACGAGGAGTTCGATGTCGCCGGAGTGCTCGACGTGCGTGGTCGACACCTCCGACGTCGTCGCGAGCTCGACGACGGCAGCACCGGCCGTGACGCGATCGCCGAGATCGACGACCCTCGACTCGACCGTGGCGGGACCATCGGAAACCACAACATCGACAGGCGACACGACGCCGGTGACCGGAACGCCGACGTCGTCCTGCCAGCGCTCGACCGCCTCGCGCGTCGCGGAGTCGAACTCGTCATCGACGACAAAGCCCTCGTCCAGCTGATCGCCATCGTCGGACTCGACGGTGTGGTATCCGAGGGCGGCGAGGTTCTCTTCGAGCACTCGAACGTCGTCGCCGACCGCACCATCCTCGAGCTGGCGGTAGAGCGGCACGTCGGCGTAGAACAACGTGGTCGGAACGCCGTTCACGGCGAAGAGGGACGCACCGCGTTCGACCGTGGCCTCCTGGGCCGCGATGGCGCTGACGACACCGTCGGTCGGCGCGACGACCGGGCTGACGTTGGCGTCGACGAGACGGCCGTCGAGCTCGACGAACTCGACGAGATCGCGGGTCTCGGCAGAGACCGCGTCGACGCGCTCTTCGACCGGCTCTTCGACTGCGTCATCGTCGGCGTCGACGACGGCGACCGTGGCGGCGGCACCCGCGACCGCGGCGACGGCCGCTGCAATCAGCCAACCGCGGCGACGGCGTCCCGATGGCGGCATCTCAGTGAGCGGGCCGCTGGTGTGGACCGCAGTCGACGACTCGGGCGACGGCGGCGCTTCGACCGATGTGGAGCTGGTGGTGCTGAGCATGTCGATCACCCTCCGAGTCCGCCGGCGAACAGCGTCTGGCAGGCCTGGATGGCTGCGGAGTTCGCCGGATCCTGTGGATCGAAGTCGCCGAAGATTCCCCCGCCGCCGGGCGAGAGCGCTCCGAAGTCGGGGTCGTCGACGTCGACACCCTCGTCGCGGAGACACTGGGCGAACTGCAGGAGTTGGTCTTGCGTCTCGGCATCGATACCACCCCCGCCGCCAGGAAGGAAGCTGGCACCTTCGACGATGGGCCCGCACGTCTCGGCCGCATTCGCGAAGTCGTCCGACTGCAGATCGACCTGGCCCGAGGTGCCCGGGCCGATCACCCCACCGGTGATGTCGATGCTGCCATCGGCGGCCGTGGTCGGGTCCGGCCAGTCCAGACCTTCGTCGCGCATGCACTGGGCGAACGCGAGCGCCTGCTCCTCTTCGGTCATGACGCCGGCGGCCGGCGTCGAGACGTCGTCCGTCTCGACGATGACGCCGTCGCCATCGGCGGTGCCGCTGTCGAGCGGGTCGGTCACGACCGTGCTCGCGTCGACGGGCTCGGCGAGGGACGAATCGTCACCGAGGACGATGAGCTCGCCATCGCCGGCGGGGGCCGAGTCGTCCGACGAAGCGTCGCTGCTCCCGCAGGCCACGGCGAGCGAGGCCAGTGCAACCGTGGCGACGAGCGGTCGAAGCCTGCGTCGGGTCTGATGTGGGGTCATCGGTTCTCTCATGGGTGGCGATGCTGACGACCTGACCTGGAACGCTCCTCGAAGACACCTGGAGATCTGCTGGAGGATTCGCGCACGTCCAGCAAACCTCCAGGTTTCGCGCAGGGAACGTCGAGCTTCGTCTGCGATCCTGTCCACCGTGACCGAAGCGACGAGCGCCGCGGCCCGGGTACTGGTCGTCGATGACGAGGAGAACATCTCGTTTCTCGTGTCGTCGGCGCTGCGCGTCGAGGGCTTCGACGTCGTCACCGCGCCGGACGGTCGCACCGCGCTCTCCGAAGCGTCACGATTCGCTCCGGACGTGATCGTGCTGGACGTGATGCTCGGCGACCTCGATGGCTTCCAGGTCCTCGAACGACTCCGCGCCAGCGGCAACACCGCGCCAGTGCTGTTCCTCACGGCACGTCACGACACGGCTGATCGAGTCCGGGGTCTGACCGCGGGCGGCGACGACTACATCGTGAAGCCGTTCGCACTCGAGGAGCTGGTCGCCCGCGTCCACGTTGCGCTCAGACGGCGTGCGAACCACCTCGTCACCACGCAGCTCAGAGTGGCCGATCTCATTCTCGACGAGGACGCGCACCGGGTGTGGCGAGGCCCCGACGAGGTGAACCTCTCGGCGACCGAGTTCCGCCTGCTGCGATGTTTGATGTCGAACGCCGGGCGGGTCGTCAGCCGCGGGCAGATCCTCGACCACGTGTGGAACTACGACTTCGACGGCGAGACCGCGATCATCGAGTCGTTCATCAGCAACCTGCGCAAGAAGGCCGACCACAGCGACCCCCGACTGATCCACACGGTGCGCGGTGTCGGCTACGTGATCCGAGAGCCGTCGTGACGCTTCGGACGCGTCTGATCGCTGGGATCGCAGCGATCGTCGTGACGCTGACGGTCTGCGGTGGAGTGATCACGGCAGTCCAGCGCGACCGTCTCCTCGATCAACTCGACCGACAGCTCGAGACCTTCGCCGGAAACGCCGCTCGAGCACCGGCGACTCTGCAGGGGGCGCGTTCACTCGGCACGCCACGCGACATCGTCACGGACGCATACCTCGGCGCCCTGCTGCCGGACGGATCTCTGCGCACCCTCGTCGCACCCGGCAACGATCCAGATCTGCGGCCCGACCTCGACGACCTCGACGACCTCGGCGATCCGGGAGCGTTCACCGTGGCGACGACCGCCGGCGACGCTGCCCGATTGCGCGCCGTCACCACCACGGTCGGCGACCTCACGATCGTTCTCGCGATCCCGATGACCGACGTGGACGCGACCGTCCGCTCACTCACGACGACGCTCCTCCTCGGCGGCGGTGCGGTGGTGGTCGTGTCGGGCTTGTTCGCCTGGTCGATGATCCGCCACGGTCTCCGCCCGATCCGTGAGATCACCGACACAGCCGAAGCGATCACCGACGGAGCAACTGATCGCCGGGTGGCCGAGGCGCCAGGCGCGACCGAGGCAGCACGACTGTCACGAGCCTTCAACACGATGGTCGACTCGACACAGGCCGCCGAGGCACAGCGCGAACGGTTCGTGGCCAACGTCAGCCACGAGCTCCGCACCCCCCTCACCACACTGCGCGGCTACTCGGACCTCTATGAACGTGGTGCCCTCCCCGACGACGTCGCCGTCGACGACGCGATGCGGCGAATTCACGCCGAAGCGACCCGGATGCAGGGGATCGTCGACCAATTGCTCGTGCTCGTCGACCTCGACGAGCGACACGAGTTCGAGCCGGAGCCGGTCGACGTTGCGCCATTGCTCCGTGACATCGCGTCGGACATCGCCGTGATCCAACCGAACCGACCCGTGATCGTCACCGTCCACGACGCATCCGTCGTCATTGCCGACCGCGATCAACTCATCCAGGCGCTCATGGCATTCACCTCGAATGCACTGCGCTACACCCACCTGTCGACCGAGATCGAGCTCTACGCGCGACACGAAGGCGACGGGGTGCGGCTCGCGGTCGCCGACCGCGGACCCGGGGTCGCAGAACAAGATCGAGCGCACGTGTTCGAACGCTTCTACCGCGCCGACCCCGGACGAACTCGCACCGTCGGTGGGAGCGGTCTCGGGCTCGCGATCGTCGCGGCCATCGCCGAGGCCAATCGCGGCACCTACGGCGTCGAGCCGACGCGAGGCGGTGGCGCGACCTTCTGGATCCGACTCCCGGTGGCGGCGCCCACAACCGACACGCAGGACGAAACGAGAGCTCGGCGTGTCGCGGCTCAGTCGGGGCGAACCATCTCGTAGAGCTCGCCCGAGTGGCTGTACAGGTTGCCGACGTGACGGCCGATCGAGTCCAGCTCGACCTGATCGACCCGGGTCCCGTCGAGCAGGCGATCTTCGACGTTGAACGCCACGACAGCCCCGAACACGACTTGGCTTCCCATCGGTGCCTCGCCGATCTCGACGATCTTGAGCACTTCGCACTCGAAGCTGGCCGGCGCCTCGGCGACGATGGGAGCGTCGATCGCGTCGGCCTCGCGAACCGTCAACCCGACCACCTCGAACTCGTCGACGTCGGCGTCGTACGTGCCCGAGGTCGCGTTCATCTTCGGACCGAGATCGAAGTTGACGATGTTGACGGTGAACACACCCGTGTCGCGCACGTTCGACAACGTGTCCTTGCGGGCCATCGGCTGACCGGTCGGCGCGAACATCACGGTCGGAGGCGACGCGGCGACGCCGTTGAAGAACGAATACGGCGCGAGATTGTTCACGCCATCGGGTGAACGACTCCCGATCCAGCCGATCGGTCGGGGGACGATGAGGCCCGACATCAACTTGTAGGCGTCGACGGCCTCGATCTCTTCGGTCACGAATCGCTGCATCGGGCCGATGCTAGGTGTCGGTCATCGCCGAGGGGATGGTGAGCGCGCCACGCCTCACCCCACCATCGGCTCGCCGAACATGGAGCAGTTCGGGTTCTCGCACATCGGTGGTTCGCCTGCGGCCTCGGGCGGAAGTGCGCTCACGCCACACGCCGGGCAGATCGGTGACACGTCGTCGTCGCCGATGTCGTCCCAGAGGTCACTCACCCGTTGAGTGTGACCGGTGCCGCGCCCGTTCACGCACTCGATGCCGGGTGATGAGCTGTGCGCTGGCTGTTCGAAAACGGCTACAGCGACCCGGACACATTCCCCGAGGTCGTCGTGCTGCGATCACTCGGCTGAGGTTGCGAGTCGGTCAGCGAGGCGTCCGCTGCTCGACCGAGTCAGTCGCGGCGGATGAGCTGGTCGGACCTGGTGAAGAGCTGCTTCGAGATACCGAGACTCATGACGGCTGTCGTCGTGGCCACGCTTCCGAGCACGAGGTACATCACGGAGATCTGCACGCGGACGGCATCGGCGGGGTCGGTACCGGCGAGGATCAAGCCGACCATTGCGCCGGGCAACGCGATGATGCCGACGGCTTTCGTGGTCTCGATCTGCGGCACGAGCGCCGTGCGCAACGACTCACGCAGGATCGGTTGAAACGCAGCGTTCGCCGACAGGCCGAGCGCGAGACGACCTTCGATCTCCACGCGTCGCTCCTTCGCAGCGTCGAACAGCCGCCGCGACACGAGGACCGTCGCCGACAGCGAGTTCCCGACCACGATCCCCGCGAGCGGCACAATCGTGCGGCCCTCGAGTTCGTACACCTGGAAGCCGAAGAGCACGCCGAGCGTCACCAGCGCCGACGCGCTGTACGCCATCAGCGACAGCGGAAACACCGACGGCACGTCGCGAGCGCGGCGCCACGTGGTGTACGCGGCGAACACGTGCATCACCACCAGCCAGATCAACGAGAAGATCAGCGGATCGTCATCATCGACCACCAGCTGCAGCGCGAAACCGACGATCAACAGCTGCACCAGCGCGCGCAGCGCCGCCACGATGACGTCGCGTTCGAGACCCAGTCGGCGCCACACCGAGATGCCGAGCGCGACGGCGATCAGGATGCTCGACGCCGCGAGCCCGATCAGTCCGATGTCGGCACGGTTCACGATGTCGACCCCGCGCCGACGAGCTCGCGGACCTGCGGGTCGGCGTGCGCATCGAGTTCGGAGAGGTGGCCGAACGCGGCGACCTCACCATCGATCAACACGACAGCGTGGTCGGCAAGCCGACGGAGCTGCGCGGTGTCGTGCGTGATCCAGACAAGTGGAACGCCGGACGCCGCGATCTCCAGCCCGAGGTCCTCGACCGTGCGTCGCGACGCCGTGTCGAGTGCGGCGGTCGGTTCGTCGGCGAGCAACACGGCCGGATCGGTGAGCAGCGCGCGGGCGATGGACATGCGCTGTGCTTCGCCGCCGCTGAGTCGGTCGGCGGGCCGCTCGAGGAGTTCCTGTGGCATCCCGACGTGGTCGAGCACGTGGCGTGCACGAGCCTCATCGACATCGGGCAACGCGACGGCAAAATTGTCGCGCACCGTTCCGGGGAAGATGGGCGCCTGCTGGAACACCATCGCAACGCGCCGTCGCAGTTCTCTCGGGTCCCAGTCGGTGAGGTTGCGGCCTTCCCAGGTGATGGTGCCGCTGAGCGGATCGTCGAGCCGGTTCAACAATCGGAGCAACGTGGACTTTCCCGAACCCGAGGGTCCGGCGACCGCGAGGATCCCCTCACACGGCACGACGAGGTCGATGCCCTTCAGGATCGGTGCATCGGACGGCCCCGCCACCACGCCGCGCAGTTCGAACACGGCGGGCGAGGTCACGTCCGCAACGTAGCCCTCTCGGCACACCCGACGCCCAGACCTGTGCGGTTCGTGAACAGCGCCGCGACCGCCCCGACGCCGGCCGCAGGCAATGATGACGCAGCACAGAGCTCGACGGGCCAGACTGGCCGCCATGGACGCACGGGCGAAGCAGGCCCTCGAGACTGCGCTCCCGGCGTACGACATCGATGAACGTCTGGGCCGCGGCGCGTTCGGCGTCGTGTGGGCGGCGCGCCACACCCAACTCGGGCGACGCGTCGCGATCAAGCAGCTTCCACAGGCGTTCGTCGTCGACGAGGCCATTCGCGGTCGCTTCGTCGACGAGGCCCAGACCGTGGCGGCACTCGAACACCCGCACATCGTTCCCGTGTACGACTTCGTCGAGAACAGCGAGGTCTGCCTGTTGATCATGGAGCGGTGCGCCGACTCGGTCGGCGACCGTTTCAAAGCTGACGGGATCGCGACCGACGAAGCGTGCGCAGCAGTCCTCGCATGCCTGGCCGCGCTCGATCACGCACACGCTCGCGGCGTGCTCCATCGCGATGTGAAGCCCGAAAACCTCATGTACGACATGTCGGGCACCGTGAAGCTGGCCGATTTCGGCATCGCTCGTGCGCTCGACCAGGACGTCCGACGAACAGCGACCGGCATGGTGGTCGGCACTCCCGCCTACATGAGTCCCGAACAAGTCAGAGGCGAGACGTTGTCGGAGGCATCCGACGTCTACTCCGTGGCCGTCATGGCCTACGAACTGCTCACCGGAACGCTCCCGTTCCCGGACTCGGAGGCGATCACCGGCTTGCTCGCGCACCACCTGGTGACCGAGCCGACACCGATGCTCGTCACGCGTCCCGAGTTGCCCGGGGCGATCGGGTCGGTGATCGATCGAGCATTGGCGAAAGACCTCGCGCAGCGCCATGCCACCGCACTCGAGTTCGGTCTCGATCTGTCGCGGGCGTGCGTGACGGCGTTCGGGTCAGGTTGGCTACGTCGACGTCGGTTCACACTGCACTGGCCCGACGTGGTCGCCGAGAACGAGCGCACCGGTCCGGAGTCACCCCGTACGGGAACGATCGTCGTCCAGGCGCAGGACACGCCCCACGAGGTGATCACGCCGTCCGTCGCGATCGCCGGCGACATCGTGGCACCGACACCTCCGAGCCCACCGGGCACCAGCCAGCCATCGCCACCGTTTCCTCCCGCGGCATCAGCTCCGCCCGCCCAACCGACCGCATCGCCGCCGACCACAGCGACACCACCTCCGTTCACACCATCGGCGCCGGCGACGCCGAATGCTGCCGCGTCGCCACCTCCGGCACCGACATCCCCCGCGGCGCCGACGGGCCGGCGGTCGAACGCACCGTTCATCGCCGTCGCGGCCGTGCTGGCGCTCATCGTCATCGTCGGTGGCGCGATCGCGTTGACGCGGGGTGGCGGCGACACGACGAACGAGGCAACCTCGGAGGTGCCGCTCACATCAGACCCCCTGCTCGACGAGCCGGTCGCCGACGGCGCGACCGCGCCGGAATCGATCGACGGCGAAACCGACGGGACGGGCGATCCGGTCACCGACCCCACCTCGAACGGCGGCGGCCCGACACTGCAGGGGCCGCCCGACGACTACCGCGCCGACGATGCGACCGAGTTCACCGCCCCGACACCGTGCCCCACCGAACCCGATCGGGTCGCATGTCTGTTCTCAGGAGTCAGCGCCGACACCGAAAGCGGCGCCTTGACCTTCGGCTGGTTCGTCGACGGCTTCGTCCCCGACATCGACGGTGGAGGCGACCGAGTCCACTTCTATTTCGACACCGCCGTCGACGGCGACGAGAACGCTGCCGGCACCGCGGCGCCAGGCGGCGATTGGGTGCAGTGGGACGCTGCGCCGCCTCTGGTGAACGGCAACGACGTCCCCGCCGGTCTCGAGATGCTGACGATCGCCGATGCAGAGGCCGTCGATGCTCGCCACCTGTGCGCGATCGTGGCCGACGCCAACGGTGTGGCGGTCCCCGGCACCGGCAACTGCGCACCGATCACTCAGCTCTGGGATCAGACGACCCTGTCGCTCCAGGTGAACCGCCTGAGCGGTCGGTGGATCGGCGGCTGTGGCGTGGGTGTCTCAGCGATCGTCCCGGACGACTGGCGCCACGTCGACCTGACCACGATGACGCCCGCCGACGCGGCCGCCGAACTGTTCCCTGGGAACGCCGAGGCGGCAACCGTCGTTTTCCAGTCGTTCGTCTCGAGCGGTGCCGTCCTCTACGCCGTCGGTCCCGCCGCCGAGCTCGGCGGCGCCGAGGTCACGCTGGTCGTCTCGTCCCTCGAGGCCGGCGTCACGCTCGCCTCGACACCGGCCGAAACCGATGCAGTGTTCGCAGCACTCGGCATCTCGACCGAGCCGTCCGTGTCACGCCTCATCAACGATCGACAGATCGCCACGACGTCGAGCCAAGACGCCACAACCGCCACTGAGCGCTATCGACTCCCCGACTTCGGCACCGCATTCGAGCTCTCGCTGTCAGCGGCTGCAGGCAACGACCTGGCACCGTTCGCCGATCGGGTCGCCGCCACCGTCATCGGCTGCTGACGTCGCGCATCATTCGTCGCTGGATATCTGCGGGCTCGACCGCATCGGCCATGCAGTCAGGGACGGGCGAACACGACACCGCGCTCGCCAGCGTCGCTACGGTTCGCACGCATGGCCGATGACTTCCTCGCTCAGCTCCGCGTCGACGGAGACCCGAAACTGTCGAAGCGCTCCACCGACGAGAAGTTCGGATGGGAACGCGACGAAGCCGAGGCCCTGTTCGCCGAAGAGATGGCCGCGCTCGTCGAGCTCCAGAAGAAGCTGTTCGCCGACAAGTCAGCGTCGCTGCTCGTCGTTCTCCAAGCGATGGACGCGGCCGGCAAGGACTCGACGATCCGCGCCGTGATGAGCGGACTCAACCCAGCAGGGGTCATGGTTCACCCGTTCGGTGTGCCCACCGACGAGGAAATGGGCCACGACTACCTGTGGAGGATCCACGCCCACGCTCCCGAAGACGGCTACATCGCCGTGTTCAACCGATCACACTATGAAGACGTCCTCGTCGTTCGGGTCAAGGGCTTCGCGCCCGAGAAGGTCTGGAAGAAGCGATACGACCACATCCGCAACTTCGAGCAGATGCTCGTCGACGAGGGCACCCACGTCGTGAAGATCTTCCTCAACGTGTCGAACGAGGAGCAGAAGGAACGCTTCCAGGAGCGCCTCGAACGGCCCGACAAGAACTGGAAGTTCCGGCTCGGTGACCTCGACGATCGCGCGCGTTGGGACGACTTCATGGACGCCTACACCGACGCGATCGAGAAGACCTCGACGAAGGACGCGCCGTGGTACGTCGTGCCGGCCGATCGCAAGTGGGCACGCAACGTGTGCATCGCTCGGATCCTTCGCCATCACCTCGAGAAGATCGATCCGCAGTACCCCGAACCCGATGACGAGATCGACTTCGACACGATCGTCATCGACTGACGCGAGCCGCCATGACCGTGGCGCTCGACCGCGTTGCGCCATGATCGCCACATGCGCAGTTCGAGCCTCCTCGTCGTGATGGCCCTCGGGTGCGTTGCGTGTGCGGGAGCCAGCGACGGCGCAGTCCCGGTCACCGGTGAGAGCGGCTCGACGGCCACCGCGCGAACCACGACCGTCGATCTGTTCTCCGACGAGTCGGTGACCGACGAAGCAATCGAGCTGTCGGCCACGACGACCACCTCCAGCACCACCACGACGACCACGACCACCATCGCCCCGACGACGCTTCCGCCCACCACGACGACAGTTGCAACCGCGACCACGACCACGACCGCGCCGACCACCACCCTCGCGGCGACGGCCCCGTCACAACCCGCACCGACGCCGACCATCGCCGCTGGGGTGTCGCCGTGCCCACCAACGGGGTCCAGCATCTGGGAGAACCGGGCTGCGTCGGACATCGCACCACCTGCGCTTCCCGACGGCTGGCGGACCGACTCGGCCGGAACCTCTGCCGCCGGGCGCGACCTCGCGCTCCTCGTCCGTGAGATCGAGAATCCGACGAGAACCGTGATGGTGATCGGCGGAATACACGGCAACGAACCGGCGAGTCCACCGTCGGTCCGGGCGATGGTCACCGCGTCGATTCCCGACGACACCGAAGTCTGGCTCCTCCCGTTGCTCAATCCCGACGGTTCAGCAGCCGGCACGCGATGCAACGCGAACGGCGTCGACCTGAACCGGAACTTCTCGTGGGACTGGCGACCGAGCACCGGTGGACCTGCACCGTTCTCGGAACCGGAACCTCGAGCCGCCCGCTCGCTCATCGAACGTGTCGAGCCCGACGTCGTGGTGTGGGTGCACCAGCCGCTCGGCTACGTCAGCTCGATCGGGAACACTCCCGACGCCTACGAGCAGGCGTGGGCCGCCTCGTCGGGGCTTCCGGTGCGTCGCGACGTGACACAGCACGGGGGCGGTGAGAGTTGGACCTCCTTCGCGGCCGGACTTCCCTCGATGCTCATCGAGATCGACAGCTGGGATGCTCGCCCGGACATCGTCGACGCTCAGGTCAACGGATTCGACGCGCTGTTGGACGTCGTCGTGCCACGCTGATCCCGACGCTGAACGAGCACACCCGGCGCTCAGCGATTCGGCCACCGGTGGTGGCGGAGCGAGACCCAGCGTCGTCGTCTCGGGGTGATGCGAGCCGATTCGTCTGGTTCGCCTCTGATCGGTCTCAGACATTTCCCAAGATCGGCCACCGATCATCACGCTCGTGCGGTGAGAGGGCGATGACCCCATTCATGAACGTGCGGATCGGGTGCCGACTCCCCTTCGCACCCACGCGCGCACGCGGCTCGGCAGCAGACGAGACCGTGCGATGAGCGACCAGCGCGCGGCTGCAACGCACGACCAAGCGACCAACGAGCGCGCCGGACAGACATCGGTGACGCGCCCCGTTGCACTGGTGCTCACGCTCGCCACGCTGCTCGCGACGACGGCGATCGCTCTGTTGGCATCGGGTGGGTCGGCCATGACCGCGGCGCAGCAGTCCAGCTGGTGGTGGGTCGCACTCATCGTGATCGGGTTCGCGCTCGCTGACCGCTTCGCCTTCCACGTCGAGTTCCGCCGCCAAGCGATCTCGTTCACACTGTCGGAGATCCCGACGATCTTCGCACTCATCTACCTGGGCCCCGTCGTCGCAGTCACCGCACGAGTCGCGGCCGGCGTCGCGATGCTCTACGTGCGCGGGCGGCCACTGCTGTACAAGAGCTTCTTCAACGTCGCGATCTTCGCGTTCGAGGTCGCGCTCGCATTCACGGTGTTCTCTGCCTGGATCGACGCCACCGACTCGAGCGAGTTGATGATCATCGTCGGAGCGATCCTCGGCGTCGTGGTGTCGAGCACCGCCGGGTCAGCACTGGTCCTCGTGGCGATCGCCTGCTTCGAAGGATCGTTGCTCCCCCGCATTCGAGCCGAACTGCCGGTGGCCTCGGCCATCGCGGGGATGGGCGCGCTCGTCGGTGCGACAGCGGCGGCGCCCACCTTCGTTCGTTCCTCGTTCATCGTGTTGTCGGCGCTCCCGATCATGGCCGTGTGGCTCACCATGTCGCGACATGCTCGACTCGCCCAGTCGCACCGCGACCTCGCTGCGGTGCACGAGTTCGCGGCCGCGATTCGCAGCTCACTCGTCATCGACGAGCTGGCCGATATCGCACTGCGTCAACTGAGTGACCAGTTCCGGACCGACGATGCGACGATCGTGTTGGGAGATCCCGACTCGCCGAACGGTCGAAGCTGGGCAACGAGAGCGAGGCCCGATCACGACGCGACCGACGAAACGGCGGGCGACGACGACTCGGCTCCTCGGGTGCTCACCGCGCCGCTCCGCCACGGTGCCGATGCAATGGGCCACGTCGTGATTCACGGACGCAACGGTGTCACCAATGTCTTCGGAGCCGACGACGCGCAACGCCTCGAAGCGTTCGCCACACAGCTGGCCGGCGCCCTCACGAACGCACTCGCTCACGCGCAGATGGAACACGACGCCTCGCACGACGTCTTGACCGGAGACTTCAACCGCGCTGCCTTCGACCGTCACGTCAAGGAACGCCTCGGCGCCCACCCGCGATGCGCCGCCACCTTGATGATCGACCTCGACAACTTCAAGGAGGTCAACGACACGCTCGGGCACCACGTCGGCGATGAGGTACTCCGCGAGTTCTCACGTCGAGTCCACGCCCTACTCGACGACGAGGACGTCTTCGCTCGCTTCGGCGGCGACGAGTTCGCGGCCTACATCGAACGCAAGGACGAACAGGAGATCCGGGCGGTGGCGGACGCCATCCTCTCCGCGTCGTACTCCGCTATCTGTCTCGACGGCTTGGACGTGGTGGTCACGAGCAGCGTCGGCATCGCGATGGTCGACCACGACCTCGACGCCGGTTCGCTCCTGCGGCGTGCCGACATCGCGATGTATTCCGCGAAGCGGCAACGCGCGGGATTCGAGACCTACAGCGAAGACATCGACCGACGGACTCCAGAACGCCTGTCACTGCTCGGGGACCTCCGACGCGCGCTGGAGGAAGCCTCGCTCGAAGTGCACTTCCAACCGAAGATCGCGCTCGCATCCAACACCGTCACCGGTGCAGAGGCGCTGGTTCGATGGAATCACCCGACCCGGGGTTGGGTCCGGCCCGACGAGTTCATCCCGCTGGCCGAGGAGAGCGGACTGATCCGCCTGCTCACCGACCAGGTGGTTTCGGCATCGATCGAGCAGGCGAGCAG
>JBGCFW010000359.1:0-16423 GCA_045107155.1 Ilumatobacter sp. | reverse complement strand
ACGAACCCGGTCGCGGCCACCAGGAAGCCGAGGGCGCCGGCTTCGTCACGACCGTCGTACCCGAGATCCTGTGCGAGACGGATGAACGCACGGTCGTTCGGCGCGAACACCGTGATGTCGTCGCTCGCCGCCACGGCGCCGGCGAGCCCGGTCGCCACGAGCGCCTCGCGGAGCATGTCGTAGTCGCGCTGGTTGCGGTCGAAGCCGTCGCTCCCGGACACCGACAGGACGATGTCGACGACGTTCGCGTCGTCGGATGCTCCGACCGAGGAGGCATCGACGGCGACACCTGCGCCGGCGAGCAACGCACCCGCGGAGACTGCGGCAGCAAGGCGCTTCGGACTGAAGCGGTGGGAGGTTGACGGGTTCATGAAGGGCTCCTTCGTCGTGAGGCTTCGAGGGGCGTTGGCGCACCCTCGACCTCTCTACGGAGCTGTCCGGCGTGTCGGATGACACCCGCTGTCGCAACTGCGGACCAGAGTCACTTAGCCAGCGTCGACGAGATGGACACCCATCGTCGGCAACGCCCAGGTCTGCGCGAAGCTGTCGGCGACGTCTCGCACCGCGGCGGCCACACAACCAGCCGCGATCTGCGACGACGTGACTTGAGTTGCGACCGCGAGCTCGCGCAGCGCGGCGTCCATCTGCCCGGCCGATGCCAGCGAACACGCGAGGTTGCATCGAAGGTACGGGTCGTGGGGGGCGACCTCGATCTCGCTGCGGAGTTCCTCGATCGCTGTCTGATCCGCGCCCATGGTCTTGGATCGGCGGTACGGCGGCACCGCTTGAGTCACGCTCGGTTCGGTTGTGGTCAAGAGTTCGGTAAGCCACCGGCGCACGCGACCCGACACCGGAGCCCAGCGGTCGGACCGGGCCCCGGGCGATCGCGAGGCCTCCGGCTCAGGCGTTGACGCGCTTCCAGGCGTCGAGCATCGACTCTGCCATGTCCTGGTGTTCGCGAGCGAGCGTCTTGGCTTCCTCGCCCTCTGCACGCATTCGGAGCGCAGCCGCTGCGAACTTGTTTCCCGAGAAGTAGGGGCCGAAGAGCTTGGGTGTGAACGCGCCCTTCTGGTTGACCTCGACGGTCGGATCATCGGGTCCACCGACGGGCGGCTCGATCGACCGCAACCCCAGCCCTTCGAGCGCGTCGATCACATCGGCGTGATTGCGCCGATCGGCAAAGTCGCCGCCGCGATCGCCGAACACCTCGCCACCGTCAGGCCCGACGAGGAGCAACGCCGGCTTGGCGATACCACCGCGTTCACCAGGATCAAAGAGGTCGAGAGCCTTCAGGTACACCTCGCCGCCCGGATCGGACACGTAACGGACGTGCGGTGTCGGCCACCGCTGGAACATCGCGGCGACCCGTTCGTCATCGTCCACGACGATCGCGATCACTTCGGCGCCCGCCGCATGGATTCGATCGGCGTCATCTGCCAGCTTCACGAGCTGGCCACAGCAGTACGGTCACCAGTCGCCCCGGTAGGTCAGCAAGACCACGGCGCCGCTCCCCCGTCGGAGCTCGAGGATCGCCGCGTACACATCGGATGCTTCGCTCATGATCCGATGATGACCGGTGTGTCCGATTCCAGTCCGATCGGAACGCCCGTTGCTGTGGAACACTCGCCCGATGTCCACCTCGATGATTGCAGCGGTCACGCTCGGCCACGGTGGCCCCGATCAGATCGAGATTCGCGACGACTGGTCGCGGCCCGAGCCCGGGCCAGGACAAGCGCTGGTGCGAGTGCGTGCTGCAGCTGTCAACAACACCGACCTGTGGTCGCGAGAGGGCAGATACGGCACCGCGAGCGACCCTGATGCCATCAGCGGTTGGAAGGGTGAGCCGCTCACCTTCCCCCGGATACAGGGTCTCGACATCGCTGGCGACGTCGTGGGCGTCGGTGACGGAGTGGGCGAGCATTGGGTCGGTCGTTGCGCGCTGGTGGATCCGATCGCCCGCTATGACGGCGACTTTCCGGTCGACATCATCGGCAGTGAGCTCGATGGTGGCTTCGCCGAGTTCCACGTGTGTTCAGCGGCGCAGCTCGTCGACGTCTCGACATCGCCGCTGTCGGCCGTCGAACTCGCATGTCTTCCCACCGCCTACGGCACCGCACTCGGCATGATCAACCGAGCGCAGTGCCGAACCGGCGAGCGCGTTCTCGTCACCGGTTCGTCCGGCGGAGTCGGCTCTGCAGCGATGCAGCTGCTCGCCGAACGAGGGTGCCGGGTGGTGGCGCTGACCAGCCCATCGAAGGAGGATCTCGTTCGGGGTGGCGGCGCACACGAAGTCGTCGTCCGCGGCGTCGATGACCTGTCCCAGGTCGCGCCCGTCGATTGCGTCGTCGACGTGGTGGGCGGCGACGACTTCGGTGCGCTGGTCGACCGGCTCCGCGTCGGCGGTCGACTGGTGACCGCCGGTGCGATCGCCGGCCCGGTGGTCCAACTCGACATGCGTCGCCTGTATCTGCAGCAGCGTCGGATCATCGGCTCCACGATGCACACGCCATCAGACTTCCGAGAGCTCGCACGCGTCGCGAACGACGGCGCACTTCAGCCGACGGTCGCGGAGACGTTTCCACTCGCGGAGATCCACGCTGCCCAACGCCGCTTCACCGAGAAGGACTTCGTCGGCAAACTCGTTCTCGAACCCTGACGCGATCGCTTCGACAGCGAGGCGAAGCGCCGCAGGTGAGCGCAGGTCTAGCGAGCGAGTTGCACCGAGTCGGAGAGATCGATCAGCCACGACGGGTACAACCCCACCGCAATGGTGAAGACGACCGCGATTCCGATCGCCACGGCGGCCGACGTCGGCACGGTGAACGCCGCAGCTGACTCGTCGGCGTCGTGGAGCCACATGCTGACCATGATCCGCAGATACAAGAACGCAGCGACGACGGCGGCGACCATGGCGATGATCGCAATCGCGTAACTGTTCTCGCTCACTGCGGCCTGGATCACGCCGAACTTCGCGACGAAGCCAGAGGTGAACGGCACGCCGGCCTGTGCGAGCAAGAACACCGTGAACGCCACCGCAACGAGCGGCTTGCGCTTTGCCAGCCCCCGGAAGGTCTCGAGCGAGGCCGGCTCGTCGCCAGCGACGACGGTCACGATCCCGAACGATCCGATCACGAGCACGGCATACAGCAACAGATAGAGCTGAACCGATCCGATACCGAGACCCTGATCGAACTCGCCAGCGGTATGACCGGCGGCTTCGACGCCCACCAACAGGAACCCGGCGTGGCTCACCGACGAGTAGGCGAGCATGCGCTTGACGTCGGTCTGCACGACAGCGAGGAGCGAGCCGATCACCAGTGAGGCCACGGCGAGGACCCAGATGATCGGCCGCCAGTCATCGCGGAAACCCGGCAAGCCCGACACGAGAACACGAATGACCGCACCGAACGCTGCCGCCTTGCCGGCAGACGCCATGAACGCGGTGACGGGCGACGGAGCTCCCTGGTACACGTCAGGCGTCCAGACGTGGAACGGCGCCGCAGCAACCTTGAAACCGAGGCCGACGATCAGCAGTGCGATGCCGGCCAGCGTGAGCGCATCGCCGTCGTCGCTCACCGACAACGCCACGTTCGTGACCATTTCCCCGATGTTGGTGGAGCCGGTGCCGCCGTAGACGAGCGCGATCCCGTACAGGAAGAAGGCCGAGGCGAACCCGCCGAGGACGAAGTACTTGAGGCCCGACTCGGCCGATGCATCGCTGCGCCGGTTCGATGCTGCGAGGACATAGAGCGCGAGCGACAGCGTCTCGAGCCCGAGGAAGAGGACGATGAGGTCGTTGGCGGCCGCCATCGTGATCCCACCAGCCGCCGCGACCAGGTACAGCGCGTACACCTCAGGGCCGTCGTTGGGCGTGTCCCGGATGAACTGATCGGTCAGCAGCGAAACGAGCAGCACCGCAGCGCTGATCGTGATCGTCGACCACATCGCGAAGGTGTCGAATGCGAGCGCGCCCTCGACGAGGGTCCGTTGCCCCTGATCGGAGATGTCGTCCCACAGCACCATCGCCATGACACCGGTTGCTCCGGCCGTGAACGCAGAGACGAATGCGTAGAGCCCCTTGGGCCACTGCGGCGTGAGCGCCCCGACGAGCATCAGCCCGAGCGCGCCTCCGACGAGGATGAGCAGCGGAGAGAGCGCGAACCACCCGATGTCGATGGAGTCGTTCGCGACATCGACTTGAGCCAGCAGATTCATCACCCCTCACCTTCCTCGGACTCGGCATGGTCCTCGTGGTGAGGCTCGAACTCACCGCGCTGAGTCGCATAGTCCGGGTCGGCGTCGATGTCCGATCGCTCGGCAACGTGCTCGACCAGACGTTCGACGCTGGGCTCGATCCGGTCGAGCAGGGGCTTCGGATACACACCGGTGAACACGATCGCGACCAGGAACGGGAGGAGCACCATGCCCTCTTTGAGCTTCAGCTCCGGGAACGACGAGTTCGCCTCGTCGGCTTCGCCGTGGAACACGCGCTGGTACGCCCACAGCAGATACAGCGCAGCGAGGATCACACCTGCCGTCGCCACGACGGTCCACCAGCGGGCGGTCTGGAACGAGCCGAGCAGAATCAGATACTCACCGATGAACCCGTTGAGGCCGGGCACACCGATCGACGAGAGCATCACGACCATGAAGCCGGCAGCGAAGATCGGAGCGACCTTCTGGATCCCGCCGAGCTCGGCGATCTGGCGCGTCTTTCGGCGCTCGTAGATCATGCCGACCAGCAAGAACAGAGCGCCGGTCGAGACACCGTGATTCACCATCTGCAGCACCGAGCCGCTGATCGCCTGGGTCGTGAACGCAAACGTTCCGAGCACGATGAACCCGAGGTGGGCGATCGAGGAGTACGCGACGAGGCGCTTGAGGTCCTTCTGCATCGTCGCCGCGATCGCGCCGTAGATGATCCCGATCACCGCGACGGTGAGCCACAGCGAACGACTCCAGACCGCCGCCTCGGGGAACAGGTAGAGGCCGAACCGGAGGAATCCGTACGTGCCGAGCTTGAGCATCACGCCGGCCAACACGACCGATCCCGCCGTGGGAGCCTGCGTGTGCGCATCGGGCAACCAGGTGTGCAGTGGGAAGATCGGGACCTTCACGGCGAACGCGACGGCGAATCCGAAGAACAGCCATCGTGCGGTCGTGGTGGCGAAATCGCCGCCTTCGGCGATTGCGACGAGGTCGAAGGTGACGCCACCGAGGCCATCGCTCGCGATGAACGCCGTGGCGATCAGCGACACGAGCATGAACGCTGAACCCAAGAACGTGTACAGGTAGAACTTCGTCGCCGCGTACTCACGGTTCTCGTAACCCCACCCGCCGATGAGGAAGTACATCGGCACGAGCACGATCTCGAAGAACAAGAAGAAGAGGAAGAGGTCGAGGCTCAGGAACGACCCGAGCACACCGGCTTCGAGCAACAGCAGCCAGGCGAGGTACGGCTTCTCGTCGTGATGCGGGTCGATGCCGACGATGGCGAGCGGGAACAGCAGCCCGGTGAGCACCACGAGGAACAGCGAGATCCCGTCGACACCGAGATGCCAGCCGATCCCCCACTGCTCGATCCACGGCTGATTGGTGACGAACTGGAAGCCGTCGTCGGCCGTGTCGAACTCGCGCAGCATGTAGAGCGTCATCGCTCCTGTCGCCACGGAGAAGACGAGGGCGATGAGCTTCGCGAACTCGGGCCGCGACTTCGTGGTGAACAAGATCGCGATCGCGCCGACGAGCGGCATGACCACGAGCATCGTGAGCAGCGGGAAGCTCGACGCGCTGAACGCCTCGGCCTCGGCTGCCAACAGACCAGCGTCGGACATCACAGAATTCCTCGAATCACCACGAACCAACCGAGGAGCAACACGACACCGATGCCGATCACCCCGGCGTACTGCCGCACATAGCCCGTCTGGCCCTTGCGGACCTGGGAGCCCGTCTCGCGCACGAGCGTCGCGACACCGTTGACCGCGCCGTCGACGACCTTCGCGTCGCCATCGGCCACCGCCTGGAACCCAGCACGACCCGGGCTCCCCATGAACCAGGAGATCGCGTCGTCGTAACCCCAGCCTCGAGCGAGCAACCCGGGCTCGATCGGCTTGGCCATCTTCTTCTGGTACACGGCCCAGCCTGCGACGATGCCGACGACCGCGCACGCGATCGCGACGAAGATCAACGTGACCTTGAGGTCGTACGCCGTCGTACTCGTGATGACGGCCTCACCGATTCCTCGTTCTTCGGCCTCTTCACCGAACTCCACCAGTGGGTGCAGCCAGTCGAGCAGTTTGTGCTGCCAGTCCTTCGGGATGATCCCGAGTGACGGCAGCTGAATCACACCACCGACGATCGACAAGCCGGCCAGCACGACGAGCGGGAGGACCATGAACGGCGGCGACTCGTGCGGCTTGAACTCGCCATGCGCACCGTGCGTCTCGACCGCGGCGTCGTCGGTTGCGTTTGCAGCAGCCCCGACCGACTGAGGAACACCAGCGTCCGCCGTGTCGTCATCACCGTCGCCGTCGTCGAGGTGGGCGGCTTCGGCCTCATTGGCGAGGCTGCCCCACTTCTGCTCACCAAAGAAGGTCATGACGACCTGGCGGGTCATGTAGAACGCGGTCAGGATCGCCGTGACGATGCCGATGCCGTAGAGCACCCAGCTCTCGGCAGCGGCAAACAGCAGGATCTCGTCCTTCGACCAGAACCCGGCGAACGGCGGGACACCGGCGATCGCGAGCCAGCCGACGATGAACGTCGACGCGGTGATCGGCATGAACTTGAACAGCTTGCCCATCTTGCGCATGTCCTGCTCGTCGTGCATCCCGTGGATGACGGAGCCGGAGCCGAGGAACAGCAGCGCCTTGAAGAACGCGTGGGTGATCATGTGGAAGATCGCTGCGACGTACGCCCCGGTGCCGACGGCCAGGAACATGTAGCCGAGCTGCGAGACCGTCGAGTACGCCAAGACCTTCTTGATGTCGTTCTGTGCCAGCGCGATCGTCGCGGCGAACAATGCGGTCAGCGCACCGATCCAGGCGATCAGCGACGGAACCCAGTCGGCTGCGGCTCCGAGGACCGGGTTGACACGCACCATCAGGTACACGCCGGCGGTGACCATCGTTGCGGCGTGGATGAGCGCCGAGACCGGCGTGGGGCCGGCCATCGCGTCGGGAAGCCACACGTACAGCGGCAGCTGTGCCGACTTGCCGACGGCGCCGAGGAACAACAGCGCCGCGATCCCGGTGGCCGTGGCTTCGGTGAGCGTTCCGGCCAGTGCCGAGTCGTTGATCACGGCGTAGTCGATCGAGCCGACGGCGCCGAACGCGAGGAACATCGCGAGCATCACGCCGAAGTCGCCGATGCGGTTGGTGACGAACGCTTTCTTGCCGGCCGTCGCGTTCGCATCCTTCGTGTGCCAGAACGAGATCAGGAAGTACGAGCACGTGCCGACGCCTTCCCAGCCGAGGAACGTGACGAGCAGGTTCGAACCGAGCACCAGCAAGGTCATCGAGAGCACGAACAGGTTCAGGTACAGGAAGAACTTGGAGAACTTCGGGTCCCCGTGCATGTAGCCGATCGAGTACAGATGGATCAGCGAACCGATTCCGGTGACGAACAGACACATCGTGATCGAGAGCGGATCGGCGAGGAACGCCATGTCGATCTGGAGGTCGCCGACCGGCACCCATGAGAACAGCGTCTCGGTGTGCGAGCGGTCCTCTTCGGACATACCGAGCAGGTCGAAGTAGATGAGGACCGACACCACGAACGACGCCGCCACCATCGCTGTACCGACGAAGCCGGCCAGGGGCTCGCCGAGCCGGCGCCCTGCGAGCAGGATCGTGATGAAGCCCAGGAGCGGGAAGGCCGGGATCAGCCAGACGAGTTCAACCATCATTCAGACCTTCCCGTGCGGGATGAGGCGATCGCAGGGCGCGCTGCTGCGTTGGGGACGAGAGAGTGCGACATGTCCGAGCTAGCCCTTCAATGCAACGAGATCGTCGGCGGTGGCACCAGGGCGGCGACGCAGGATCGACACGAGAATGCCGAGGCCCACGACGACTTCGGCGGCGGCGACCACCATCACGAAGAACACGGCGGTCTGACCATTGATGTCGCCGAGCGACGTGGCGAGCGCCACGAAGGTGAGGTTCGCAGCGTTGAGCATGAGCTCGATGCACATGAACATGACGAGCGGGTTCCGCCGCACGAGCAACCCGAACGCACCGATCGAGAACAGCATCGCTGCCACGATCAGGTACCACGACGGTTCGATGGCTCCGATCATCGCGCGGCGTCCTTCGCACGGGCCTGGGCCTCGAGATCGGCCTGCTTGGGCCACTTCCGCGTGAGCAACACGGTGCCGGCCACGGCGACGATGAGCAGCACCGAGGTGAGCTCGAATGCCAGCAGGTGGTCGGTGTAGAGGTTCTCCGCCAACTGTTGGATGTTGGCGTCGGTGTTCTCGACCGTGGCCACGTTGATTCCCGGAGCCTCAGCGGCGGTGCCGTCGTTGATCGTTCCGAGCGCGGAGTCGGCCTTGACGACCGCAGCAGTCACGAGCCCGACGAGCCCGACCGCCATCACCGCGGCGAGCGGCCGTTGGATCGGGATCGGTTCGACCGACAGATCGACGGCGCGGTCGACGCCGAGCAGCATGATCACGAACAAGAACAGCACCACGATCGCGCCGGCGTAGACGATCACCTGGACGGCGGCGAGAAAGTGCGCTTCCTGGCTGACGTAGTGAACGGCCACGCCGAACAACGTCAGGACGAGCCCGAGTGCCGAGTGAACAGGGTTCTTGAAGACGATGACGCCCAGCGCGCCGCCAAGCATCATCAGCGTGGCGGCGAAGAAGACGATGTACTCGAGCGCGGTCGGATCACTCATCGTTTCACGACCTTCACGGACACGTCGCGTTCAGCCTGGGCCGGCTCGGGAGCGCGGGTCCCATGGCCCAGTTCGTTGCTCCAGCCGACCTCGCCCTCGAACGTGGCGTCGCCCGCCGGTGACGTCGCGCGCATCCATCCCGACGTGTGCTGATCGTCACCGTCACGCCAGTCTTCCCATGGCATCTGCTTCGGCTTGCCCTCGTCGTCGACGACGAGTTCGGTCTTGGTGTAGATCGCGTCCTTGCGATTCGTGAAGCTGAACTCGAACAGCTTCGACTCGGTGATCGCCTCGGTGGGGCACGCCTCCACGCACAAGTCGCAGTGGATGCAGCGGAGGTAGTTGATCTCGTAGATGTAGCCGTACCGCTCACCCGGTGAGGTGGGGTTGACCGGATCGTTGTCGGCACCGCGCACGTGGATGCAGTCGGCAGGGCAGACACCGGCGCACAGCTCACACCCGATGCACTTCTCCATGCCGTCTTCGTAGCGATTGAGCACGTGGCGCCCGTGCAGGCGCTCAGGCTTGGGGATCTTGGTGTCGCCAGCGACGTCGTTGTTCGACTCGCCGCGCTTCTTCGCTTTGCGCCCGCCCGAGTACTCGGTGGTGACGCGCTTGCCACCGAACAGGCGGTGCTGCTTGGCGGTGACGAGGAATCCTTCGAAGTAGCCCATCAGGCGGACGCTCCTTCTTCGACCGGTGTGGCCGACCGTTCACGGTTGCGGGCGCTCACGCGCAGTGCGGCGACGAACAACAAGATGGCCAGCGTGCCCACGGCGATCGAGATCAGCGTCACCCGAATGGCGTCGGCGTCGAGGAACGAATCGCTCGTGCCCGAGAACTCGCGCAACGCGGCGAGCAGGAGGAACCAGCCGAGCGCGACCGGGATCAGCACCTTCCAGCCGAGGTCCATCAACTGGTCGTAACGCAGGCGTGGCAGCGTGGCGCGGAGCCAGATGTACATGTAGAGGAAGACGAGCAGCTTGAGAACGAACCACACGGTTCCTTCGATGGCGCCCGGGATGATCGGGATGTCGATCCCACCGATCGGCTGCGGACCGCCGAGGAACAGCGTGACGATCACGCCCGACATCGTGATGAGATTCATGAACTCGGCGAGGAAGAACAGCGCGAAGCTGATGCCGCCGTACTCGGTGTTGAAGCCGGACACGAGCTCCTGTTCGGCCTCCACGAGGTCGAACGGTGGGCGGTTGAGTTCGGCCGTGGTCGCGATCAGGAAGATCACGAACGGAACGATGCCGGTCGCGACGATGTTCCAGTCGAAGAACGACGACTGGCTCCGCACGATCTCGTTGGTCGAGAGCGAACCGCTGGTGAGCAGCACCGCGGCGAGGCTCAAGCCGAGCGCTGCCTCGTAGGAGATCATTTGCGCCGACCCTCGCACCGCACCGAGGAGCGGGTACTTCGAACCGGACGCCCAGCCTGCGAGCATCACGCCGTACACGGCGATTCCGCTCATGGCGAGCACGAACAAGATGCCGACCGGCGGGTCGGCGAGCTGCACTCACGTGACTTCGCCGAAGATCGTGATCGTGCCGTCCTTGCCATCGGTGAAGTCACCACCGAGGGGCAGGACCGACCACACGAGGAACGCCGGCACGAACATGAGGTACGGCGCGAGCTTGTAGATGAACGGGTCGGACTTGCTCGGTAGGAACGCCTCTTTGAAGAAGGCCTTGATGCCGTCGGCGAGCGACTGGAGGAGTCCGTACGGGCCGGCCTTGTTCGGACCGATGCGGTTGTGCATGCCCGACACGATCTTGCGTTCGCCCCAGATCATCAGCATCGTTGCGACGAGCGACACGCCGAAGATGATCAGCACCTTGATCAACATGATGATCAACGGCGTCCACAGCAGCCCGTCGGTGCCGAGCGGATCGATCGAGAGCACGTTCACGACACCACCTCGATCTGAACATCGGTCACGGCGGCTTCGGCATCGATCAGATCCTCGACGGTCCCGCCGCCTTGGTTGAACGGTGCCCAGACGATGCCGCGCTCGATGCGCGGGTTGGCGACGACCGGCAACACCACGGTCGACTTGGCGCCGATCAGCTTGACGTCAGCGCCGGTCGTGACACCGAGCGCTTCGACATCGAGCGGGTGCAGGTGTGCGCCCGCTCCCGGTGCAAGCGCCGAGATCGACGGCGACATCGCGGTGCCGATTCCACGGTCGTAGAGCTTGTGACCCACCACGAGACGGTGATCGTAATTGTTGCGCTGGGCTGCCACGTGCGACGCAGCCGGGAGCGCCGCCGTCGGCGCAGCGACGATGACACCGTCAGGCTGCTCCGCGAGCGCTGCTGCGGTGACTCCTTCGAAGCCGTCGACGTGCTGTGCGATGGCAGCCGTGAGATCTTCGACACCGGTCGCCTCGACCAACGGACCATCGACGTCGAGCAGGAGCGCGAGTTCGGCCGCGATCATCCAGTCGGGCCGGGCAGTCCCCGTGGTGGTGACCTTGTCGGAAACCGTGGTGACTCGACCTTCGATGTTCGTCGTGGTGCCGGCCTTTTCTCCGTAGGCAGCGGCGGCCAGCACGACATCGGCGAGTTGTGTCGACTCACTCGGATGCGTGTCGAGCGAGATGACTCGACGCGCACCCGCGAGCGCGCGACGGGCGAGGTCGGCATCGGGGCAGTCGTTGAGCGGGTCGGCACCGACGAGAACCAGCAGCTCGAGGCGGCCCTCGGCGGCCGATCGCAGCGTGGCGAGGCCGTCGTGATCGGTATCGGCCGGCGCCATACCAACCGAGAGCGCGCCGACAACGTTGCCGCGTCGCAACGCTGGCAGCACACGGGCGCCTGGGTTGATCTCGAGGACGGCGGCGAGCGCCGCCATGGTCTCGTCCGCCGACTCGGCGAGGTTCTGACGGCCCACGACGACGACCACGTCGTCGCCAGCGAGCAGATCGCTGGAATCACGGACTGCATCGACCGCGAGACCGGGCTGATGACGCACGGCGTGCGCCGCGTACCGGGTGAGTCCGGTGTCCAGCGGCGCGAACTCCACGAGCGTGGAGCGCTTCTCGACCGCCGCATCGCGCAGCCGCAGGTACAGCACGGGCAGCTCTTCTTTGATGTCACCGCAGAGCAGGATCACCGTTGCCGCGTTCGCAGCGTCGTCGATGGTCGCTCGGTTCAGTCCGAGGATCGATGCGGGCAGACCATCACCGAATTGCGCATCGCGGTGTTCGATGCCGAGACCTTTCGCGAGTTGCGCCCACGCGAACGCATCTTCGTTGGTGCCGCGGGCACCGCCGAGGAGTCCGATCGCTGCGGGCCCACCCGCCTCGATCGCCTCGCGGACGAGTTGCGCGGACGTCGTCAGCGCCGAGCTCCACGTGGTCGGGGTGAGACCGGTGTCGGTACGCACCATTGGCTCTTCGAGCCGTTGGTCGGAGTTGACCGCTTCGAAGTCGAATCGACCCTTGTCACACAACCACCCGTGGTTGACGGGGTCGGAGTCGACGCCCTGGTACCGAAGGATCTCGTCACGGCTCGACTGCACGACGACGCGACAACCGACCGCGCACGACGTGCAGGTCGACTCCTCTTGGGCGAGGTCCCACGGACGAGCCTTGAACCGGTACGGCTCGGCGGTGAGTGCACCCACCGGACAGATCTGGACGGTGTTGCCCGAGAAGTACGAGGCGAACGGCTCGTCCGGGAAGGTCATCACCTGGGTTTCGTTCCCGCGTTGGGTGAAGTGGATGAGCTTGTCGCCCGCCACTTCGTCGGCGAAGCGGGTGCATCGATCGCAGAGGATGCAGCGCTCGCGGTCGAGCAGGACCAAATCGGAGATCGGAATCGGCGTCTCGTAGTGCCGCTTCTCCTCTTTGTACCGCGACTCGCCGGGCCCGTGGCTGAACGCCTGGTCCTGCAGCGGGCACTCGCCACCCTTGTCGCACACCGGACAGTCGAGCGGATGGTTCGCGAGGAGCAGCTCGATCATGCCCTCCTGCGCACGCTTCGCCGTCGGCGACTCGGTCTCGATCTTCATGTCGGGCGACACGGTGATCATGCAGCTCGGCTGGAGCTGCATGCCACGGCCGGTGTCGACCTCGACGAGGCACTGTCGACACATGCCCACCGACTTCATCCGCGGGTGGTAGCAGAAGTGCGGAATGTACGCGTCGTGGCGTTCGGCCGCCGCGATGACGAGCTCGCCCTTGCGCGCGTCGATCGCCTGACCGTTGAGTGTGACCTGAACGACGTTCGGATCGGGCTCGGGCTCAGGCTCTTCGACAGCAACGTCGGACTGCGGCGTGTCCTCGTCGACGGCGTCGACGGGCTCGGTGTTGTTCTCTTCGCTCATTGGCCTGCGACTGCGACGGGGATGGACACACGCTTCGGTGCAGCGGACACCTTGGCTTCGAATTCGTCACGGAACAAGGTCAGCGGCGAGTGGATCGAAGCATAGGCCGACGGCCCCACGAAGCAGATGGTGGTCATCTTGTACGGGAACGGCACCGCCTCGAGTCCGAGACGTTCGCTCGATGCATGCGGCATCTCACCCGGGCAGATCGACTGACCGACCTCGAACAGTTGGTCGAGGTCGTCGGTGGTTCCATGCCCCGAGCAGATGCGTTCGACGATCCGCAGCAGCCAAGTGCCACCTTCACGGCAGGGCACGCACTTCCCGCACGACTCGTGGGCGTAGAACCGCACGAGCGTCAGTGCGGCCTCGGGGATGTCGGTCGTGTCATCCATCACCATGACGGCGCCGGATCCGAGCATCGAACCCGCCGCACCGGCTTGTCGGGCTTCGAACGGGATGTCGAGCTGGTCGGCCAGGAACCACGGAGCCGATCCCCCACCTGGGACGAAGGCCTTGAGTTCGTTGTCGTCGCGGATCCCCTGGCAGAACTCGTCGCCGTAGATGATGTCACGGAAGGTGGTGACGCCGTTGACGATCTCATAGACACCCGGCCGCTTGACGTGCCCGGAGATCGCGACCATGCGGGTACCGGGCGAGGTCTCGGTACCGATGGCCGTGTACGCAGCCGACCCGTTGTTGGCGATGTACGGGAGGTTGGCGAGGGTCTCGACGTTGTTGACGATCGTCGGCTGTCCGTAGAGGCCGACGGCGGCCGGGAAGTACGGGGGCTTGAGGCGCGGCATACCGCGTTCACCCTCGAGCGACTCGATCAGTGCGGTCTCCTCGCCGACCACATACGCGCCTGCGCCCCAGTGCAGGACGATGTCGACGCTGAAGTCGGTGCCGAGGATGTTCGCCCCGACGTAGCCGGCGTCGTACGCATCGTTCAACGCCTGGGCGATGCGCTCGTGCGCCAGGGGCATCTCGCCGCGGACGTAGAGGAAGCACTGTGAGAGCCCGGCCGCATAGCACGCGATGAGACAGCCTTCGATGAGCTGATGGGGGTCACGCTCCATGAGGAGCCGGTCCTTGTAGGTACCGGGCTCGGACTCGTCGCCGTTCACGACCAGGTAGCGCGGCCACACGCCCTGCGGGGTGAAACCCCACTTGACGCCCGCTGGGAAGCCAGCGCCGCCCCGGCCGAGCAGCGTCGACGACTTGACCTCGGCGGCCATCTGCTCGGGGCCCATGTCGAGCGCCTTGCGCAGCCCGTCGTAGCCACCCGTGGCGACGAAGCGCTCGAGCGTGTGGCTGTCCTCGTACTCGAAACGCGAGGTGACGACCTTCGGACGCTCACCTTCGTAGAACCCAGGCGTGTAGTCGCGCGTGATGGCCGTACTCATGAGTTCGCTCCTTCCGCAGCGGACGGTTCCCGGCGTGCATCGATGATGCCCATCAGTTGTCTCCCACGCTCACCGGGATCCACGCGGGTCCCTCGGTGACGTCATCAGGGTCAGGGGCACCGACGAACTTGTCCGCCGGGATGTGCTGGCGATTGCGGCCGAGCGTGCCGTGCGGCGGGACCTCGCCGACGAGCGCTCCCGAACGCAGGTCATCGACGAGACGGTCGAAGTCGTCGGTGGTGACGTTGTAGCGGTGGCGGTAGTTCACCTGCAGCGTCGGCGCCTCGGTGCACGCCGCCTGACACTCGGCGGCCTCGAGCGTGAACATGCCGTCAGGAGTGGTGGAGCCCGCCTTGATCCCGAGCTTCGCCTCGGCGTGATGCATCAACGAGCCGGCACCGAGGATCGCACAACTCAGTGTCTGACAGATGTTGATGACGTACGTACCGACCGGTTCGAACTTGAACATCTCGTAGAAGGTGGCGGTACCGATGACCTCGGCGGGCGTGACGTCGACGAGTTCGGCGAGGTGACGCATCGCCTCATCGGTGACGTAACCGTTCTGCTCCTGGCTGAGGTGGAGCAAGGGGATCAGCGCCGACTTCTTGCGCGGGTAGCGCGAGATGATCTCCTGCGCCAGCAAGACATTGGAATCAGTGAGACGAGACATAGGTGTTCCTTGGGAATCCTTTCACAAGCTCAGGCCGAACGGGAAGAACGCTGCAGACCGAACGGGGTGAGGCGAGTGAGGCAGTGCCTCACCGATCGACGCCACCGAGCACGGGGTCGACCGAAGAGATCACGGCGACAGCGTCAGCGACGAGACCGCCACGCATCATGTGGGGGAGGCATTGGATGTTGGTGAACGACGCGTCGCGCATGTGCATCCGGTACGGATTCGGTGATCCGTCGGACGCGATGTAGCAGCCGATCTCGCCACGCGGGCTCTCGATGCCCACGTAGACCTCGCCCTCGGGAACCTTGAAGCCCTCGGTGAAGATCTTGAAGTGGTGGATCAGGGCCTCCATCGATTCGTCGATGCGAGCGCGAGGCGGCGGGGTCACCTTCTTGTCCTGGATGCGATAGTCACCCTGGGGCATGGCGTCGAGGATCTGGTGCACGATTCGCATCGACTCGCGGATCTCGGCGAGGCGAATTGCGTAGCGGTCGAATGCATCACCGTACGAACCGACGACCACGTCGAACTCCATCTGGTCGTAGTGCAGATACGGCATGTCTCGGCGAAGGTCCCACGGAACACCCGTCGATCGCACGATCGGGCCAGTGGCACCGAGTGCGAGCGCTTCGTTGGGAGTGATCACGCCGACGCCTTGCAGACGCTCGCGCCAGATCGGCTGACCGGTCATCAAGATGTCGTACTCGTCGAGACGAGGCGGGATGAGTTCGAGAAGCCGGAGCACGCCGTCGCGCCAACCGGCCGGCAGATCCGCGGCCACACCGCCGGGGCGGATGTAGTTGTGGTTCATGCGGAGGCCCGTGACCTCTTGGAAGAACCGGAGCACCTCCTCGCGCTCGCGCCAGCCGTAGATCATCATCGAGACCGCACCCAGATCCATGCCGTTCGTCGCCATGAACAGCAGGTGGCTGGACATGCGGTTGAGCTCGGACATGAGCATGCGGATCCACACCGCACGCTCCGGGATGTCCTCGTCGATACCGAGCAGCTTCTCCGTGGCCATCGAGAACACGAGCTCGTTGTTGAGCGGCCTCAGGTAGTCCATGCGGGTCACGTTGGTCGCGCCCTGCATGTACGTGAG
>JBGCFW010000358.1:0-4997 GCA_045107155.1 Ilumatobacter sp. | reverse complement strand
TCGAGCGACTCGGTCGAGTGGAGCGACGTGCTCCTCGGCCGCGGCATCCGTTCACTCCCGGTGAGCCTCGACTGAGGAATCGACCGAAGCGCCGGGCGAGGTCAGGCCGTGACGGTCAGAGCCACGTACCGGATGCCGAGGGAGTCGGTGAATTCAGGGTTCTTGGGGAGATACGGCTTCGGACCGGAGACGTCTGCCGTGCATCGCCGAGCCGCAACGAGTCCGTCGATCGCCTGCTGCGTGTCCCGTCCCACCCAGAGATCGGTGCGTTGCGTGAAGACGACCGAACCGCCCGGCTCGACGACGCGGACGAACTCCCCCAACACCGACCCGACGTCGGGCAAGTAGCTGAGGACCCCGCAGCACAGCAGGCCGCCGAACTCGTCGTCGTCGAACGGCAGCTCGGCGGTGAGGTCCACCTGTCGAGTCGTCGCGTAGACATCGCGCCGTTCCGCGTGTTCCAACGAGTCAGCGGAGAGGTCGATCCCGGTGAGCCGGGTGAACCCAGCGGCGGCGAGTGCCACACCGGTCAGACCCGTTCCACATCCGGCGTCGAGCACATGCGCGGATGCAGGAACCACCAGCTGGGCGAGGCGACCTGCGCTGACGGTCGGAGCGTCGTAGCCCCAGCTGAGCACGTCGCGCTCGTAGTCGGTGACCCACGCGTCGTACAACGCTTCGATCTGCGCTGGCGTCGACTCGACCGCAGCGGCGAGTCCCTGATCGTTCTGGGTCACGTCGCAAGTGTCGCGCAGGGCGCGCAGACACATCGACAAGCGCTCCGCTGCGAGTGAACACCCCTGACGATGGGAGGATTTGCGGACCCCACCAGGCGAAGGAGCCAAGCATGTTCGATGTCGTGATCAAGGGAGGCAAGGTCGTCGACGGAACGGGAGGCCCGGCTCGGGCCGCCGACGTCGCGATCACCGACGGGGTGATCGCCGAAGTGGGTCAGGTGAACGGCCAGGCGCGGCGAACAATCGACGCCGACGGCGCACTGGTGACACCTTCGTGGGTCGATGTGCACACGCACTACGACGGTCAGGTCTCGTGGGACACGGCGATCGACCCGTCGTTCTCGAACGGCGTCGGCACCGTCGTGATGGGTAACTGCGGTGTCGGATTCGCGCCCGTGAAGCCGGGCACGGAAGGTGACCTCATCGAGCTGATGGAAGGCGTCGAGGACATCCCGGGCGCTGCGTTGACCGAGGGCATCGAGTGGGGGCGGTGGGAGTCATTCGAGGAGTACATGGACTACCTCGCCACACGCGAGTACGCGCTCGACGTCGGCGCACAGATCGCCCACGGGTCGGTCCGCTTCTACGTCATGGGCGAGCGCGGCAAGACCGACGAGGACGCCACACCCGAAGAACTCGTGGAGATGGCCGACCTCGTCGCGGGTGCCGTACAGGCAGGCGCACTCGGCTTTTCGACGTCGCGCACGATCGGCCATCGATCGCTGTGGGGCACGCCGGTGCCGGGCACATTCGCCGCCGAGGACGAGCTGGTGGCGATCGGTCGGGCGATGGGTCGAGTCGGCAAGGGCGTGATCGAGGCGATCCCTGCGGGCACGGTCGGAGAGATGAAGGCGCTCGGTGGTGAGCGGTTCGATCAGTTCCAGGAGCACGATCTGCTGCGAGCGATGGCGGTGGCGTCGGGTCGGCCGCTCACGTTCACGCTCGCACAGTCGCCCGACTACGACCCCGACACCTGGCGCAGGATCCTCGATCTGTGTGCAGATGCCAACGCCGCGGGAGCGCAGATGCACCCCCAGGTCTCGTCGCGTCCCATCGGGTTCCTCACCGGGCTGTCCGGCTACCACGCGTTCATGCGGCGCCCGACCTACATCGAACGGATCGCTCCCCTGCCCGTTGCCGAGCGAGCGGCACGAATGGCCGACCCGGAGGTTCGCTCGGCGATCATGAGCGAGAACGACATCCGACCCGAGGCTCCCGGTTCGATGGAGAACGTCTACAGCCTGTTCCGACGAGCAGCGCCGGTGATGTACCCGATGGGTGACCCGGTGGATCTGTGTCCCTCGAAGGACGAGACACTCGGGGCCGAGGCCGCTCGGTTGGGTAGGGACCCGCTCGACCACCTCTACGACTACCTGATCGCCGACGACGGGCAGCGGTTCGCATCACTCTCGACCGTCGACGTGCCGGCACGGATGGACGTGTTGAAAGAGATGCTCGAGAGCGAACACACGGTGACTGGGTTGTCGGATGCGGGCGCACATGTCACGCTCATCTGCGACGGCACGATGCCGACGACGCAACTGACCTACTGGGGACGCGACCGTGTCGAGGACACGCTGCCGCTTGAGTTCATCGTCGAGAAGCAGACACGTCGCAACGCGCGTCTGTACGGGCTCGACGACCGAGGCACGCTCGAGGTCGGCATGAAGGCCGATGTGAATGTCATCGATCACGACAACCTCAACGTGAAGGCGCCCGTCGCACACGACGATCTCCCCGCGGGCGGCACGCGTCTCCTGCAGCCGGTCGAGGGCTACGTGGCCGTATTCAACAACGGCGTGCAGACCCGCGACCATGACGCCGATACCGGCGAGCGCCCAGGCCGCCTCGTGCGGAGCTGATCACACCCGGCGAATCGACGGCCAGCCCCGGACCGAACTGTGAGCTCTCGACAGCGAGATCGGCCCTGACAGCTCACACGTTCGCGGCGAGGTGCACGCAGGACGGACCCGTCCGCAAGACTGCGACGATGCGCATTGGATACTTCGGCGGGACGGTCAACGAGGGAACGGTCGACGACGTCGTCGCAGAAGCGACGCAAGTGGAGGCGGACGGCTTCTCGAGCTATTGGGCGCCAAACATCTTCGGCCACGACGCGCTGACCGCGTTGGCGATCGTCGGGCGGGAAGTGCCACGCATCGAACTCGGCACCTCCGTCGTCCCGACCTACCCGCGACATCCGATGGCGATCGCTCAGCAGTGCGCGACCGTGAACGCGGTCGCCGACGGTCGACTCACCCTCGGCGTCGGGCTGAGTCACAAGGTCGTGATCGAGAACATGATGGGGATGAGCTACGACAAGCCGATCCGCCACATCCGTGACTACATGAGCGTGCTCGGGCCGCTCAGCCGGTGCGAACCGGTGTCGTTCGCGGGCGAGGAGTACACGACCCACGGTGCGATCAACGCGCCCGGGATGCAGCCGTTCGGCACGGTGATCGCCGCGCTCGGGCCGCAGATGCTGAAGGCCGCAGCCGAGTTGGCCGACGGGACACTGACGTGGTGCACGGGCCCGATCACGCTCGGCGAGCACACGATCCCGACGATCAATGCAGCAGCTGAGGCGGCGGAGCGACCGACGCCGAGGGTGATCGCTGCGCTCCCCGTGTGCGTCACCGACGACATGGACGCAGCCAAGCACCGCGCCGCTCAGGTGTTCGAGATCTACGGCAGCTTGCCGAGCTATCGAGCGATGCTCGACCGCGAGGGAGCAGCTGGGCCGGAGGACATCGCGATCACCGGCTCGGCCGATCAGGTGGTCGAGCGCATCGGTGCGCTCGCCGACATCGGCGTCACCGACTTCGCGACCGTCGAGTTTCCCGGCAACCCGGACGAGGCCGCTGCGACACGCGAGGCGGTCAAGCAACTGCTCTGAGGACGATCGCCGGCCGTCAGACCACCGCCTTCGTGATGCGCGCTGTCGGGCCCGATTGATCAGCTGTAGAACAGGCTCATGCGGTGCATGGCCTGTTGCACCGAGACGTAGACCGCCACCTCGATCACCTGTGCCGGACTGAGCATCGAGGTCACCTCGGCGGCAAGTTCGTCGGTCACCATCGCCGGGCTCGGAGCGATCGCCTGGGCGAACGCCACGACCGCGGCCGTGACCTCGTCGCCGCGGGGGACGCCACCAGCGGCGACCGCATTGATGACACCCGTGTCGACCCGATTCGCCACGAGCAAGGCGTGGGCGTGCGTGCGCAGCATCTCGTTGTCGACCTCGTTTGCGAACACGAGTCCGGCGAGCGCTTTACGACCGACGCCGACTTCGCTGAGTGACGGGTCGAGGTTCTGATCGAGCATCGCGGCGAGCGCGCGCATCGGCGTCGTGTGGCGAAACCGAGTCAACAGGGCGACATCGACCCCGTATGCGGTGAGCAGGTACTTTCGGAGATCGGGAGCGGTCTTCGGGAGGTGCTTGGTCCAGCCGCGTTCGATCTTCACCGCCTTCGGGCCGCGTCGCAGCACTCGTCCGATGGTCGCCGCTGAATCGACCGGCACCGTCGCGTTGAGCCGCTCCCGCGCACCGTTGCGCCACCCGGACTGGCCGACGTCCCAGCCGGTCGGCTCGATGAGCTCGGCGACGTCGTTGATCGCTTCGAGTTCGAGCGGCACGGCGATCGCGTCCATGAACTTGTTGAGAAAGCCCATCATTCCGACCGACATCGCGACCCACTCGATGTCGTCGGCAGACAGGAATCGGCCGACTCGGTCGACCACCGCCGGGTCCCATTCGGCCGGCGTGTTGGACATGGCCTCGGCGAGGTCGACCACCGCCTGTTCGAGGTCTGTCCGGTTCGATCCGTCGATCGCCTCACGGGTCGCACCACGGCGGAGCGCGAACGAGCAGGTGTGCGCCGAGCAGTACGGGCATCCGGCGGCGCGACTGGCGATGTACATGGCAAGACCCATTTGCGCCTTCACGCCATCACGCTTGACGATCGACGCGGGCAGGTTCAAGAAGTTCGGGACGCACAGGTTGTAGGTGCGGAATCCGGGCGGCCAGATCTCGAGGTACGTGTCGCAGTCGGGGACGACGCCGATCAACTCGTTGACCGTGTGGAGCATCGGGCTGTAGGTGCCGTGCAGCTCGTCGATCGACACGGTGTGTGGTTCGAGATGTTCGGCGATGGTCGGCATGGCGCTCGCTTTCATTGGCGGGGATTCGGCCGCGACCGTAGTGGCCGGGGCGCGACGACGCGGCGCCGACGAGCTCAGCTCGAACGCTCGAACCAGATG
>JBGCFW010000357.1:0-3903 GCA_045107155.1 Ilumatobacter sp. | reverse complement strand
GGGGTCGTCTCCACGATCCTCCCCGATCGCGGCGACCACCATCGCTACGATCCGTTGGATGCCAAACCCACTCAATGCAGACATGGTGCGCGGCATCGCCCGTCGCGGCATCCGTTTTGGAGCCATGGCGACCGCCCGTTGGCGTCCATCTCCCGATCTCATCATCATCGGGGTCAAACGCGGCGGGACCACCTCGCTGTTCCGCGATCTCGAACAGCACCCAGCGATGTGTCCGCTGGTTCCGTCGGCGCGGCGGCTCCCGCTTCGAGAGAACCAAAAGGGTGTTCACTTCTTCGATACCGGGTTCGAACGCGGCGACCGGTTCTACCGCAGCCACTTTCCGACCGAGCCGGTACTCCGACGCCGCCGCCAACTCGTCGGTGCCGCGTTCACCGCGGAGGCGAGTCCGTACTATTTCTTCCAGCCACTCGCCGCTCAGCGCGTTGCCAACGCGCTCCCGCATGCCCGGTTTGCACTGCTCCTGCGAGACCCCGTCGAACGGACGATCTCGCACTGGTCCGAACAGACTCGCAACGGGGTCGAAACACTGTCGCTCGCGGAAGCACTCGAAGCCGAAGCCGACCGCGTCGGCGACGACGGCGAACGACTCGCCCGAGGCGAACTCGACGTCAGCCACGCCCACGAGCAGCAGACGTTTGCCGCACAGAGCATGTACAGCGACTCGCTGCAGCGATGGTTCGATGCCGTTGGGCGTGATCGCATCACCGTCGGCTTCTCCGAGGACTACTACCGAGACGCGGCCACCGTGATCCGGCCGATCACCGACGGCCTCGGACTCGATCCCATCCCTGACGAGTCGGTCGGCGACCATCGCAACGCCGCACCGCGAGCAGCGACCTTGGACGCAGCCCTCGAGCGGCAACTCATCAACCGCTTCCGACCAGACGTCGACGCGCTCACCGATTTGCTCGGAGCGCGCCCGCCCTGGCCGCGATTCGGTCTCCAGTCCAATGACCCAACGTCCGATGAAGTGGTGTGAAAGTTGATCGCACACGATGAGAGTGCTCCAGTTACACGCCGGCTATCGAACCCCCGCAGGTGAAGACACGGTCGTCGAGGCCGAAGCTGCTGCGCTCCGCCGGGCTGGCCATGACGTGCACCAAACGATCGGCGACAACCCTCATGCCGCTGGTGCCGCAATCACGACGTTGGCCAAGAGCCGCTACAACCGCGACGCTGCGCGCCGCGCCCGCGATGCGTGCCAAGAGTTCCAGCCTGATGTCGCGCATGTGCACAACACCTGGTTCGCGCAGTCCTCATCGGTGATCGACGCCGTGGCCGATGCGGGAATCCCGTCGGTCATGACCATCCACAACTACCGATTGGGTTGCCTCGGAGCAGACCTGTTCCGCGACAACGATGTGTGCACCTCCTGCGTCGGTCGCTCCCCGATCAGCGGTGTCGTTCGCGGCTGCTATCGAGGCTCGCGGGCGCTTTCAGCGGTCATGGCCGTGGAGATCATGTCGACGCGTCGACGATCGACGCTCGATCGCATCAACCGATTCGTCGCCCCGTCTCAGTTCATGGCCGACCGGCTCATCGACATCGGCGTCCCGACCGAACGGCTCACCGTGAAGCCGCACTTCACGCCCGATCCCGGACCGCGCTCGAACGCGCCGTCGGAATCCGACGAGGTGCTCTTCATCGGCCGACTGGCATCGGCGAAGGGTATCCGCACCCTGCTGCGGGCCTGGGAGCGTTTCGCACACGACCCCGACACGCGTTCCGCGCCGGGACCGCTCCGTCTCATCGTGATTGGCGACGGACCGCTTGGAGCCGAAGCACGGGAAAGCGCGCCTCGCGGCGTCGAGTTCACCGGATGGCTGCCTCATGCCGAAGTGCAGCAGCGCATGCTCGCAAGCCGAGCGTTCGTGTTTCCTTCGGAATGGTATGAACCATTCGGAATGGTGCTGATCGAGGCAATGGCTGCAGGGCTTCCGATCGTGACGTCCCGCGCCTCCGATGCGGTTCGGATCACCGGAACCCCGCCGCGACTGGCTGCCGCCGCGGGCGACGAGCAGGAACTGTCGAAGTGCCTTGCCCAACTCGATGATGTCACGGTCGACCAACTCGGCAGCGATTCCCGCGGCCGCTTCGAGAGCGAATACCGCGAGTCGGTCGGCATCGGCGATCTGGTTGCGCTCTACGAATCCGTCATCGCGTCAGCAACGGGCTTACGATGACCTGGCAACGTGTCCCATTGGTCACGCGGGTCGTGCTCGCTGCCCACAGCGGCCGCAAAGGAGCAGATGTCCTGGCGCTCGCTGGATCGTCCGATTGGCGGCGCAGTGCGCTCGACAAAACCGGCGCGTGCATTGTAAGAGTGCTCGGGTCGGGTATCGGAGCGAGCGCCGTCGATCCTGTCTGGCCGACGCAGACCTGGGAAGAACTCGACGATGAGCTCAGTTCAGCCCTGCCGGGACTCGGTCTCGTCGGAGCGGTACTCCCCCGCCAGCCCGGACGACGACGGCTCTCCCTGCTTGGACAACTCACCGGGACCGAGGTCGTGGTGAAGCTCGGCGCGGTCGACGCCGAGATACGCAACGAAGCCGAGGCGCTGGCCCTGCTCGAGCGCAACCCACTCCCCGGCATCGCGACACCCCGTCCCCTCGGCGCGGGAACGATTCGGGGCGCCAACGGTGACGCTGACTATCTCGTCACGACCTCGATCGCGATTCGTCGCCAGAGCGCTGCAATCGATGAGCCTCTGCGCACGTTCGAAAAGGATCTTTCCGTGCGCCTCGCCGAACTCGCTCCCGACAGTGCAGCATCCGGGTCGGTCCCGATCCACGGCGACTTGACCCCCTGGAACCTTCGCCGAACGCCGCGCGGGCTCGCGCTGTTCGATTGGGAAGCTGCCGGATGGGGTGCGCCTGGAAGTGACATTGCCAACTACCGCCGAGCGTGTGACGACGTTCGACGGCCCTGGTCCCGGCGTCGCCCGACTCCGAGGGCCACGTGACCATGCGCGTCCTCGTCATCCACAACTTCTACCGCTCCGAGAACGCATCCGGTGAGAACCTCTCGGTGCTCGACGAAATCGCGGGTCTCCGCGCTCTCGGATGGGAGGTCGAGGTCATCACCGCGGACAGCGACGTGATCACCAAGGGCGACATTCCCGTACCGACGCTTGCGCCACGCACCGTCTACAGCCGGGCGAGCATCAACCGGGTCCGCGAGACCGCCCGGCGTTTCCGCCCACAGGTCGCGCTCGTCGAGAACGTGTTCCCGCTGCACTCCCCGTGGGTGATTCGCACGCTCCATGAGCACGGGATCCCCGTGGCGGCCGGGGTGCGCAGCTACCGGATGTTCTGCGCTGCATCGACACTGTTTCGAAATGGCGAAGCGTGTCGCAAGTGCGTTGGCTCGGTTGCCAACCTCGCCGCTGTTCGCAACGGCTGCTACCAGGGCTCCAAGATCCGCACCGTTCCGCTCGCTGCGAGCCTCGTCGTGCATCGGCCCACATTCCGCTCTATCGATCGGTTGCTGCCGGTGTCCGAGTTCGTTCGAGACGAGCTGATCGATGCTGGTTTCGATGCTGACCGGATGGTCGTGCGACCCAACTTCGTCGACGACCCAGGGACACCGTCCGAGATGGCTGGCGACGGGTTCCTGTTCGCTGGTCGCCTCCACGCGGACAAGGGCGTCACCGAGATGATCGACGGGTGGAAGCAGTCCGGAATCTGGTCCCAACACCGTCTCCGAGTGGCGGGCAGCGGGCCGCTCGCACCGCTGCTCGACGGCCTCGATCCGAAGTACCGCGTGGAGGCCCTCGGCCTGGTCGAGCACGCCAAGATGCTCGAGGTCACACGGTCCGCCGCGGTGACCGTTGTGCCGTCACTGTGGCCCGAGCCGTTTGGTCGCGGCGTCATCGAGGCGGCT
>JBGCFW010000356.1:0-2627 GCA_045107155.1 Ilumatobacter sp. | reverse complement strand
ACATGAGCGTGATCGACAACGTCGCGATCGGCCCCCGAAAGGTGCTGCGCACCGACAAGTCGACCGCCCGCCGCGATGGTGTCGAGATGCTCACTCGATTGGGCCTCGCCGATCGCGCCGACGCCTATCCAGATCAACTCTCGGGGGGCCAGCAGCAGCGCGTCGCGATTGCTCGCTCGTTGGCGATGAACCCGGAGGTGATGTTGCTCGACGAGATCACGTCCGCGCTCGCCCCCGAGTTGGTCGGCGAAGTACTCGACGTCGTGCGCGAACTGAAGGCAACGGGCATGACCATGCTGTTCGCCACCCACGAGATGGCGTTCGCACGCGAGATCAGCGATCGGGTCTGCTTCTTGCACCAGGGCGAGATCCTCGAGCAAGGCCCGCCGGAGCGCATCTTCGACGCGCCGACCGAGGCTCGAACTCAGGAGTTCTTGCAGCGCGTCATCAACGCTGGCCGAATCTGAGCAAACGGCCGACAACGGTTCAGAGCGCCGGGCTACCGTCCGGATCGTGGCACGAGGTACACATGCACTGCTCGTCGGGGTCCTCGTCGCAATCGCAGTCTTCGTCGTCGACGCGACCTCCCACCACCCACGTACCCATGCCGCCACTGCAACGAGTCGCTTCGTGCCGGTCACCCCGTGTCGGCTGGCCGACGAACGAACGGGCCTCGGGCTGATCTCCGTCGATGCCTCGACCGCACGAATCGACGCATCGGCATGTGGAATTCCAGACGAAGCCGCATCGATCGTGGTGTCGACAACGATCGTGAACCCCCGCACACGAGGCTGGCTCGTCGCCTTCCCGTCCGGCGCCCCGATCCCGACTGCGGCCACCCTCAACTGGAATGCGGGTTCCACACGCGCCAACTCCGCAACGGTTGCGCTCGGTGCCGATGGGCACATCGCCATCCATCGCAAGGGCAAGTTCGGCGATGGCAACGTGCTGGTCGACGTGGTCGGAGCATTCGTGCCCGCCGACACCGCCAACGCCGGGCGTTTCGAGGTCGCTCCCGTCGCCGAACGCCTCCTCGACACGCGAGCCGACAACGGCGCTCCCCTGAGAGCTGAATCGTCGGTGCGCCTCCCGCTTCCAGATGGCGTGCCGACCGACGCCGTCGCACTCGCGGTCAACCTCACCGTGGTCGACACTCGAGCGCGTGGGTTCTTCTCGCTGTACCCGGCCGGCACCGAGCGGCCAACGGCATCGGTGTTGAACGCCGACGCTGCTGCTCAGACCCGTGCCGCCGCGACGATCGTGCCCGTGAACGACGGTGGGTTCGACGTGTTCACGAAGTCCGGCGCGCATGTGATCGTCGACATGACCGGCTGGTTCACCGGCGCGAGCGCACCGGCGTCGGCCGACGGACTCTTCGTTGCGATCAACCCCGACCGCTTGCGCGACACGCGGTTGGAGCCGGCCCCAGTCCATCCACGAGGCACCATCGAGACCGGGCTCCCCGATCGTGTCGGCAGCGTTCGCTCCGTTGCGCTGTCGATCACGATGGTCGCTCCCGTTCGTCAGGGCTACATCACCGCACACGCCGCCCGCACGCAGCGCGGCCCGACCTCTTCCGGATTCGGAATGGGCGGCGAGGTGACCGCGCAGTTCGCGATCACCGCTGCATCGACTGCCGGCGTCGGTGTGTACGCCCATCAGGGAGCCGAACTGACCGTGGACCTCCTCGGCTGGTTCACCGGTTCACCTGTCCCGCGCACCGAGCCGCAGCCTGCCTCGAATACACCCGACGTGCAGCGTGTGATTGCAATCGGCGACTCGTCGCTCGCCGGAATCGACCGCAACCGCGCCTGGGCGCAGTTGCGAGGTGCCGACTTCGACCTGCGGGCGCGTTCGTGTCGGCGCCTCATCCGCACGTCCTGTCGCGGACTCGAAGGGCCCACTCCACCGCCGAACACGCTCGAGGAGATCCGGTCGCTCGAACCCGGCCGGTTCGACATCGCGGTGATCATGGCGGGCTACAACGAAGGCCCGCGCAACGTCGCTGCCGCGATCCCGCTGATTCTCGAAGCTGCTCGTGCACAGGGCGTCGAGCACGTCATCTGGATGACCCACGCCCGAGCGTTCAGGACCGATCGTGGTGGAGGCAACCCCCGCGAGCAGGTCTATGCCGAACACAACGCGATCATCCGGCGCGCTGCCGCGGCCAACTCCGACATGACCGCAGTGGAGTGGGGCGCCACCACTCGGCAGGTGCCGTTCTGGGTCTACCCCGATGGCATCCACCTCGACAAGTACGGCAGCCACGGTGCAGCAGACTTCATCTCACGTGCGGTGGCCTTTGTTGCAGGTCAGCGATGCCCCGTTCCAGAGATTCCGGGCGGCTCGGTCGCCGGTGTGTGCCGCGACCCGGGCACTCGACCACCGGTCGACATCGCCAGGCTCTACGGTGTCTGAGGCCAGAGTTCCGATGCCGGCGGAGATGACCCGCAAGTGGCGAAATCGTCGACCGACGTCAGCCGCTGAGGCCGCACACGAGGTCGCGGTTCAGACACAAAGCGACTTCGCGCTCGAGCTTGCCCTGGTCCCACGTGTTCCAGAAGTCCGCGTGCGCAGAATCCACCGAGCCTGAGCTGAGGGACAGTCCCTCGGGGTCGACGGGCGGA
>JBGCFW010000355.1:0-7281 GCA_045107155.1 Ilumatobacter sp. | reverse complement strand
GACGAGTCGGACGTGCTCGATCCGGTCGATCCGCCGGTCGATGCTTCCGAAGTCGAGCCCGGTGGCGTGGTCGCGTTGGATCCGCGGTTGTCGGTCTTGAAGAACCCGGAGCCCTTGAAAGTGACCCCAACAGGTTGGAACACCTTCTTCACCGCCATCACGTCACCGGAGTCCGGGTGCGCGTATTCGCTCAGCGTTTCGTCCTGGAACGACTGCTGGACTTCGATCGTCTCGCCGGTGTCGACGAATTTGTACACGTACGTGGGCACGGGCGAAAAGCTATCGTCCGAGCCATGCAGGTCCGCAGTGCCGTGATTCCCGCCGCCGGTCTCGGGACCCGATTCCTGCCGGCCACGAAGGCCGTGCCGAAGGAGTTGTTCCCGATCGGCGACCAGCCGGCCATCCAGGTCGTGATCGATGAAGCGCTTGGCGCGGGCATCGATCACATCGTCATCGTGTCCAGTCGGTCGAAACCCGCCGTCGAGGAGTACTTCACCGCCGACCCGGAGCTCATCGCGACGCTCGAGGCGCGCGGCAAGGATGACGTGGCCGAGCGGTTGCGCGCGATCGGCCGTGACTGGCGGGTGTCGTTCGTGTACCAGGACGACCCGAAAGGTCTCGGTCACGCGGTCGGTTGTGCTCGGGAAGTCGTTGGTGAGGAGCCCTTCGCCGTGATGCTTCCTGACGAGATCATGGCGTCGTCGGGGTTGCTCGCCCAGATGAACGGCGTGTGTGCCTCGACGGGAGGCAGCGTGGTCGCGGTCGCCGAAGTGCCCAAGGATCAGGTCAGCTCGTACGGGGTCGTCGACCCGTCGGGCCCGCTGTCGGACGACGGTGTGCTTCCTGTGAAGGACCTTGTCGAGAAGCCCCCAGTCGACGAGGCGCCGTCGAACTACATCATCACCGGTCGCTACGTGCTCACGGCCGACGCGTGGGGCGAGATCGAAGCACTGACGCCCGGTCGCGGCGGTGAACTCCAGCTCACCGACGCCCTCAAGGCCCAGGCGGCTCGGTCGCCGTTCCACGCCGTCGTGTCCGACGTCGGCCGATACGACACCGGAAACCCACTCGGGTTCCTCACGGCGTCGATCCAACTCGGCCTCGCCAACCCCGAGCTCGCCAAGGATCTCGAAGCGTTCCTCGCCGGCTACTCGAACTGAGCACCAGCCAGGACCCCGTGTCGGAGCGGGTCAGACCCACTCCGACACGTTCGCTCAGACTCGCCGGAACGCGTCGGGATAGTCGTTGACCAGCCCGTACTCGTCGACCGCGAACGCCGTGGTGAAGCCCGATGCGAGGTTCGTGTAGCGCCACCGCTGCGGGGCGATGTGTTCGTATCGCTGCTTCACCGGCACGATCCCGAGGGTCTCGACGTCGACCATCGCCGCGGTGATCTCAGCGCCATCGCCCACATCGAGTTGGAGTCGGCGAATCGGCAACGTGTTCGTGAACGGCGTGCACCCGAGGTCGAGCTCGGTGCTTCCGTCGAGGTCGTCGCGGTGTGCGCCGTTCATCTCTCCCCAGTGGCCGCCGCCGTCGTGACCGAGCCAGAGGTCGGGTTCGGCTTGGTCACGGAACAGCAGAAACTGACGGACCTGCCACATGGGAGAAAGCCGCAGTACGTAGGACACCGCCTCGCGGCCGACCTCGCCGATCGCTGTCCATCCCTCGTTCTCCCAGCGCAGAGTCACGGTTTCATCACCGTCGCCCGACCAGGTCTGCCAGCGGGCCGTGTAGCCGTCGGCCGGAAACGCCGTCATCGCCGTCGTCATGGCGTCGCAGGCTAGGAGTTCAATGGCCGCTCACGTTCGTGCCTCGACCGCAGTGGTGTGATGCGGGCCGTCGTACGATCAGCGCCATGACGCCGTTGGAGGATGCTCAGGAGTTCGTACTCGGTTCGTGCCCACCGAAGAACTCGGTGACGATGGCGCGCGAGCTCGCGAACGGACTGGTGCTCGCTGCGCCCGTCGTCTCGACCGAAATCGTGCCGCCGTTCGACAACACGGCGATGGACGGATTCGCCGTTCGGGCCGTCGACGTGGCGACTGCGTCGTCCGACCCGGTGGAGTTGGTGGTGGTCGGCGAGATCGCAGCGGGCGCGGCGCCGGACCGGGAGGTCGGCCCGGGCGAGACGGTCCGGATCATGACCGGTGCGCCGATGCCGGTCGGGGCCGACGCCGTGGTGATGGTCGAGAATTCGGAACGTGCAGGTGTCGGCGACGACGGGCGCGAGCGAGTTCGCCTTTCGGCGACCGTCTCGCCGGGGCAAGCGGTTCGGCGTGCCGGCGACGATGTGGCGGTGGGTGAGGAGATCTTCCCCGCTGGCACGGTGGTGACCCCGGCGATCCAAGCGGTGCTCGCGAGCGTGAACGCCGTCGAGGTCGAGGTGTTCCCGCGGCTCCGGGTCGCGGTGTTGTCGACCGGTGACGAGCTGATCGACGACGGGTCGCCGCTGGAGCTCGGTCAGATTCGCGAGTCGAACAAGACGATGCTCGCCGGCATGCTCGCCGAGTCGGGGTGTGACGTGCTCGATCTCGGAGTCGTGCGCGACGACGAAGCCGAACTCGAGCGAGTTCTGCGCGGCGCTGCGGCGGAGTGCGACGCGATCGTGTCGAGTGGCGGTGTCTCAATGGGTGACTATGACGTCGTGAAGGCAGTGCTCGGACGAATCGCCGACATGACCTGGATGCAGATGGCGATCAAGCCCACCAAGCCGTTCGCGTTCGGCACCCTCCCGGGTGAGGACGGCGTCGACGTTCCGATCTTCGGGCTGCCCGGCAACCCGGTGAGCTCGCTCGTCAGCTATGAGCTGATGGCGCGCCCGGCGCTGCGGCGGATGATGGGAAATACGCGTCTCACGCGGACCAGCCTCGTCGCGATCGCCGATGAGGACCTGCGGCGGAACCCCGATGGGAAGGTCCACTTCTCCAGGGTGAACGGCGAGTTCGCCGAGGACGGTCGGTATCACGTCCGCCCCGTGCGCGCACAGGGCAGCCATCAACTGGCCGCCACGGCATCGGCGGATGCGATGGCGGTGCTCCCCGATGGTGACGGCGTGTCGGCAGGCGCTGAGATCGCCGTGCTCCTGTTGAGCTGAGCCACGTTTCGGATCCCCTTCGTGTCCCCGACATGCGGTGCCCGCCGCTGTCGTCGTACGATGGCCTGATGGCCGTCCACGAGGACCTGATCGACCCGTTCGGTCGCCACATCCAAGATCTGCGCATCTCGGTGACCGATCGGTGCAACTTCCGCTGCACGTACTGCATGCCGGAGGAGGGCTTGACGTGGCTCGACCGTTCCGAGGTCATGTCGTTCGAGGAGATCGAGCGACTCGCACGGATCTTCGTCGAGCGTTACGGCGTGCAGGGCATCCGCCTCACCGGCGGTGAGCCGACGGTGCGAGCCAAGCTCGCCACGCTCGTCGAGAAGTTGGCGGTGTTGGAACACTCCGGTGGTCCGGTCGACCTGTCGATGACCACCAACGGGGCCACGCTCCGCCACCTGGCTCCGAGCTTGAAAGCTGCGGGACTCCGTCGCGTCAACATCAGCCTCGACACCCTCGATCGTGAGAAGTTCCACGAGATGACCCGGCGTGACGAACTCGAGGCGGTGCTCGACGGGATCGAAGCGGCGAAAGAGGCCGGGTTCTCACCGGTGAAGATCAACGCCGTGATCGAGCGAGGCGTCAATGATGACGAACTGGTCGATCTCGCGACGTTCGGCCGCGAGCGGGACGTCGAAATGCGCTTCATCGAGTTCATGCCGCTGGACGCGGACGGCCATTGGGTGAACGACACGGTCGTCGGCCAGGATGAGATCGTCGAACGCATCGGTGAGGTGTATCCCGTCGAAGTGATGCCAGCCCGCGGTGCTGCGCCGGCGGACCGTTTCAGGTATCTCGACCGTGACGCGAAAACGCCGGGTGGTCGCATCGGCGTGATCCCGACGGTCACGAAGCCGTTCTGTGGCGACTGTGACCGAGTGCGGCTGACGGCGTCTGGTGAGTTCCGGACGTGCCTTTTCGCCACGAAGGAGTTCGACCTGTTGTCGGCCATCCGCGCCGGTGAGACCGATGATGAGGTGGCCGCTCGTATCGAGGCGGCCGTTGCGACGAAGTGGGCCGGGCATCAGATCAATCAGGTGAGCTTCACCCGCCCCTCGAAGTCGATGTCGCAGATCGGCGGCTGAGGTCCGTCAGAAACCGAGGTCGCTGTAGGCACGGAAGCGTCGAGCGACCACGTCGTCGCCGATCACCTCGACGTTTCCGGGGCGGTCCCCGTTTCGGCGCCAGAGCCACATCTGCAGATCGTGCGCCGCTCCGCGGATCGCCGCGTCGCCCTTGCGGTGTTCGCGCGTGAAGGTGCACGAGGGCTCCTTCACGGCGGATACGAACCACTCTCCGCCCGCCACGTCGTTCTCGCTGGTGTCGGTGCAGTGCAGGTGCACGGTGCCACCGACCTTCATCGCTCCCTCGTTGCGGCGATGGCCCATGAAATGGGTGAGGAACTCGTCGATGCCGTCGGCAGCGACCGACGTGGGGATCTCATACGGATGACCGACGGCGACGGCGATGTCCCACAGGTGGACTGTCGATTCGTGCACCATTCGTCGCAGCACCCAGGCGGCGTCGAGGTTCGAGCCCGCCCACGACCACGCCGCTTGATCGCTCGGGGCGTCGGTGAGCGCGGCGTTCAGCGCGTCGCGCGATGTCGCGAGCCAGTCGACGAGCCGCTCGCCCTCGAGTCCTTCGGGAATGTCGATGGATGGCAGCTGGTGGCGCTGGGTGAGACCGTCGGCCACGACTCGACTCCAGAAGGTCCAGCAGTCGGCCATGTGATCGGTGATCGCGGCGACTGTCCAATCCGGACACGAAGGGATCGGTGTCGAAGGATCACTCCCGCGCGCGAGTTCGATGAACGTGGAACTGGTGGTCTGGAACACCTCGAGCTGATCGAACGGGACCGTCATGTCGATGGACGGTAGACGAGCGGCCGCCGACCTGCCGCTACGGTCGTCGACGATGAGCGACGGCGAGTTCACCCACCTCGACGCGAGTGGCCATGCGCACATGGTCGATGTCGGCGACAAGTCGGTCACCCAGCGGCGGGCGGTGGCGCGTTGCCGAGTGACCATGCAACCCGAGACCGCTCGGGCCATCGAGGCGCAGACTCTCAAGAAGGGCGACGTGCTGTCGGTCGCACGCGTGGCGGGGATCATGGCGGCGAAGCGCACCTCGGAGGCGATTCCGCTGTGTCACCCGCTCGCGATCACGAGGGTCTCGGTCGAGTTCGAGGTCGGGGACGATCACGTCGACATCGAGGCAAGCGTCGACTGCGTCGAGCGCACCGGTGTCGAGATGGAGGCACTGCACGCGTGCAGCGTCGCGGCGCTCACGGTGTACGACATGTGCAAGGCCGTCGACAAGGCAATGACCATCGACGACCTGGCGCTGTGGGAAAAGACGGGCGGCCGATCGGGCGTGTATCGTCGCTCGGAGTGACATCGGTCTGTGACCGTTGCCACGGCGGTCGTTGCTTGGCTTGCAACGAACGTCATAGAATCGTTACAACGTCGCAAGGGAAGCATCGCACCACGCGTTCGTCCCTCTCCGCCGACACATCTTCATTCTCATGGCACAACTCATTCTTCTCGTCGTCGCCGCAGCGTGGCTCGCCGTTCTCCTTCCCCCGATGCTTCGCTCCCGGGTTGAGAATCGTCCGAACTCCTCGGTCACCGACTTCCGCCGCCAGCTGACCCGTCTCCAGAACACGGCGACACCACCGCGTGGCGCCGTTCGGGCGATGGGTCGTCCGCTCGCACCGTCGCCGCTGGCACGAGCTGCGGCGCCGGGCCGCCCTGGTCAACCAACGCTGCGCTCGGGCGTCACTCGGCACACGACGCCCTCGGAGATGGCCGCAGCGCGTTCGGGCGGCGTCGCCGCGCCGAGCCGCCGCTCGGTCGACGTCGATGAGGCGCCCCGTTTCCGCTCTCACGGTGACCCGACCGGTGGCGAAGTACGCCCGCAGGCTCGTGAGCGCATCGAGGCGCCTGCGCGTCGCCGCAGTGCCGACCCGTCCGGGGGTGTGCGCCGCCACGCCGATCCCACTGGTGGGCAGCCTCGGGCGCATTCGAATCGTGAGACGAGAGGCGCGCAACCTCGTCAGCGCGGTGCCGAAGTTCGTGTACCGGCCAAGCAGCGTCGGGCGAACGTCGTCTTCGTCCTCGCGATCTCGACGGTGTGCTCGCTGTTCCTCGCGGCCACGACGGCCAGCGAGTTCATGGTGTACGTGTTCGCCTTCTCCTTCCTTGCGCTCACCGGCTACGTGTACATGCTGCGACAGGCCCGACTGCGCGAGTCCGGTGTCGCCGACACCTGGTCCGACTTCCGCTGACGGCGGATACACTCGGCGCCTCTCGGGGCTATAGCTCAGTTGGTAGAGCGCGTCGTTCGCAATGACGAGGTCAGGGGTTCAATTCCCCTTAGCTCCACCAGAGAGGCCTTACTCAAACCATGGTCCTTCTCAAGGGCACGTTTGAGTAAGGCCTCTTTGCGTTTTCGGCTGTCGCAGTATGCTGTGTGGCCGATCGGGCTGTCGCTGCGGTGGGCTGCGGCAGCGTCTGTGTTCCCGGCTCGCTGGAGAGCGACGAGTTCAGCGAAGGGTTCGAGGAGCTCGTCGTTCGTGACGGTGTCGTCTTCGATGTAGAGCCTGTCGAACACGGCTTGGTTGATGACACACCGGTTGGCGTCGTCGACTCGGTCGTACGTGCGTCCCGGCTTCGTGAGGAACTCGATCGCCGTGGTCAGGAGTTCTGCGCCGGATGAGAGGTCGGCGACGACTTCGTCGAGCTGGTCTTCGAGGCGGGTTCGGCGTTGCTCGATGTCGTGGAGTCGTGTCTTGATCTTGGCGTTGGGGACGGTGCCGTCGGCTGCGAGATCGATGAGGTTGGCCTCTGCTTTGGCGAGGCCCTCGCCTCGAATCAGGTACATCAACCAAACCGGGGGCAGACCCCGATGCGGCGCACATCCGTAGCGGTGCCGCATGGATCTGCCCGAGTGTCCCGTTCCCAAGAGCTTGTTGCGTCAACTCGAACATGGCGACTACGGACCACGCCCCGCCGCAGCGGAGGCCCCGTTGCTGCTGCTCGTCGGCGTTCGGCAGGCGGCCGACATGTTGTCGATCAGCCGGTCGTCGGTCTACCAGACCGTTGACGCTGGCGAGCTTCGTCCGATTCGATGGGTCAACTCGTGGGGCAGCCGGAGGTGTTTATCTCGGTGTTTGC
>JBGCFW010000354.1:0-3703 GCA_045107155.1 Ilumatobacter sp. | reverse complement strand
CCACCCACCACTCTGACGCGTGTGCGATCAGGCCCGAACTGCGGTGTACCGAAGCCCCCAGCAGTGGGCATCAGCGCGAAGTGACCCGTGACGGCCGCTTCGGCGCGTGCGACCACGTGGGTCCCGATGCGACGAAGCGTCTCGCGTTCGGTCGGCCAGTCGTCAGGAAGCGCTGTGAAGTTCATCGAGTCAGCCGTAGGTCTGACGATCGAACTCGCGGATGCGCCCTGCCAGCGCGGCGAGCAGCTTCTGGTTGATGGAAGGAATCTCGTCGAGCACGCCCAGGAAGCGGCGCTGATCGATGACGAGCAGTGTCGTGTCGACGGCGCACACCACGCTGGCCGTGCGCGGGCCGCGATCGAGCAAGGACATCTCGCCGACGACGTCGCCGGGGCCGAGCGTGGTGACCTTTCGGTTGTTGCGCTTCACGGTCACCTCGCCTTCGACGATCACGAAGGCTTCACGACCGGTCTGGCCCTGATCCATGACCATCGTTCCCGCGGTCATGGTGATCTCGTCGGTGGCCTTGGCCACCTTCTGCAGTTCCTTGTTCGTGCACCCGCTGAACAGCGCGACCTGCTTGAGACTCTCGAGGTGTTGTTTCTTGCTCGCCATGGGCGACACCCTAGGTCACCGTGAACGCGTCGGCCGACGGCGGACCCACCGTCGGCGCCGCGAACCCGCGTTCAGAACTCGACGAGAGCGGGAAGGTAGTCGTCGGGCGCGCTGTAGCCGAGGAGTTCGAACACGGTCGCGGCGACGTTGGCCAGGCCGTGCGCCTCGCCGGGTGCCGCCGACACCATGTGGTACTCGCCGTCGTAGTTCGGATCGTGGATCGAGAACGGCACCGGGCTCAGGGTGTGGCTGGTCTTCGGTTGACGGTTTCCATCGGCGTCCTCGGTGAACATGACGTCGGCGTTGCCGTGGTCGGCCGTGAACACGATCATCCCGTCGAGCTCGTCGATCACGTCGATCAGCTTCGCGACGCACTCGTCGATGATCTCCATCGCTTCGACTGTCGCGTGCAGGTGGCCGGTGTGGCCGACCATGTCGCCCGACGGGAAGTTGAGGCGGCCGAAGCGGTACTCGCCGGATCGGAGCAGGTCGATGGTCTCGTCGGTGATCTCGCGCACCTTCATGGCCGGTGTGGTGTCGAACTCAACGTTGTCCGAGGGAATCTCCACGTAGTGCTCGAGTGTTTCGTCGATGTAGCCGGATCGATTGCCGTTCCAGAAGTAGGTGACGTGGCCGTACTTCTGGGTTTCGGAGATCGCGAAGCTCCGGATGCCTTCAGCGCACATGAACTGGCCCATGACGCGATCGATCTGGGGTGGGGCGACGAGGTACTGCTTCGGCACCAGGGCGTCGCCGTCGTACTGGAGCATCCCGGCGTAGAACACGTCGGGATGGCCCCGACCGTCAGCGCCCGTGCGATCGAACACCTCGAAGTCGTCCTCCTCGAACGATCGGCTGATCTCGATCGCCCGGTCGCCGCGAAAGTTGAAGAACACCACGGCGTCGCCGTCCACGATCTCCCCGATCGGGGCGCCGTCGTCGTCCACGACCACGAACTCGCCCAGGTACTGATCGCCGGTGTCGGACTCGCCGTACATCGTCTCGACCGCTTCGGTGGCCGACCCGAACGAGCGGCCTTCGCCGTGGACGTGGCATCGGTACCCGCGCTCGACCATGTCCCAGTCGGCTTCGTATCGATCCATCGTGATCCGCATCCGTCCGCCGCCTGATGCGATCCGGAAGTTCCGGTCGTCGGTGCCCTCGTTCAGCTCGGCGAGCGCTCGCTCGGTGCGTTCGATGTAACGGAGTGCGGAGCGGGCATCGACGTCGCGCCCGTCGTGCAGGATGTGCACGGCGCAGCTCTCGACGCCGGCGTCCGCGGCTCGCCGGAGAAGTGCTTCGAGATGATCGAGGCTGGAGTGGACGCCGCCGTCGGAATGGAGCCCGATCAGATGAAGCGTCGCGCCGCTCGCGGCGGCCTGCTCGATCACGCGGCCCCACACGTCGGACTCGAAGATCGCGCCGCTCTTGATCGCCTTGTTCACCAACTTGGCGCCCTGCGCGAAGATCCGGCCGGCTCCCAGCGCATTGTGGCCGACCTCGGAGTTGCCCATGTCGTCGTCAGAGGGCAGTCCCACGGCCGGTCCGTGTGCGGCCAGCTGGGTGGAGAGTTCACTCGCCCACAGTTCGTCGAGGGTGGGGGTGTCGGCCTCGGTCACCGCGTTGGACGCTCCCGGCGGCGCGATGCCCACCCCATCGGCCACGATCACCAACAGCGGCCCGGGGCGGCCGGCGAACGACGGATGCTTCTCCAACGACACGGTCATGCGACGAGCCTACGAACCCGCGCCGAATCGAAACTCCCGCGTGATCAGAGGTTGGCGGCCGCGTCGGTGAGATCGTCGGCGGTGATCGTGAGCAGTTGCTCGCGTGTCAGCGGTGCGGTTCCCGCTCGTTCGAGACGGAGTGCCTGACGGTTCACGGCCTGCTCGAACAGCGTGCGGGCGTGTCTGGCGTTTCCGAAGCCCGGGCTCCGCCGGGCGTTGCCGAAGATGCCTGCCAACACACCACCTGCGTCGGGCGCCAGTACGTAGTCCGCGTCGGCGGCGTACTTCTCGGTGATCGCGACGAGCTCGGCATCGGAGTAGTCGTCGAAGTCGATCTCGCGCCCGAACCGGGAGCGAAGACCGGGATTCGAATCGAGGAACCGATTGATCAGGTCTGGGTAGCCGGCGACGATCACCACGAGGCGCCCGCGGTGATCTTCCATCCGCTTGATGAGTGTCTCGATCGCTTCGGCGCCGAAGTCCAGGCTGGCTGGACCGGGTGGCGCGAGCGCGTAGGCCTCGTCGATGAACAGCACGCCGTCGAGCGCTCGTCGGATCGCTCGGTTCGTCTTGATCGCCGTGTGGCCGACGTACTGGCCGACCAGGCGCGCGCGGTCGACCTCGACGAGATGGCCGGACTCGAGCAGACCGACCGCGCCGAACATCTCGGCGACGAGCCGTGCAACCGTCGTCTTCCCGGTGCCGGGGTTTCCGCGGAACACGAGGTGATGGCTCGTGTCGGGCGATGACAGACCGTGCTGTGCCCGCTGTTGTCGGACGCTGATCAACGCGGCGAGTGCATCGACCTGTTCTTTGACGGACTCGAGCCCGACCAGCGTGTGGAGCTCTGCTCGAATCTCGTCGACCGAGCGTTTGCTGGTCGTCCGTGGTCCGCCGACTTCGGTGCGCTGGTCGGCGATGCGCCGACCGACCGACGCCGTCGCGTCACGTGCCTTGCGAGCGAGGTCTCGAGGGCCGGGCATCGCAGGGCACGGTAGCGACCGTCCGTCAGTGCGCCCTACCTGCGCCGTCAACTCGTGATGACGGCGCGCCCCGCCTACTGCGGCGTCGCGACGTGGTGGAGTTCGAGCTGCAACGTGCGCGGGCCGATCTGGAGTCGGTCGCCGGCGCCCATCTTTACTTCTTGATGGGCAGTGAGTGGGACCGCTTGGCCGGTCTCGGTGGCGATGAACAGCGTGCCGTTGGCGCTTCCGAGATCCGCGACGAACACGTCCCACTCGCGCAGCGTGATCGCGAGGTGATGGCGAGACACCACGTTGCTGGCGTCGGTGAGGAGGACCCCCTGGCGCTGACCGGTGATCACGTCGCCGTGTGTCGGTGCATCTCGACCGATCAACAGA
>JBGCFW010000353.1:0-5714 GCA_045107155.1 Ilumatobacter sp. | reverse complement strand
CATGATCATCGGAGTTGGAATCGACCAACTCGGCGCAGACCTTGAGGCGTCACCCCCTTCGCGGCGTCAGAACGTCGATGCCAGCGACGCCGCTGAGCACACGCACACCAGCGTCGACGCCGTATACAGCGCACCGTATCGAGCGCCGAGGTCCCGTACCAGGATCGCGAAGGAACCGAATGTCGTGAGCGCACCGCAGAATCCGATGCCGATCACCGTGAGCGCGGTACCGGTGACCTCGCGGCCGACGAGGAAACCGAGTGCGGCGGATCCGACGGTGTTCGCGACGAGGAGCCCCTGCCACGAACACGTGATCCGAACGGCGAGGTGGCGAGCGATCGCACCGAAGGCCGCCGCGAGGACGAAGAGGACGACGGTCATGATCGGTCCTCGTCGCTCGTCCATCGCGGGTCTCCGGCGGTGATCGACCCGACGAGGACCGCGGCGAATCCGGCACCGAGCGTGACTGTCAGGTAGATCGCGGCGACCCCGATGCGTGACTCCTCGGCCAGTGCGTTCAACTCGACGGCGACGGCCGACATCGTGGTGAACCCGCCGAGCACCCCGGTGACGACGACAGCATGGGCGCGCTCCGCATGACGCAGCCGGCGCGCGGCGAACCCGACGAGCAGACAACCGAGCACGTTCACGAGCAGCGTGCCCCACGGGAACCCGCCTTCGTCTGCGGGCGTGTCGCCAACTGCTTCGACGATCAGCCATCGCGCGGCGGCTCCCGCCGCCCCGCCTGCGCCGACGCCGACGATCGTGGTGAACTCGGACCGCCCGGTGGCGGCGTCGGTGCTCTCCCGGCTTGCGTCCTCGTTCACGGCGCCGAACTCTACGCAGACCGCATGTCGGTGGATTCGTTGCGTATCGTCGCCTGGTGATCTGTGTCGACGTGCGAGGTGTCCGCCTCGAGCAACCCGACAAGGTGCTGTTCGATGACCTGGACGTGACGATCTCCCGTGGTGACCGTGTGGCCGTCGTCGGTGTCAACGGCTCGGGCAAGACGACGTTGCTTCGTATCTTGACCGGTGCGCTCGAACCCGACTCGGGTGATGTCCGATTCGGGCGCGGCGCTCGGATCACGATGCTCGAACAGGACCCGGTGCTGCCAGTCGGACTCGTCCGCGACTACCTGGGTGACGGTTGGGAGGTCGCAGCGGTGGCGACGTCGCTCGGGGTGCAGCCGCTGTTCGATCGGCGCACCGACGAGCTGTCGGGCGGCCAGGCGAAACGTGTCGCGCTGGCCAAGATGCTTGCCGACAACGCGGACGGCGACGCCGAGAACGGCCACGACATGATCGTGCTCGACGAGCCGACCAATCACCTCGACCTCGAAGCCATCGAGTGGTTGGAGGCGCGTCTCGTCGCGATGTCGGCGGCTCTCGTCTTGGTCACCCATGACCGTCACGCGCTCGATCGCCTCACCAGCGAAGTCGGTCCGAGTCGAGTCGTCGAACTCGATCACGGTCGATCGTTCGTGCATCAGGCGGCAACCGGCTCGAGTGCATACGCCACCTATCTCGACGCACGTGCGGCACGAGTCGAACGCGAGGAGCACGAAGAAGCGACGCGCAAGATCCTCGCTCGTCGGGAACTCGCGTGGCTTCGACGCGGAGCGCCAGCCCGAACATCGAAGCCGAAGGCTCGGCTTCGGACCGCGAGCGAGATCGTGTCCGGTGGGCCACGCGACCTCGGCGTGCGAGCGAACGACCTCGAGCTGGGCGCAGGCTCGACCCGTCTCGGCAATCAAGTGGTCGAGCTCGACGGTGTCGGGCAACGCTTCGACCGGCCGTCGGGTGGCGATCCGATCACCGTGTTCGAGGGCGTCGACCTGGTCATCGAGCCGGGCGCACGTCTCGCGATCGTCGGCCCGAATGGATCGGGGAAGACGACGTTGCTCGACATCATCGGATCGCGGCGCGAGCCGGCGATGGGTGACGTGCGAGTCGGCACGACGGTGGTGGTGGGCTACGCCGACCAGCACGCCGCCTCACTCGACCCGGACATCACGGTCCGCAAGCTCGTGGCCGGCCCGCTCCGAGAACCCGACCACGAGGACAAGGCACTCCTCGAACGATTCTGGTTCGACGGCACGGCCCAACACGCGCCCGTCCGCATGCTGTCTGGCGGCGAACGCCGACGGTTGCAGCTCGTGATGGTCCTGGCGAAGCAGCCGAACCTGCTCATCTTGGACGAACCCACGAACGACCTCGACCTCGACACGCTTCGATCGCTCGAGGAGTTCCTCGACGACTGGCCAGGCGCGGTCGTGGTCGCGAGCCACGATCGTGCATTCCTCGACCGTGTCGCCGACCACGTGCTCGCGATCGAACCGGGCGGCTCGATGCGTCGTGTCCCGGGGGGAGTGAGCGGTTGGCTCGCCGAACGCGCGTCGGCGTCGGGTTCGCGTGCGCCGAAGCCTCGAGCCACGAAGCCGCAGCATTCAGGGGGCAAGCCAAAGGAGGCTCGCTCCGGCCCGAGCCCGTCGACGATCGGGCGTCGTCTCCGCGAAACCGAGCAAGCGATGGTCAAAGCGCAGCGCCAGGTCGATCGCCTCTCGGAGGAACTCGCCGCCATCTCCGATCACCAGCAGCTCGCCGAACGCGGCGAGGCGCTGACCGCCGCGCAGTCTCAGCTGTCGGAACTCGAGGCGTCGTGGCTCGAGTTGGCCGAACTCGCCGAGGGCTGAATCGCGCTCAAGGACCAGCTCAGACGTGCCGACGAAGACGTTGTGAGCACGTTGCAGCGCGGGAACATCTTGGTCGACCGTTTCGGTCGCATCCGGATCATCCGAAGCCGGACGCGTGCTGATGACGGGTGGAACTGCACCGACGGAGCGCCGATCCTCGACGCAGACGCCGACGACCCTTCGAGGTGGACGTCCTACACGCCCGAAGAGCTCGCGGCGGCGCTCGAAGTCGCTGCGCAGGTCGCTGCCCTCGCGCCCGATCCGCTGATGGCAGGTGGGCTCCGCACCTGGGATGCCTGTTCCGGACGGCCCTGCATGCTGCCCAAGGTTGCCGGCGTCGTCCGCTCGCAACGAAATTCCGTCTCCGCCTGACCGCAGCGCACTTCGGTCGTCAGATCGTCGACGGGTGTGCGTTCGTGTGCGCGAGCTCCTCGATGGCGTCGGGAATGGAGATGCCGTCGACCAGGTCGCGTGCCGTGGTCGGCGTCCCCCACGTCGTCGCCAGCGGAACCACACCTGCCCAGTGGGGTCCGGCCATGTCGATTTCCTCGTCCACGGGGTCGCCGGAGCGGACCTTTGCCGAGGCCTCCGCGAGCGGCACCGAGAGCACAAGGGTCTTCTTGAGGTCAGACGGCGACGGAGGCCGAGCGGTGTCCCAGATCGGAACGACGTGGTCATTGATGATCCGGAGCGCTTCGACCTTCGCATCCGGATCGTCGACGGCGGTGGCCCTGCCGCGGACGACCACCGACCGGTAGTTCATCGAGTTGTGGAACGGGGTTCGGGCGACGACGAGACCATCGACGATCGTGACCGTCAGGCACACGTCGAGTGACCGGCCTGCCTTCATCATCGCGTTCGCCAAGGCGCCGTGGATGAGCATCTCTGCGGCATCGCGGTCGCCGCGAAGTCCGTAGGCCATCGGCAACACCATCGGTCCGTCGTCGGTCGTCACCCCGACATGTGCGATCACGCCGGCCTCGAGGATCTGCCGGATCCGTTCTTGTTCGTAGACCGCGTTCTTGGCGCCGCGGCGCAAGGTCGTGCGGGCGGAGGGAGGCTGCGGTGCGGGCATGGCGGGCAACGTAGTGCTCGGAACCGACGTGGTCTGCCGAGGTTTCCTCGGGTGTTCGGCGGTGCGCTGCTCGGATCGGTCGAGTGGGTGACACCCCGTCCGTAGAGTGGTCGGCGCCATGAGCGATGAGCAGTTGTTCGCCGACATCCCCCATCCGGCCGAGGCCGGCGCCGCACCGCCACCGTCGAGCGACGAGCTCGATCAGGGTGCGACCGATCTGCTCGAGCGTCGGCCGGACGGACCTCGGCCGAAGGGGCCGTCACCGTTCGTCCAGGGGCTGAACCCCGACCAGCTCGACGCGGTCGTCCACGAACAGGGGCCGTTACTGGTGGTTGCCGGAGCAGGCTCCGGCAAGACCCGCGTGCTCACGCACCGCATCGCCAATCTCATCCACCTCGGTGTGCACCCATCGAAGATCCTGGCGATCACGTTCACCAACAAGGCCGCGTCCGAGATGCGCGAGCGGGTCCACGAGCTGGTCGGCCCGATCGTGAAGACCATGTGGGTGTCGACCTTCCACTCGGCGTGCGTGCGGATTCTCCGGGCGAACGGGGAAGCGATCGGCTATCCCCGCCAGTTCTCGATCTACGACTCGGCCGACTCGAACCGGCTGGTGTCGTACGTGATCCGCGACCTCGGCCTGGACGCCAAACGGTTCACTCCGCGCGGTGTGCAGGGGATCATCTCACTCAAGAAGAACGAACTCGTCTCGCCCGACGAGATGGCCGAACAGGCCGAGAACATCTTCGACCGTAAGCACGCCGAGGTGTATGCCGAGTATCAGGCTCGACTCCAGAAGGCCGGCGCGATGGACTTCGACGACCTGCTCCTCAACGTCGTGAAGCTCTTCCGCGAACACCCGAACATCCTCGAGCACTATCGGGAGCGATTCACCAACATCCTCGTCGACGAGTACCAGGACACGAACCAGGCGCAGAACGAGATCGTGCTCATGCTCGCCGGCGGTCACCACAACGTCTGCGTGGTCGGCGACACCGATCAGTCGGTGTACCGATTCCGCGGCGCCGACTTCCGGAACATCCTGCAGTTCGAAGAGGCGTTCCCCGACGTCACCACCGTGGTGCTCGATCAGAACTATCGGAGCACGCAGACCATCCTCGATGCGGCGAACGCCGTGATCGACAACAACACCGAGCGCAAGCCCAAGGCGCTGTGGACCGACATGGGCAGCGGTGACACGATCACGCGGTACCACGCCGAGGACGAGGGTGACGAGGCCACGTTCGTCGCGACGAGCGCACGCCAGCACCACGAGCAGGACGCCACCAACTGGCGTGACATGGCGGTGCTCTACCGCACCAACGCGCAGAGTCGCGTGCTCGAAGAGGCGTTCATGCGTGTGGGCGTGCCGTACAAGGTCGTCGGTGGCACCCGCTTCTACGATCGCCGTGAGGTCAAGGACGCGATGGCGTATCTGCGCACGGTGGTCAACCCGGCCGACGAGGTGTCGCTCAAGCGCGTTCTCAACACGCCCAAGCGGGGGATCGGCGACGCGAGTGTCGACAAGCTCGACGCGTTCGCTCGGAGCGTCGGGGTCCCGTTCATCGAAGCACTTCGGCGTTGCGAAGAGGCGGGTGTCTCGGGCAAGGCACTGCGCGGGATCACCCAGTTCGTCGAGTTGCTCGACGGCTTGAGCGCCACTGCGGCCGACTCGACGTACGGGCCCGGCGATGTTCTCCAGCTTGCGCTCGACGGTTCCGGTTACCTGGCGGAGCTCGAAGCCGAAGACACGATCGAGGCACACACGCGGATCGAGAACCTCGGCGAGCTCGTCGGGTCGGCTCGCGAATTCATGGTCATCGACGAGTTCATGGAACAGGTCGCACTCGTGGCCGACACCGACCAGATCGACGACGACAACCAGGTCGTCCTGATGACGCTGCACTCGCCAAAGGGACCCGAGCATCCCACCGTGTTCCTCGC
>JBGCFW010000352.1:0-2880 GCA_045107155.1 Ilumatobacter sp. | reverse complement strand
ATCTCCTCGCCGAGTGCGGGCGCACCTATGCACCGTTCCTCGTCGCCAACGCCGAAGCGCTGACATCCGGGGCCGATGAGGTCGTGTGCACGATCGACGGCCGGGAGTACCGCCAGGCACCGTTCGGCTACCAGGGCAAGTGCCTGAAGTGGCTCCGCGAGGCGCACACCGAACTGAGCGACGTCGACCGGGCCCGTGTCGACGGGGTGCTCGACGGCTCCGGCTGCGAACAACTCTTCGCGTGAGCGAACGTTGCGGGCGCGGCCGGTAGCGGCGTCGTCCAGCGCCGATCGGTCGGCACGGTCCTGCTACACCAGTCCTGTGATCTGGAACTTTGCCGACATCTGGGAAGTCGTTGCCGAGGAGATTCCCGACGAGCTCGCGGTCACACACGGCGACCTGCACCGCACGTGGGCGGAGTTCGACCGACGAGCGGACGGTGTCGCACGGCATCTCCTCGACGCCGGCCTCGGACGCCAGCAGGCGGTGGCGCAGTACCTCTACAACGGGCCCGAGTACGTCGAGTCGATGTTCGCTGCGTTCAAGGCCGCGCTCGTTCCCGTCAACACCAACTACCGCTACACGTCTGACGAGTTGCTGTACCTGTGGGACAACGCCGATGCCGGCGCCGTCGTCTTCCACGGAACGTTCGTCGACACGATCGAGCCGATCCGCAGCCAGCTGCCACTCGTTCGAGCGTGGCTCTGGGTCGATGACGGCGAAGGGCCATGCCCAGACTGGGCCACCCCGTACGAGGACGCAGCCGCATCGGGTAGCGGTCGCACGGTGCCCGAATGGGGTCGCTCCGGCGACGACTTGAACATGCTGTACACCGGCGGCACCACCGGAATGCCCAAAGGCGTCATGTGGCGCCAAGACGACCTCGTCGTCCGGCTCACCGGTACCGGGCCGATGCCGATCGCCGAACAAGCCAGCGTCGATGAGCTGCGCCCGAACCTCAACGGCCCCGGAGCCGTGTTCCTGCCGGCGTGCCCGCAGATGCACGGCACCGGCAACTTCCCTGGCCTCGGCACGCTCTCGGCCGGAGGCAGCATCGTCACCCTGACCGGGCGCAATTTCGACGTGGCCGAACTGCTCGACACGATCGAGCGCGAAGGCGTCACCAACCTGGCCATCGTTGGCGACGCATTCGCCAAGCCGATCCTTCGAGCACTCGACGCCGAACCCGACCGGTGGGACCTGTCGAGCCTGGCGGCGATCATCAGCTCCGGCGTGATGTGGAGCAAGGAATCCAAGGTCGGACTCCTCGCCCACCACCCGGGCATGATGCTGATGGACGCGTTCTCGTCATCGGAAGCGCTCGGCATGGGCGTGTCGGTGTCGGGTGGCGGACAGACCGCTGAGACCGCCAAGTTCGCGCTCACGCCGGACACGATCGTCATCGACGAACTCAACCGTCCGGTCGAACCCGGTTCCGGTGAGATCGGACGGCTCGCCGTCGGAGGCCGCCAGCCGCTCGGCTACTTCAAGGACCCCGACAAGACGAAGGCCACGTTCCTCGAGATCAACGGCGGCCGTTACTCGTGCCCCGGCGACTTCGCGACCGTCGAAGCCGACGGGTCGATCACACTGCTCGGTCGAGGCTCGGTGTGCATCAACACAGGTGGAGAGAAAGTGTTCCCCGAAGAAGTCGAAGAAGCGATCAAGACCCACCCTGCGGTACTCGATGCCGTCGTCGTCGGCATCCCCGACGAGAAGTTCGGTGAAGCCGTCACCGGTGTGGTCCAGGCCCGCGATGGGGCCGACGTCGACACCGCCGACGTGATCGCTCACGTCCGCACGACACTCGCGGCGTACAAGTCACCCAAACGGATCATGGTCGTCGACTCGATCGGCCGAGCCGCCAACGGCAAGGTCGACTACAAGCGCCTTCGGACCGAAGCGACCGAACGCTTCGCCGATGCTTGACGCGGCGCGCAATCCGATCGCGCGCCTCCTCGAACGGCTCGACCTCGACCAGGAGGCGGCGCACACGTTCATCGGAGGCTCGGGCCCTGCAGGCACCGGCGCTGCCGACCGATTGTTCGGCGGGTTGGTCGCAGCGCAGGCCTACGTCGCCGCGGCGCGCACCGCGAGCGTGGGACCGATCCACTCGCTCCACCTCTACTTCCTGCGGCCCGGGCGGGCGTCGGTGCCGATCCGCTACGAGGTCGACGACCTCAAACAGGGCCGTCGATTCGAGGCACGCCAGGTGCGAGCGATCCAGGGCGACCAGATCATCTTCCAGATGATGGCGAGCTTCTCGGACAACTCCCCCGGCGTCGAACACCAGGATGCGATGCCCGCCGTTCCACCCGCTGAGTCGCTCGCCAACCGCGACGAGGCACGTGGCAAGGCGAACTGGCAGCAGCAGCCGATCGACCTGCGCACCGACGACCCCGACGGTGAAGGCACTGAGCCGGACCACTGGATCTGGATGCGACCGATGCAGCCGATCGTCGGCGACGAAGTGGCACGAACCGCTGCGCTGATCTTCGCCACCGATCGGGCGCTACTCGGCACCGTCGCCCTTCCCCACAGCGACGCCGGCCAGTTCGCTGGAGCAAGCCTCGATCACACGATCTGGTTCCACGAAGCGATCGACTTCACCGACTGGCACCTTCACGCCATGCACAGCCCCGTCGCTCGCCACGAACGCGGGCTCGTGTTCGGTTCGATCTATCGAGCAGACGGCACACGAGTCGCCACGACCGCGCAGGAAGGTTCGATCCGGTTCGCCGGACGCTGACCTATCGATTCCGGGCTAGGCGATTCCGGGCTGGGCCCGCCTGGCTGAGCTTGGTGAGCCGGGCACGTTGGTCCGGGCACGTTGACCCGGGCGAGGTCGACCCGGGTGGGGTTCAGAAGCCGCGGTAGGTG
>JBGCFW010000351.1:0-3300 GCA_045107155.1 Ilumatobacter sp. | reverse complement strand
CGCCATGAACGCCACGATCGCCACCGCTCGTCGACTCCGAGCGATGCCGAACAACGACATCAGGTACCACATCACACACCCCGCCGCCCCGGTCCACAGCGCCCCGACGAGGCGGGCCGCGGTGACCGAACTCTCGAGGATGCCCGTGTCGGTGAGCGCGCGACTCAGGAGTCCTGTCACCGTGTAGTACGGCGGAAACTGCGAGGCGGCGGTGTTGACCCCGCGTTCTTGGAAGTTCTCCGGATCATGGACCTCGAGGCCGCACTGCGGACCGATGTATCCGAACACGTCGACGCTCCGGCAAGCCGCCTCGGCGAGCGCCTCCTGTCCGACGAACTCGTTCCGGTTCGGCGGATCGAACTCGCCGGCCTTGATGACGTAGTCGAGGTGCTGGAGCTCGTCGGTCGGCGACAGCGTCGTGTAGGTGCGAATGTGCAGCCCGACGAGAACGACGGTTGCCAGCACGATCACACCGCAAGCAATCCAGTCGATCCGAGCCCACGGCATCACCCGTTCGTCAACGATGCCAGCGGTCGAGCCGCCGACGGCAACGTCAGCTGCGTCGACAGCGTTGTCGAGGCCTGTACCGACCCGATCTGGCCCTGAGCCGGTCACGTGCCGAAGGCTAGCCACCGCGTTAGGTTCGGTTCCCGCATGTCGCTCCGGACCGCGGTTGCTCACCGCAACCTCCTCTACCTGCTCACGCTGAAGGAGCTGCGAACCAGGTACCGGAAGTCGGTCCTCGGATGGGCGTGGAGCCTGCTCAACCCGCTCAGCCAGATGGTGATCTTCTCCATCATTTTTCTCTACGTGTTCCAGGCCGAGCCACCCGTCGGTGAGAACTCCGGCCTCGAGGTCTTCCCGCTCTACTTCCTGTCCGGTCTGCTGCCGTTCCAGTTCTTCCAGATCTCGGTCACCGCGGCCATCGGCTCGGTACAGGGTGGTGCGAGCCTGATCAAGAAGGTCGCGTTCCCCCACGAGCAACTGGTCCTGTCGATCGTGCTCGCCCAGCTGATCACCGCAGGCATCGAGCTCGCGGTCCTCGCCGTGGCCTTCCTCGTGTTCGGCCACATGGTGCTTCCGTGGCTCTTCCCCATGCTCATCCTGATGGCCTTCGTGACCCTGTTCACCACGGGTGTTGCGCTCTTCTTGTCGGCGGCGAACGTCTTCTTTCACGACATCAACTACCTGTGGGGCATCGGCGCGCAGATTCTGTTCTACAGCTCGCCGATCATCTACGTCACCTCGATCATCCAGTCCGACCTGCTCAGAACCCTCATCAACCTCGGCCCGACGGGCGCATTCGTGCAGGCCTCCCACAACATCCTCTACGACGGCACCTGGCCGAGTTTCGAACGCTGGGCGCAGGTGGCCGCGTACTCCGTCGTCGTCTTCGCCTTCGGCGCCTGGGCGTTCAATCGGATGTCGCCACGGTTCGCGGAGGAACTCTGATGACGCAGGAGACACCCCCGCACAGCGCGCTCACCGTCGACTCCGTCACCAAGTCGTTCAGGATCTACTCCGCTCGCGCTTCGTCGCTCAAGCAGTTCATCGCGAGCGGCGGGCGCAACCGCTACGAGGAGTTCCTGGCCCTCAAGAACGTGTCGCTCGACGTGAAGGTCGGCGAAGCGGTCGGCATCATCGGACACAACGGCTCGGGCAAGTCCACACTGCTCAAGTGCATGGCCAAGATCCTCACGCCCGAATCGGGCAACATCACCGTGCACAAGCGCATGGCCGCCCTGCTCGAACTCGGCGCCGGGTTCCATCCCGAGCTCACCGGCCGCGACAACGTCTTCCTCAACGCCGCGATCCTCGGGATGCAACGCAAGGAGATCGAGCGCCGCTTCGACGAGATCGTCGCGTTCTCGGGCCTCGAACAGTTCATCGACGTCCCGGTGAAGACCTACTCGTCGGGCATGTACGTCCGGCTGGCGTTCGCCGTGGCCATCAACGTCGACCCCGATCTGCTGCTCATCGACGAGATCCTCGCCGTGGGCGACATCACGTTCCAGCAGCGCTGCATGGAGAAGTTCGTGCAGTTCCGCGACGAAGGCCGCACGCTGGTGCTCGTCACCCACGACTCGGGCAGCGTGCGTCACTTCTGTGACCGCGCGATCTGGCTCGACCACGGTGTGATCCGCGCCGAGGGCTCGCCCGCCGAGGTGATCGACGAATACAACGAGACGATGCTCGACTCGGAGCGGACCGAAGACGGCTCGATGCGGCGGGGCGACGGCCAAGTCCGCGTGACCGACGTCGAAGTGATGGTCGGCGGGGCCGCCTCCGACTCGGTCCACACCGGAGACGACGTGGTCTTCCGGATCCACTTCGAGGCTGAGCGTCCGACCGAGCGCCCGGTGTTCGCGCTCGAGATCGCGACGCTGGCGGGAGTCGAAGTCACCGCGCCCAGCACCCGCGACGGCGGTGCCGTCCCCACGACGGTCGACGGCGTCGGTCATGTCGACCTGACCGTGAATTCGCTCCCGTTACTCCCCGGCCCGTACGTGCTCCACACCGAGGTCACCGGCTGGGGCCGCACGCACGTGTACGACCACCTCCAGAACGCGAAGTCGTTCGATGTTCACGCAGGCGACTCTCCGGAAACCGACGGCCTCGTCACCCTGCGCCCGTCGTGGAGCTGGACCGGCTCCGGCGTGTCCGACGACCGCGCCCAGAGCTGACCCGGGCCGGCAATAGGCTGGCGACCGCCATGTCCTCCACGCCACGAGCGACCTCGGCGTCGACATCGGCGCACCGACCGTTCCCGTCCGGGATCGAACGCGGGGTCAGCACCTTCTCGCGACCGCTCACCTGGTTGTGGTCGCGCGGCTTCAGATTCCTCGGCGTGCTCGACGCCATCGCGTTGTACGGCCTCATGGTGGCGATCAGCGTGGTTCGAACGATCATCGAACCCGGGTGGGCGACGCTGCCGACGACCGATTACGTGATCGGCTTCGCCGTGGCAACGGCCATTCACGTCAGCGTCAACTACTTCACCGGCCTGTACGAACGCGAGCCACGGCTCGGACGCAAGCCCTGGCTCCCGAAAGCGTTCCTTGCAACCGGCATCGGCGCCGGCGTGCAGAGCATCGCATTCGTCGCCCTCGACCGGTATCTGATGCCGCGCTGGAACCTCGTTGCTTTCGTCGCGCTCGCATCGTTCGTGCTGATCTTCAACCGCAATTTGTCCCGTCGTCTCGCCGTACGCCGCCAGGGGCCGGCACGCGTCGTGCTCGCAGGCGACGCAGAAACGATCGAGACCACGGTGCACCACCTCGCCGAGAGCGACCGGAGCGC
>JBGCFW010000350.1:0-19170 GCA_045107155.1 Ilumatobacter sp. | reverse complement strand
TACATCACGAACAGCTCGAATCCGTTCGCCCGGCCCACCTCGGCGAGCCGGCGCACACCGTCCGCGCCGAGACGCCCTCCAGCCTGGGTGACGTAACGAAGGCGCGCCGACCCGAGCAGGCGGTCACCGTCGCGCTCGATGAGTTCGAACGTGTGCGGCACCCCTGCGAGCCCGGTGACTCCGTGGCGGCACATCGCGTCGGAGAAGCACGCGTCGACCACCGACGCCTCGGTGAGCACGACGCTCGCACCGACGGCGAGGTGGGAGGTGACGATCGAGAGCCCGTAGCAGTACTGGAGCGGCAGCGACGTGATGCCGACGTCGTCTGATCCGAGGCGCAGAGAGGCGGCGATCGCGGCCGCGTTCGACCTCACGGCTCCGAGCGAGAGTCGGACGAGCTTGCTCGAACCCGTCGATCCCGACGTGCTCAGGAGCAGTGCCAGCTCGGGGTGGAGGTCGTGCGCTCGCTCACCGCGGCCTGCCACGTCGGCCTCGAACGCGCCGGCCGCCGTACGCACGACCACGTCAGGTTCGAATCCGTGGATCGATGCGATGCCCAGCTCACCGTCGACCACGATCACCGGATGCCCTGCGTCGAGCGCTGCGAGGAACGTCACGACGAATTCGATGGTTCGGGAGCCTTCGACCGCGACGAGGCGTCGCCGCTCACCGAGCTCTCGGCCTCGTGCCGCCACCGCGTCCGCCAGCTCGAGGTAGGTGAGCGACCGGTCGCCGTCGATGAGCGCCGTGCGGCCGCCGTACCGACGAAGACCGAGCTCCGAGAGGTCGGCGAGTGCCGGTGGTCCGTCGGTTTCGACGTGTCGGGCGAGCACCCGATCGCGACTCATGTCAAGCAAACCTAACGCACAGCGATCGTCATGGCGACCTCCAATCGTGTTGCACGGTGACGGAGCGGATAACTTGCAGTCGTGGAGCGTGACCTCGCCGCCGTCGATGTCGACACCGTCTCGGTGTCCTACGACGGCACGAACGCGGCGGTCGATGCCGTTTCGGTCCACGTCGAGCCCGGCAGCATCGTCGCGCTGCTCGGTCCGTCCGGCTGCGGCAAGACCTCGCTTCTCCGAGCGATCGCCGGCCTCGAACGCCCGACGGCCGGGTCGATCCGTATCGGCGAGCGACTCGTGTCGGGCCCGAGCACCTGGGTCAAACCCGAGCATCGAAACGTCGGGATGGTCTTCCAAGACGGAGCGTTGTTCCCCCACCTCTCGGTTGCCGACAACATCGCGTTCGGCCTTCGAGCTGCGGGCGCGAAGCTTCATCGCTCGGCCCGCGATGCCAGAGTTGACGAGCTCCTCGAACTCGTCGACCTCGTCGGGCTGGGCAATCGTCTGCCCGACACGCTTTCGGGCGGCCAACAGCAGCGCGTGGCACTCGCTCGATCGCTCGCCCCGAACCCGTCCGTACTCCTGCTCGACGAGCCGTTCTCTGCACTCGATGCGGGCCTGCGCGTCCAGGTCCGAGCCGAAGTGGTCCGCATCCTCCGCGAGATCGGCGTCACGTCGGTGTTCGTCACGCACGACCAGGACGAAGCGTTCGTCCTCGGCGACCATGTCGCCGTCATGCGCGATGGAAGAGTCCGCCAAGTCGGCACGCCCGATGAGCTGTACCGACTGCCCGTGGACAAGTGGGTCGCCGGTTTCGTCGGCGAGGCGAACTTCGTCCACGGCGGCGCACTCGCCGGGCGACGCTGCGCGAGCACTCCGATCGGGTCGGTCCCGATGACCGACGACATCGACCGCAACGTCGCCGACATCGACCTCCTGGTACGGCCCGAACAGATCGTGCTATCGGCCGCCGACGCGCCGAGCACCGGCGAGTCGGTCCGCGGCGAGATCACCACCGTCGAGTACTACGGCCACGACGTGCGCTACGTGGTGCGTCTCGATGACGGCACCTCGCTCGCCGCTCGAGCGCACCCGGACCGCTTGTTCGAACGCGGGGCGCACGTCGCCGTCGGATTCGACGGCGAGTCGGTCGGCGCCGTGTTCCCGCGCTGATCAGCCCGGCGACACGAGCGTCCGGGCGGTGGCGCTGAGCGGCACGTCGCCAGGGTCTGCTGGAAGGGTGCGAGCAAGCCGGTCACCGGTGTTGGAGGTGACCCCGAGCCAATACCCCTCGTTGCGATAGTGATGGCGCCGGTGGTTCGCAGCGAGGCGTCGGTAGTACGGAGTCCTGCAGCGATAGCGAGTGTGGATCAGCAGGTGCACCCACTCGTAGTGCAAGAAGCCGGCCGCGACGAGTCCCCAACCGGTCACCAGCGATCCCCACACCGGCGTGGCGACCAGCACCGTCACCGGGATCACCCACACAGCGGTGAAGAACGCGAACAGTGCGCTCACCGCCAGAGCATCGGCCCCGCGAAGGAGCAACCACTGCAGTTCGGGTGGATCGATGTGGTGCTGGCGGTGCCCGTCTCCGGTGCCGAGCCGCCGCGAGGTCCATGCATCGTCAGGGGCATGCAGCACGACGCGGTGCAAGAACCACTCGATCGGGCCGACAGCCGCCAGCGTGACCGCGAGCACCACGGCATCGCCGAGCCCGACTGATCCGATCACCGCTCGAGCGACCAGCGCGACGACCACCCCAGCCCCGAACACACGCGCCGAGCCCTGACCGGCGAACACACGCAGCGTCGTTCGCTTGGTGCGCAGGTCATCGGCACGCACGACAGCGGGATCAGCCGGCAACGAAACCACCCGCCTGGAACGCCTCGTTCATGATCCGCTCCAACGCCGTCGACTCGCTCGGGTGCGGTCCTGCGACCGTGATCGCCCAGGTGACGCCGTCACCGCGGTTGAGCAGCATCGCATGCGTCGACTCGATCGTTCCGGTGTGCCCGAATCTGCCACCGCCATAGGAGATCACACCCAGCGCGTATCCGCGCTGTCCGAAGGACCCGCCAGATGGAGTCACGGTCGCCAGGGCGCCGTCGGCGGTCAGCGGTTTGTATCCGGGCGTGGAGAGGTCGAGGGAGTCGAGAATCGTCACGAGCTCGGTCGGGCTCGCAACCCACGAACCTGCACCACCGAGCGTCTCCATGTAGTTGCGACCCGGCGCGGTGGCGTGCTGGACCTCACCGGGGCCAGGGTCGACGGTCGGGGCGAGACGCATTCCGGAGATCTGCAGGGGGGTGAGCAGCTCGCGATAGACCGCCTCGGGGTAGCTGCGCCCCGTGAGCGCTTCGATGGCCAGGCCAGCGAGGCAGAAGTTCATGTTGCTGTAGGTGTAGCCGCCGCCACCAGCGCCTCGCGTCAGACCCTGGCGCGCGGCGTCGACGCAGTCCTCGGCACCCGAGCGGAAGAAGGTGCTCTGATACTTGCCGAATCCCGAGACATGAGTGAGCAGTTGGCGCAGTGTGAGGGATTCGGTGCGCGGCGAGATGCTGTCGAGGCCGACGTGATCGGCGAGTCGTCGTCCGATCGGTTCGTCGAGTTCGACCTGGCCTGACTCCACGAGTCGCATCGCGACGATGCCCGTGATGGTCTTCGAGATGCTGGCCACGCGAAACCGATCCTCGGGCTCCACTGGATCACCCGTGGCCGGATCCCGAACACCGAAGGCCGCGGCGTGGACGACGTCGCCGTCGATCAGGATCGCGACGGAGGCAGCGGTGTTCCCGTTGCGGAGCAGCGCGGACTCCAACGATCGGTCGACGGCGGCCCAGCCGGTGAGCTCCGGGACGACCGATGACGGTGTGGCACCGCCGCCGGTCGGGGCGACACCAGTTCCGCCCTGACCGGCGTCATCCGGAGCGAAGCGAGCGAGATCGAGGTCGAGCACGACCTCCGGGCCGAGCTCGAAGGACGGTTCGTCCAACGCACCGTCGAAGTCCTCGCTGTCCTCGACGACCACGGCCTCGGGCGCCGACGGGACAGGATCCGTCGTCGAAGCAGCGGTCGTGGCCGGCAGCACCGGTTGTGTCGTCGTGGCCGCGATCTGTGTCGAGGTCGTCGGCCCGGCCGCCTCGAGGACATCGCCGGTCTGGGTGGGACCGGCCGTGTCCGGGTTCGTCGCAGTGGTCGGAAGCGGGTCGGCTGCCGAGGTCGCACTCGCGCACGCCGTTCCGACGACCACGAGCAACCAGGGGGCGCGCCGAAGGGCGCGGCCGATGGCTGACTCGGTGGACGACATGTGCACCATGATGGCGAGTCGAAGCGCTCGGTTGTTGTCATCTCGTTTCGCCGAGCTCGCTACGTTGCCTCGCCGTGTATCGCCGACACCACCGCTCGATCACCGCCCTGACGGGAGCACTGCTCGTTGCCGCCTGCTCCACCGGGGCGACCCCTGACACCGAGAGCACCACAGTCGAGGTGACGGTCGAGCTCGAATCGCCATCGGCCACCGGCGGAGACGACGACACGCGACGACTCGCGTCGGCGCGCGGCCGCGTCGATCTTCGGTCGAGCGGCAACCGCTGGATCGAAGGTGACGGTCGACTCACCACCGCCGACCCGATCATCGTCGAACTGCCCGATGATCGCATCGCACGTTGGATCGTGCCCGACGGCACCGGATGGCTGGCGGTGCTCGACGACGGGTCGGTCGTTCACGTCGAAGCCGGCCGGTCGGACACCACGCCGCTCGACCAACCCGGCACCTTCGACGCGAACGGCGGGCCGCCGGTGATCTCGGGCGAGGGACCCGTCGAACTCGACCGCGTCCGCCGACGCTTCTCCGACCCGCTCCCCGACACCCGGGTGGTGACCGACGGACGTCTCGCGGTCGCGCTCACTGGACCCACTGGTCGGTACCCGCACGGAGTGCTGGGCGACGCCATCGAGGCGTCGAGCTTCGAGATCCACAACACCGAGACCGGCTCGGTCACCACGATCCGACTCGACAGCTCCGACGTGTTCGAAGCGGTCTCGCCGATGCTCGCGGACGTCGACGAAGACGGCGAGCTGGACGTGGTCGTGACGAGTGCCAACGCGACGGTCGGGGCGCGTCTCAACGTGTTCGACCTGGGTGGGCAGCTCATCGCCCAGAGCGATGCGATCGGGACGGGAAACCGTTGGCGGAACCTGATGGCGGTGGCGCCGGTGGGGCCGGACGGCGAGGTCGAGGTGGTGGACGTCCAGACGCCGCACATCGGCGGCATCGTGCAGTTCTTCCGATTCGACGGCAACGGCCGTCTCGAGCGAGTCGCGACGGCCCGTTCATACTCGACGCATTCGATCGGCTCGCGCAATCTCGACCTCGGGATCGTCACCGATGCCGACGGAGACGGCCAACTCGATGTGATCGTGCCGACCCAAGACCTTCGCGCCCTGGCCGTTCTGACGCGAGACGACTCCGTCGGGAGCGGCGCGACGGAGACCTTCCGATTCGATCTTGGCGATCGCCTCACCACGAACGTCGCCGCCGCTTCCGACGGCGGCTCCGTCCGCTACGCCGTCGGAACCGCAGGTGGCCTCATCTTCCTCTGGTGAGAGTTCGACCGAACCACTCGACGCGCGTTCACAAGTGCACTATCGTGGGTCGCCCAGCACGAACAGGAGGTCGCAATGCCCACGATTCCCGCACAGGCGCAGACCGTTCTCGGTTCGGATGCCGTGGCACACGTCTGGACTCGAAACCCCGACGGCAGCCCGCAGGTGTCGGTCGTGTGGGTGATCGCTCACGGCGACGAGATCCTCTTCGGCACCGACGCCGCGAGCCAGAAGGCCAAGAACCTCGCCCGTGACGACCGGATCGTTCTGTCGATCGAAGACGAAGAACGCAACGAACGCGGCTACCAACGCCACCTGGTGATCCGCGGTCGAGCCACGGTTCGACCCGGCCCGAACCCCGAGCTGATGGACCGACTCGCTGCGAAGTACACCGGCCTCCGGCGTCATCCGCTCGCGCTCCGCGACTCGCCGAGAAGCGTGGTGGTTCACGTGGAGGTCGAGCGCCTCAGCGGCGTCGGCCCATGGATCGACGACGACGCCGTTCGCGACGCGAGCACCACCGCGACCGCCAGCTGAGATCGGAGAGTTGCACGCAGACGACGGTCACGAGCTCGCGATCGGCAACCGTTGCTCGACGCTCAACACGGGCGCGAACAGATCGCCGTGAAGCTCGATGCGCTCCAGCACATCGGCCGCTTCGAACACCAGCTGCGCCTCGGCCGAGGCGCACGCCTCGACCTCCTCCCACGTCACGGGCGTCGAGACCGTGGGCCGGGGGCGAGCTCGCAGCGAGTACGGCGCGATCGTGGTCTTGTGGAGCGCGTTCTGGCTCCAATCGACGAAGACCTTGCCCGGTCGTTCCGATTTCGCCATCACCGTGGTGACCCGCCCTGACATCTGCCGTTCGAGGACTTGACCGACGGCGAGCGCAAAGTCTGCGGCCTGCTGATGCGTGGCATCCGCGGTGTTCAACGGCACGTACATCTGCAGGCCCTTCGACCCAGAGGTCTTGCACCAGCCGCGCAGCCCGACGGCATCGATCACCGCACTCGCGGCAAGCGCCACCTGACAGCACTCCGTCACCGACGTCGCCGGCCCGGGGTCGAAGTCGAACACCAGCGTCGTGGGCCGTTCGAGAACCGATGCCAGCGCCATCGGTGCGTGCAACTCGAGTGCGGCGAGGTTTCCCGCCCAGGCCATGGTCGCGACGTCTTCGACACGGCAGTACTCGATTCCGCCACGTCGATCACCCGGCCCCAGCGACACCGGAACCCAGTCGGGCCGATGTCGGTTGCATCTCTTCTCGAAGAAGCCCTCGGCATCAGATCCGTCGGGAAAACGTCGGAAGGTGATGCAGCGCCCTGCGAGATGCTCGATGGCGATCGGCGCGATGCGTACGAAGTAGTCGATGACCTCGGCTTTGGTGAACCCGCTTGGATACAGCACCTTGTCGAGATTGGTCAGCGACACCTCGCGACCGTCGACCTCGATCACGGTCCGCGGGCTCACGCCGACTTCTTCGCCGCCGGCTTCTTCGCAGTCGCTCGCTTGGCGGCGGACTTCTTCGACGGGCGCTTCTTCGACGCCGCCTTCTTCGACGGCGATTTCTTGCTGGCCGCCTTCTTGACCGGCGACTTCTTGCTCGCCGCCTTCTTCGTCGCGGATTTCTTGGCGGCGGACTTCTTCGCGGCAGCCCGTTTCGCCGGAGCGACCGATCCACCGCCTTCGGCTGCCTCCCCGCCGGCACCCCACTTCTTGGCCGCGGCCTGACGGGCCGGGTGTCGTTCGCGTGACGCCTTCGCCGCAGCGACGCTCGCTTCGAGCGCTGCCATGATGTCGATCACCTTCGGGGCTTCGGTCTCGACGGCAGGTGCCGTGATCTCTTCACCATCCGCCTTCATCTCGATGAGTGCCATGACTTGCTCGCGATACTCGTCGTGATACTTCCACGGCTCGAAATCAGCGCTCAAGGACTCGACCAGCGACTCGGCCATGCGGACCTCTTTGTCGCTCACGTCGACGTCGTCGAGGGAGCCGAGCCCGTCGATCGTTGCCGGATCCACCACTTCGTCGTGGTAGGCGAGCGACGACATCACCATGCGGCCCTCCTCGGCTCGGATCGCTGCGGTGTACTGCTTGTTGCGCATCACGAACCGACCGATTCCGACCTTGCCCGACGCCTCCATCGCGCGAGCGAGCAGGACGTACGGCTTGGCGTTGTCGCCTGGTGCGAGGTGGTATGCGGTGTCGAAGTACACGGGATCGATCTGCTCGAGGTCGACGAACTCCTCGAGGTCGATCGTCTTCGTCGCCGCCGGCATGAACACCTCGAGCTCGTCGGGGTCGATCACCACGTAGCGACCTTTGCTGACCTCGTACCCCTTGACGATGTGTTCCTCGGACACTTCCTCCTCGGTCTCACCGTTCACCTTGCGATAGCGGATGCGGGCGAGGTTGCGCTCGTCGAGCTGGTTGAACGACACCGACTTCCTGCGCACCGCGTGGAACAACTTGACCGGGATCGCGACGAGGCCGAACGAGATCGTGCCGTTCCAGACCGGGCGTGCCATGCACCAGAGCATGACACACCGCGTGCCGGGTCATTCGTGAGCGAGGTTCTCCTTGAGTAACTCGACGAACTCCTCCGCATGCGGGTTGGGGGCCGTTCGCTTCGGGAAGTACGCGTTGATCCGCCCGGCGTGCGGGATCGTGAAGTCGGGAATCCGCACCAGCAATCCCGCGTCGAGTCGCGATCTCACCGAGCGCTCCCAACCCAGCGCGATGCCGCCGTCACGCTCGGCCACGTCCAGGCACATCTGGTACGAGTTGAACACCACGTATTTCACCGAGTCCGACCCGCCGACCATCGCGGAAGCGAGCATGTCCTGCCATGTGGTCCAGCCCGGGTCCACGTAGTCGACGTGCAGCAGCGGCAGCTTCGCGAGGTCGGCCGACGTGGGCGGCGTCGGCAGACGCGCCGCGAGCCGCGGCGAGCAGACGGCGAAGACCGCCTCCTCGGCAATGGGCTCGACGTCGAACAGCGGCGACTCGCTCGGTCCGTACCCGAGGGCCAGGTCGAACTCGAGCTGCGTCGATGCCACGAGATCGTCGGAGGCGAGGACGCGAATGTTGACCTCTTCGTGCGTCCGTTGGAACTCGCTGAGGACCGGAGCCACAGTGGCAGTGGCCAACGAGAGGCTCGTCAGGATCGTGATCGAGTCGGTTCCTGCCGCACGCTTGCGGATCACTTCGGCCGTCGATGAGAGCTCGCTGAGCGAGAAGCGCACCGACGCTGCGAGCAACTCGGCATCGGCCGTCGGCGTGACGTCATAGCGATGCCGCTCGAAGAGTTCGACGCCGAGGTCGGCCTCGAGTTGCCGAATCCGCCGGCTGATCGTCGCCTGGGACTGGTGCAGCTCATCGGCCGCGCGCGTGAAGTTTCCCAGCCGATAGGCCGCTTCGAACGGCACGAGGGTCGCCAGTGGCGGCAACAGGTGCTCGAACTCAGACATTCGACTTCCGAATGTCTGGTGCCGAGATTCGTGCTTCTCGCTGCATCTCCCGGACTTTATGCTGAACATGTCCCGAATACCTCGGGATCACGTCGACGACGACGAATCAGACCATCAGGAGGTCAGAAATGCGCACTGCCACCCCCAACCGCACCCCCAACCGCATCGTGACCTCTGTGGTCGCAGGTACCGGCCGTCTCGCCAAGGCGGTGGCTGGGCACAGCGGCCCGGGCAACAGCCCGACCGAGCGTGCGCTGTCGAGCATCGAGCACCAGCCGCTGCACCCTTGGCGCTGAGTTCACGGTCGGTCCGAGGTCGATCGGCCTCGGACCGACCGGGTGATCGTCAGGTCTGATCCAGCACAGCTCGGGCGACGATGTCGGTCCCGAAAGCGGTGAGAATCGCGAGGTAGAGCAGACCGGTCGCCGCCATGACGGCGGAGTAGTACCGCTCCCTCAGGGCCGCCTTCGTGACCAGCACGAGGATGATCGTGGTGATGGCGCACGCGCCCCACATCCATCCGAGGAGCCCGCCCCATCCGTCATCGACGTCGCCCAGCCACACCGAGATCATCCCGGTGGGCAGCAGCAACGCCACCACTTCGAGGGGCCACAGCCAGGCAAGCGCATTCACGAGCTCGTTCAGCAGCTTGCGCGGCAGACCCGGCTGCACGAGGTACCAGTGACCGAGCAGCATGCCGTCGCTGATCGCGCCGATGAATGCCGCCCCGATCAGCGTTCGCAGGAGCGCGACCGTCGTGTTGCCCCCGGCATCGATCGCGGCAGCGATCAGTCCGACACCTCCGATCAGCGCCGGCACGAGGTCGAGGATCGGATTGAACTCCGGACCGTGCTCGTCGCGCTCCGGTGCGCCATCGTCGTGTTCGCCGACCGCGGTCTGACGGTCGATCCCGGTCATCGCTGCGACCCGCTCGCTCCGACGATCGAACTCTGCCTGCTGCCCCGAGACACCGGCCTTTCGCCGGATGATCGACACGACGAGGGCGACCAGACATGCGAGCGCCACGCCGGCCGATGCCGCTTCGCGAATGGGGTCGACGCCGAACCTGAGCCCGGCGGCGAACGCCCCGAGGGCGAAACAGAGGTATGTGCCGCGAAGCAACCAGCCATAGCCCACGCCGACGATCCGACGACGCGTCGTGAACCAGCAGAACAGCATTCCACCCGTGGCCCACTGCAGGAGCACGGTGGCGACGTCGAGGCGGATCACGTCGGACGAGCGTACTGCCAGGCTGCGACCGTCGACCGGTGACCCCCGTCCTCGCCCCGCCCGCGCCGGGCGAAGCCTGATCTGTGGTCCTAGCCTTCGGCCCCACATGATCGTCTCGACGCTCCCACGCGGCCGCTGCCGTCGATCCGTCGGCATCCGCCTTCGCCGAGGTCTTCAGCTCGTCGCATGCCTCGCCGCAGGAGCAACGCTCGCGGGGTGCTTCACCGGCGACCGGCCGAGCTTCGAGGACGAGCAACCCGCTGAGCCGATCACCTCGACGGGCAACCCCGACATCGACGAGGTTCTCGGCCTGCTCGACTCGGTCGCCGCATCGGAGTTCACCGCGACGTACGCGATCGAAACGAGGTTCGGCGCCCTGTCCTCGTCGGGCGTCGTGGTCCAGGCTCCCGGTCGACGCCTGTCGGTGACGGTCGAGAACGACGAACGCGCCGTCCGTTTCGTGATCGATGGCGCCGAAGAACGCACCTGCGACCTCCTCGCCAACGAGTGCGAAACCTCGCTGAACAACGCGAGGATCAGCGACACGCAGCTCGGCTACGACTTCTACGCGCCGGCGATCGCCAAGCGCCTGCGCGCCGACGCCGATCGCCAGGTCGACGACCCGTTCGCGTACACCAAGGGAATCGGTGGCGAGTCGGCCAGCTGTGTCGACATCGCGGTGTCCGGTGGCACCAAGACCTACTGCGCGCTCGACAGCGGCGCTGTTGCAGAGTTCGTCGGCGCTGACGTCACGATCGAACTGCTCGGGTTCTCCCGGATGGCCGACGAGTCGGCCTTCGAATCATCGCGCTGACGCGGTCGGTCAGGCCGACACCGACACGAGCGACCGGTCGGAATTGTTGAGCGGCCGGCACCCGTCACCCGTCGCAACCGCGATGTCCTCCAGGCGCATCCCCCACTTGCCGGGCACGTAGATGCCGGGCTCGATGCTGAACGCGTGCCCGGCCTCGAGCGGGGTCGCGTTGCCCTCCACGATGTACGGATCCTCGTGCGCCTCGAGTCCGATGCCGTGACCGGTCCGGTGGATGAAGTACTCGCCGAAGCCAGCGTCGGCGATGACCCGGCGGGCGGCGCGGTCCACGTCTTGGCACGCCGTCCCGACGTCGGCGGCCGCTCGTGCGGCGGCTTGGGCCTCGGACAGCACCGCATAGGCCTCAGCCACGGCGGACGGGATGTCGCCGGTGACGACACAGCGGGTGGTATCGGAGCAATAGCCGTTCATCGTGCCGCCGAAGTCGCACAGCACGATCTCGTTCTCTCGGATCACCCGATCACCCGGATGGTGATGCGGGCTCGATGCATTCTCCCCTGCAGCGACGATCGCGAAGTTGACCTTCTGGTGACCCTCCTCGACAATCCGGCGCCCGAGATGGGCGGACACCTCGGCCTCCGTGCGGCCGACCAATGGGATCTCGCCGCGCTGCAGCTCCCCGGCGATCGTGTCGACCGCAGCGCCCGCCGCAGCGAGCGCGTCGACCTCGGCGGCGTCTTTGCGCATGCGCAGCGAACCGACCACGTCGACGGCGCGCTCGTACGTGGCGCCCGGCAGGTGCGGAAGGAGGTCGACGAGGAAGCGAGCCCACATCTGGTCGCCGATCGCGACGCGCCGTGACCCGGCCGCCAGGCGACCCACGATCGCTGTCGGGTCCTCTGTCTCTGCCCACGGCAGCAGATCGAACACGCCGGGGCGCTCGACGACGCGGGACGCTTCCAGCTCCGGGATCACCATCGTGGCGTCACCCTCGCGAGGAATCACGAGCATCGTGAGACGCTCGAGCGGCATCGCGAGGTACCCCGAGAGGTAGGGCATGTCATGCCCGACGGACAACAGCACCGTGTCGATCTCGTGGTCGTTCATCGCGGCACGGACCTGAGCCATGCGTGCGAGGTAGATGGACGTGTCGAGAGCAGCGCCAGACATCCCGAGAGTCTGCCAGCGAGCGGCCGGGCACCGTCAGACGAGCCGGAGCGAGGCATCGAGTGCCCGCTCGACCGCAGCGCCGTAGCCGCCTCCGAACTTGATCGCGTGCACGACAAGCGGGGCGAGCTGGTGGAGTGGGACCCGGTCTCGCCAGCCATCGGCGAGTGGAGACCGCTCGTTGTACGCGGCGAAGCAGTCGTCACCGAAGCCACCGAAGAGTCGCATCATGGCGAGGTCGAACTCCCGATGTCCGCCGTGTGCTGCGGGATCGATCAGCCAATTGCGGCCCGATCGGTCCACGAGTCGGTTTCCCGCCCACAGGTCGCCGTGCAGCTGAACCGCCGGTTCGTCGGCAGCTCCGACCCGATCGAGCGAGCCCGCGACCCGTTCGATCCGCTGGATTGACGATGCAGGCAGCGCGCCCTCGTCGAGCGCGAGCCGTGCGAGTGGGATCAGACGTTGCGACGCGTAGAACTCCGGCCACGAGGGCTGCGGTTCGTTCGGCAGGGCTCGACTCCCCGTCGTCCGCCGGTCGGAACGACCGAAGCCGGGGCTCGATGCCCGGTGGATCCCTGCGAGGCCCCGTCCGAGGGTCGCTTCGGTCGAGGCCCATCCTCGCTCGGCGCCGACGTCGATCCACTCGAGCACCAGCACGTCATCACGTACCGCGAGCACGCGTGGCACGTCGACGAGCCGATCGGCCGCTGCGGCGTCGCGGAGCCACCCGAGGCCGGTCGCCTCGGTGTCGAAGAACGACACGGGTGGGGCGGCGTGGGTCTTGGCGAAGACGACGTCGCCGTCGGCGAGCACCACGCGCCGCGCCTCGGCCACGTCCCCGCCAGACACCGACGACGTGGAGACCACCTCGATGCCGAGAACTTCGCCCACGCTTCGCTCGATCGGGTCCGTCGTCACCCTTGACATCGAAGCAGAACCGTCCGTCTCGTACATTGATCGCCCGTGACCGCGAGCGCTGATTATCGACCTCCCCGCCGACGGGACCGAACCAGTTCGCGAACGATGCTGCGGCGGGAGCGTCTGCTCGACACGATGGCTCAGCGCATCGATCGCACGATCACCGTGGTCTCGGCTGGTGCCGGCTTCGGCAAGAGCACCCTGATCGAGCAGACGAAAGAGCATGCATCGTCCACCGGGCACATCCGATTCGTGGAGCATCGGATCCAGCCGAACGACATCGACGGCAGCGACCTCGCCGACTCGCTCGCAACTCAGCTCGATGCGATCGCACGTGAGGTCCGCCCGGGTCACGAGGGGTTCGCAGACGACGTGTCGCTCGCCGACCGACTCTGGCACCTCAGCCCTCACTACGTGACCGTCGTCGTCGACGACATCCACCTGATCCGCAGCGGCGCGCCCGCTTGGTCGATGCTCGACGAGTTGCTGCTCGACCTCCCGGACAACAGCGACGCCATCGTCTCGGGTCGAGGATTCAACGAGCTCACGCTCGCACGATCGATCGCCCGAGGCGATGCGATCGAGATCGACGAAGCACAACTGGCGTTCACTTCTGACGAGATCGAGCAGTTCGCCGCGCTGCGCAACGTCGAAGCAGCCACGCTCGACGACCACGGTTGGCCGGCGCTCGTCGAACTCGAGGCGCAGGCCGGTGTCGCCGGCGCACACGACTTCGTGGCGCAGGAGGTGCTCGCCGCCCTTCCGAGCAGCCGGGTGGACGCGCTTCGCCGAGTGTGTCTTCACGACCGCATCGACGATCGGCTCGTCGCCGCGGCGACCGACTTCGACGGTTCGGCGAGCGACCTGCTCGAATCACTGCCGCTCACCAGCACTGACGCTTTCGGTGGATGGATCCTCCATGATCTCTGGCGAGATGTTCTCGCCAAGAGTCTCGACGCCGGCGAACGACGCACGTCGATGGTGGCAGGCGTGGAGCTCCTCCGCACCGATGGCCGATTTCGAGACGCGATCGCCGCCGCCGTCTCGATCGGCGACCACGAAGTGACGCTCGGCGTGTTGGTGGACTTCGCTCGTGACGTCGCGCTGAGCCACACGATCACCGATCGCAGAAGCGTCCTCGACCTGCTCCCCGACGAGCTCTCGGCCACGGCCGAGGCCGAGCTGCTGCGCGCCGACATCGTCTTTGCGACCGCCCCGATGCGCGCGATCGAACCGCTGCAGCGAGCGATCGATGTCGCCACGGAGCAGAACCGCCCCGAGGTCACAGTGCTCGCACTCCTCCGCCTCGGTGACATGGCCTACCGATCCGGCGACCGCGACGGTCTGGCCGAGTCGCGTCGCCGACTCGAACGGCTCCACGACCTCGGCGGTCACGGTGCTCAGGCGGCGATGGTGCTCACCGACGCCTGGCTGCTGCTCCTTCAGAACGCAGCCGATTCCGCGCTGACGCTGATGGAAGACCCGGCCCTTCGCTCATATGCGCCCGTCGCATCGATCGCCGACTACTACCGAGCGGTCCTGCTCGGTCATGCCGGCCACGCCGAGGCCTCGGCCCGTGCACTCGACGCGCTGCGAACGCTGCCGGACGGTCGGATTCTCGAACGTCGAAGCGGGTTCGCGGGTCTCATGCGGTGGTGGTGCGGCAGTCTCGATGCGGCAGGACGCGAGGAGAGCGTGCAGACCCTGGAACGCCTCGACGACGACCGCCAGCAGCACCTCGTGGTCGAAGGTGCCGCATCGACGGCGCTGCTGTTCGCGAGTGCCGGCGACGTGAGGCGCTCGCGAGCCCTGCTCGACCTCGCCGTCTCGACTCGCGACCGAGTGCCGGCCGGGTCGTGGGGCTCCATCACGGTCGAGCTCGCCACGGCCGTGCTCGAGGTGATGAGCGGTGACGAGTCGGCTGCCGCAGCACGCCTGGACGCGGCCGTGCCGGAGACAGGACCTTTCCTCGGATTCGGCCGTCACGTGTTCGGAAACGTCGGCCCCCTGCTCTACCTGCTCGTTCCACGAACTCGTCCGTTCTTCGACCAGGAGATCACCGGCCCCGACCTCGCAGTGGCCACGCAGGTCGGGCGAGCACTGGTCGCGCTGCGAGAGCACCAGTCGACGGCGCCCGCATCGAGGCTTCCGTGGCACGAACTGCCTCGACTCCGCACCTGGGCATACGAGCCACACCTCACCGAGCTGGCGCTGGCCGCCATGTCCGAGGGCGTCTCGCGAGCGAACGACGCACTCGGGTCGCTCGTCGACGAACCTCGACGATCGCTGCGAGCGGCCGCCGAGCGCCATCCGGACCCGGTCGGTTCGCTCGCCTCCGAAGAACTCGACCGCACGCCTCGGCGCCCCGCGCACGTGACCTACCTACGAGTGCTCGGACCGACGCTGGTGCGCGTCGACGAGGAACCGACCGCCGCCACGCCACCGATCCGCCGCAAGATGGTCCGCGAGCTCCTCCTTCTGCTCGTGCACCGCCGCCGGATGCGCCGCGACGAGATCGCCGCGCTGATCTGGCCGGACAAGGACGAAGCTGCTGCCCGCAACAACCTGCGGGCCACCCTCAATCACCTCCGCGGACTGCTCGATCACGCCGACGATGCAGACGACGGCCCGCCCTGGCACGTTCGCTCCGACGGCGAGTCGCTCGAGCTGTTCGACAGCGATCGCCTCGTGACCGACGTGCAGCTCTTCGAATCGGCCGTGGCGGCGGCGCGGCGCGCCGACTCCGACGGCCGACCGGTACGCACGCTCGAACACTGTCATGCAGCGATCGCCTGCTACCACGGGCCATACCTGGCCGACGCGCTCGACCCCGACTGGGCGGCCGATCGACGCTTGGCCCTGCACCTCGAGCACGTCGAGATGTGCCTGCGGGCGAGCGAGCTGCACCATGCGCGCGGCGAGATCGCCGAGGCGTTGCACACCGCACGGCTCGCGGCCGACGCCGAGCCCCTGTCCGAGCGAGCGCATCGATCCATCATCCGGTCGTTGCGCTCGAACGGCGATCGTGCAGGCGCACGCCGGGCCCATGACCGCTGTGTCGAGATGCTCACCGCGGAGGGTCTGCACCCATCGCCCGAGACGGCTCGCCTCGGCGACGAGCTCGACGCCTGAGCGCTCTCCAACCGCCCGCCCCGGCTGAACGGGGTCGATTTCCACAACTGGGTCGAAACTCGCTGCACACTCGCGGGTCCGACCGTCGCACGCCGTTAGGTTCCCAGACATGTCATCGACCACCGACCAGATCGACCTCTACTGGCGCCCCGGTTGTGGGTTCTGCTCAGCGCTTCGCGGACAGCTCGACAAGCTCGGCATCGAGCGGGTCGAGCACAACATCTGGGACGAGCCCGAGAAAGCTGCCATCGTCCGCCAGCACGCCAACGGCAACGAGACGGTGCCCACCGTCGTCGTCGGCGATGTCGGGATGGTCAATCCGTCCCCGCGAGACCTCGCGGCATACCTCGCTCAGAACGCTCCGCACCTGCTCCCCGACGGCTTCGTCGCCCCGCAACCCGGCGCTGTCGGCCGGGCACTCGGCAAGATCTTTCGCTAGCGAGCCGCACTCGGCGGTATCCGAACGGCGCTCCTCCTTGCCAGCCGGGTACCACCGAGTGCGCAGCGGCCCCGTACCCTCGATGCCATGAGTGACGACGCCACGCGACACCCCTCCCTGGAGGGCACCGAGATCGCCGAATCCGTGCTCGACCTGATCGGCGAGACACCCATGGTGCGCATGAAGCGCGTCAGCGAAGATCGCGGGATCGGATGCTCCCTTGTGATGAAGCACGAGGTCACCAACCCCGGCGGTTCGTCCAAAGACCGCCCTGCCCTCGAGATGATCCTGGCCGCGGAAGCCAGCGGTGAACTCCAACCCGGTGGAACCATCGTCGAACCCACGTCGGGCAACACCGGAGTGGGACTCGCGATCGTGGCGGCACAGCGTGGGTACAAGTGCGTGTTCGTCATGACCACGAAGGTCGGCAAGGAAAAAGTCGACCTGCTGCGCGCCTACGGCGCCGAAGTCGTGGTCTGCGACGTGGCGGTGGCACCCGACGATCCCGAGAGCTACTACTCCGTGGCCGAGCGCCTCACACGCGAGCGCAATGCGTATCGGCCGAACCAGTACCAGAATCCGCACAATCCCGTCGCACACACCAAGACCACAGGGCCAGAGATCTGGCGGCAGACAGGCGGCAAGATCACCCACTTCGTGGCTGGTGCCGGCACGTGCGGCTCGATCACGGGCACGGGTCGCTATCTCAAGGAGATGAACCCCGACATCCAGCTGATCGTCGCCGATCCCGAAGCATCGGTCTTCTCCGGCGGGTCGGGGCGGCCGTACCTCGTCGAGGGTGTCGGCGAGGACTTCTACCCCGCCGCATACGACAACGATCTGTGGGACCGCGTGATCCCGATCAGCGATGAGGAGAGCTTTCTCACGGCGCGCTACGTCAGCGAGACCGAAGGCATCCTGATCGGCGGGTCAGGCGGCACAGCGGTCGCCGCCGCGCTCCAGGTCGCCGACGAGGCCGACGACGATGCGATGGTCGTGGTGTTCAACCCCGACTCTGGTCGCGGGTACTTGTCCACCGTCTTCAACGACGAGTGGATGATGAACTTCGGGTTCATCCAGGAGTGTGATCAGTGCGTCGGCGCGGTGCTCGAGACACGCAACGCATCGATCGAAAACTTGCTCTACGTGAATCCCGATCAGCCGGTGCGCGACGCCATCGAGATCATGCGAAAGAACGACGTGAGCCAGCTCCCGGTGTGCAAGAACACGCCGCCGTTCGCGAACGCCGAGGTGTCCGGTTCGGTCGACGAACTTGAACTGATGGAGGTCATCCATCGGGAGCCGAGCGCCATGAGCACATCCGTCGAGAAGGTGATGGGTGCGAAACTGCCGACCATCGGCGTCGGCCAGCCCGTGGCACTCGCTGTTCAGATGCTCGAGAACGCACCCGCACTGCTGGTGCTCTCGGGAGGTCGTCCGCTGAGCGTGCTGACGCGATCTGACCTGCTGTCCTACTTCACCGCGATCGCCGAGGATGTCACGACATGAGCGAGCATGACGACGAGAAGCAGTCGGAGATGTCAGCCGGCTTCTCCACCCGCGCGATCCACGCGGGTCAGGACCCCGAGCCCACGACAGGAGCGGTCGTCACGCCGATCTCGTTGTCGACCACCTTCGCCCAGGACGGTGTCGGCAACCACAAGGGCTTCGAATACTCGCGATCGGGCAATCCGACCCGCACCGCGATGGAGACCCAGATCGCATCACTCGAGCAGGCTCGACACGGACTCTCGTTTGCATCGGGCCTCGCCGCCGAGGACAACATCTTGCGGCTGCTCACGGTCCAGGACCCGTCGAAGGGAAAACGGATCCTGCTCGGCAACGACGCCTACGGCGGCACGTTTCGGTTGATCGCCAAGGTGTGGTCGCCGATGGGTTTCCCGTGGACTGCGGTCGACCTCACCGATCTCGACGCGCTCCGGCGCGACTGGCCCGACGACACCGGGATGATCTGGCTGGAAACGCCGACCAACCCGCTGCTCACCTGCTTCGACATCGAGGCAATTGCAGCCATCGCCCACGAGCGCGGCGCGATCGTCGTCGTCGACAACACGTTTGCCACGCCGTACCTCCAGCAGCCGATCACACTTGGCGCTGACCTCGTCGTGCATTCGGCCACCAAGTACCTCGGTGGCCACAGTGACGTCGTGGGTGGTTTCGTCGCCACGTCCAACGACGAACTCGCCGAGAAGATCGGATTCACGCAGAACGCCGCGGGAGCGGTACCCGCACCCTTCGATAGCTACATGTTGCTGCGCGGCGTCAAGACGCTGGCGGTCCGGATGGATCGCCACTGCGAGAACGCTCGCGCCATCGTCGACCTGCTCGTTGACCATCCCGCCATCGAGCGCGTGCAGTACCCGCAGCTCCCCGACCATCCGGGCCATGCCGCTGCCGCCAAGCAGATGAAGGACTTCGGCGGCATGGTGTCATTCCAGGTCAATGCCGGACGAGATGCTGCCATGCGTGTTGCCGACTCGACATCAGTCTTCACTCTGGCCGAGTCTCTCGGCGCCGTCGAGAGCCTCATCGAGCATCCTGCAGCGATGACCACATGTCCGCCGCCGG
>JBGCFW010000035.1:0-5063 GCA_045107155.1 Ilumatobacter sp. | reverse complement strand
CCGGGCGACCCGCCGGGAACGTCCAAGCACAGCGGTGTGCGCGGCGCCACAGGTGCCGCGGTCGCCAGTCCGCCGACGATGATGGCGGTGGTGCTCAGCGCGAGACCGACCGGAACGGCGAGACGGCGCAGCATCCAGACGAACCTAGTACCGGTGCAGCGCGCGTGATCGTCGCGTCGGAGCGTTGTCGCTGCCACCGTCGATGACGGCCGCCGGCAGCGTTCAGCTCGCGTAGCTGGCCTGGTACTTCGCCTCGGTGTCGCTACACCCGTCGATCGCCTTCATGTGCTGGTACGGGTTGATCGGGTCGCCACCGCCGGGATGAATCTCGAAGTGGAGGTGCGCCGTCGCGCTGGATCCGGTGTTGCCGACGGTCCCGATCACGTCGCCGGCCTTCACCTGGGTACCGACCTCGATGCCCGGGGCGAAGCCGAACATGTGCAGGTAGATGTAGTACGTGCCGTTCGGCTGAGTCAGACGTACGCCGTTGCCGGCGAGCGCACCCGGCTGATCCCAGAAGAGCTTCGTGATCTCGCCATCGGCGACGGCGTAGAGCAGCTTGCCCTCGTCGGCGATCACGTCGGTGCCGACGTGGAGGCGTCCGTTTCCGCGGGGAGCATGCCACGTGTCGCCGAAGAAGCAGATGCCTTGCACGGGGAAGCGTTCGAGGTTGAACGATGCGGACGAGGGGTTCGGGTTGGAGATGCCAACCTGACCCGTACCGAGTCCGAGGAGCTGTTTGCCGGTGGCGGTCAGGACCCCGGTTTGTGAGATCCCGTTGACCGATTGGAAGGCCTTGAGGGCCGATGCGGTTGCCGGCCCGAAGACTCCATCAGCACCGCCGCGCACGACGAGGCCGGTGGACTGCAGTGCTCGTTGGAGTTCGGTCACGAGGGGGCCGACGTCGCCGATGGTCAGCCCGACGTATGGATCGTCGGACGTCTGCTCTGAAGCTCCGGTATCAGGGGCGCTGGGTGCCTCCGGTGCGGCGGACGAGCCGAGCCCGAGCTTCTCGGCGGTCGCTCGATTGATCGCTCCGGTCGCCGTCAGGCCGACGCCTGACTGGTAGGCCTCCACCGCGAGTCGGGTCTGATTGCCGAAGACGCCGTCGGCGCCGCCCACCACGTTGATGCCGGCGGCAGCGAGTGCCCGTTGAACGTCCTTGACGGCATCGCCGCGTGTCCCGACTCCGAGCCCGACGTACTCATCGAGCGGGTCGGACGCGGGCTGGCTGGTCGATTCGCCCAAACCGAGCAGTTCGGCGCCGCGAGCGCTGAGCACGCCGTCCTGAGGGAGCCGGTTGAAGCTCTGGAACGCTCTGAGCGCTGAGGCGGTCGCCGGCCCGAACACGCCGTCGGCGCCACCGCGAACGACGAGTCCGATCGACTGCAGCGCTGCCTGGAGTTGGCGGACTCGCTCGCCGCTCATGCCTTGGGCCAGGCCCACGTATCCGTCGGGTTCCGCGGTCACAGCGGGGGAGGGCTCGGGGTTGCGGGTGGCTCGGACGAGCCCGAGTCGCCGTGCGGTGAGGTTGTCGAGCACGCCGGTTGGCTCGAGCGCGTTCCAACGTTGGAACTGGGTGAGCGCACGTTGCGTTGCCGGCCCGAACACGCCGTCGGCGCCGCCGAGGAGGAAGGCGCCCCCTTCGATGAGTTGTTCTTGAAGGGCGAGCACGTCGTCGCCGCGAGCGCCGACAGTGAGGCCGGACGATGCCGTGGCGGCGTCGTCGGCTGTCGTGGGTCCGTTGTTCGCGAGCGATGTCGCCGTGGCCTCATCGACCACACCTGTCGACGGGAGACCGCGGGCCTGCTGGAACTGCTTGACGGCGCGATGCGTGGCCGGTCCGAACCATCCGTCGGCGCCGCCGTCCACGTCGATGCCCGCATCGATGAGTGCCTGCTGCAAGGTCAGCACGGCTGGCCCGTTCGAGCCGCTACTCAGACCGACGACACCAGCCGCGACGAGTGGGGTGGCGACCACCGTTGGTGCCGCAGACGCTGCGCTCGTACCACCGATCACGGCGACGCCGGTGACGGCGAGGGCGGCGAGGGCAGTGACGCCACCGAGCCGGCGCACGGCCGCCACAGCTCTGCGGGGTTGGGGGGATGAAGTCATGGCCTGCGGTGCCTCCTGCATACATCTGTCGTCGACAGTTCGAGTCGTAACTCCAACTGTCGAGTCAAGGTTCAGAGTCCCAGTCTGACGGACCGTGCGGCGAAATGCGAGCCTTTGTTACGAAACTCCTGCATACGTCATGGAGTGAGGGGCCGTGTTCCACTCGAAGGTGGCGAGCGGATATTGCTGTCGCGTGACAGCTACCGTACATAACGAGGATTATCGGCGCTTGAGGAAATCTTGAGGACCTGATGCTCGGCAGCTTGTCGAGGCGGTCGGGCTCGATGTGCTCCCGGCCGTCGTGTCTGTGGCGCCAGGCGCTGACTGTCGAAGGCGCCGGGTTTCGCGGCGCGTCCCCGGCCGCTCGCGTGCTTCGGGCGAACTGCGAGGACCTCTGAGCGGTTTGTCCGCAGGTCTGGGACTCGGGTGCGCTCAGGTGGTGTTCCAAGATGCGCTCAGGTGATTCCAGCGGTGCGCCGAGTGCCGACCGCATGGCTGTCGCTTGCCGGCGTGCACGCGCTGTTCCTCCGTCGATGGCCGGTCTCCCCCGGTTCAGTGCGATGTTACGTCATGACGAAAATAGGTGAGGTGTGATGGGTGCGCAGCCTCAGACGTTCCGGCGCTGCTTCTGCGGCGCCGCCGGCTCAGTCGCTCGCTTCGCGGTGCGTGGTGACGACGGAGCGGCCGCTCACTGGTTGTGCTGCTTCGATCACCGACGCGAGGATCCGGCGAAGCTCGCTCGCGTCGGTCGTCGCGCCGGTTTCGTCGAGGTCTCGGGTTGCGTCCTCCAGTGCGGCGCTGAGAACGTACAGATCGTCGTGGAGTGCATCGACGTCGCTGCGCCTCACGACGATCTCGTCGCTGCTGAGGTCGAGTTCGACAGCGCGTTGGCGTGACACCCACTCCCACTGTCGGCACGCTTGACTGCAGAACTTGCGTGGTCGCCCTGGTCCCGGTCGGCGCACGAGGACGCGTCGACACCAGCCGCACCGCGACCGGATCGACGGGTCATCCGTGCGTGATTGATTCGTCATGACGCAATCCTATCGACCCGCCACGGAGGGCGGTGGCCTGATGCCACTGCGTCGACCTCGTTGGTTCTCCGTTGCGCTCCGGATCGCCCAGGTTGGAGGATCTTCGATTGCACAATTGACCGGGCAGTAGATTTCTTCTACGGTCATGGCATCAGCCGGAGTCGACTGGCAGTGAGGGGCAAGTCTGCAGTCGACCAGCACTCGAGGGGAACGAGTAATGACGACGATCGACCTGACCGAACTCGCCGCCGACGCGGACGATTGGATGAATCGTGGCGCCTGCAAAGGCCTCACGCACCTGTTCTTCCCGTCCGCTGCCGAGCGACCCCAGGCGCGAGAACGGCGCGAGTCTGCCGCTCAGTCGGTTTGCGCGAGCTGCACGGTCCGGTCCGATTGCATGACTTTCGCTCGTGAACACCATGAGTACGGCTTCTGGGGTGGCGAATCCGAAGACGAGCGCCACGCAGCTGGTTACCGCCTGATCGCACCGATCGGCGTCCGCGCCCGCGCGAGCTGACGCCCAGGCCCCTCGGAGGGCCGTCAACTGGGCCCGCATCAGTCGATGCGCCGGAGCTCCCTTTTGAACTGTGCACCGCGTGCGACGTAGGCGGCGCTCGCCAAGGCGATCTCCTCCGGTCGGGCGCGCCCTTCCTTGATCGCCGCAGGGGTTCCGACAGCGATCGCGCCTGACGGCACTTCCGTGTCGTTCAAGACGACCGCGTTCGCCGCCACGATCGAGCCGGTTCGCACCACGCACCGGTGAAGCACCATCGACGCGTTGCCGATCAGTACCTGATCTTCGATCGTGCAACCTTCGAGGTGGATCAGGTGACCGAGTACGCAGTCGTTGCCGACCACCGTCGGCCACTCTGGAGTCGTGTGGAGCACGGCATTGTCTTGCACGCTCGTCCGCTCCCCCACCACGATCTCGCCACCGTCACCTCGGAGCACCGCTCCAGGCCATACCGACGATTGAGCGCCGATCGTCACCGAGCCGATGACGGTGGCCTCCGGGTGGACGAAGGCGTCGGGATGAATGGTCGGTTCGGCATCGCCGAGTGCATAGATGGCCACCGCCGAACCGTACCGACCGCGAATCGCGAGCCACGAACCGGTACCTTTGCGCCCATGCCTCGCAGGATGGATATTGAGCTCACGAGCGCGCTCGACGACGGATCGTGGACCTGGCGACAAGCGGGAGCGCGCGTGCCCAAGGGTGTGCTCGCCGGCGCGATCCTCCCGGACGGTTCGTCCGTGGGTGACATGTTGAAGGTCGAGGTCGAGCAGGGTATCGATGGCATCGATGTCTTGTCGGTCGTGCGTGGCCGAGACAAGAAGGCGGCTGACAACGTCTTGGAGCTGCTGCCGATCGAGGAGAACTTCCAGGCGGTCATCGAGACCCGCGCCAAGCGCGACCGTAACGACCGAGGTGACCGTGGTGGGAGAGGCGGTCGCGACGGCAAGCGCGGCAAGCGGCGTGACCGCGACGATCGCGGTGGCGAAGGTCGCGGCGAGCGCAGCGGAGGAGGTCGCGGCGAGCGGGGTCCCAAGCGTCCGCACTTCGATCCGCCGCCCGAGGTTCCTCAGCGTCCGAAGCCCAAGCGTCTTCGCCCTGGCAAGAACCGCCGCAACGAGGTGCTCGCCGAGATCCCCGAAGAGCAGCGCCCGATCGCCGAGCTGGCGATCCAGGGAATGCCCGCCGTGCGCAGCCGTCTCGCAGAGGACAACGCGAAGCTTGCCGCCGAGGGCAAGCCGACGATGCCCGAAGACAGCGTGATGAAGCTCGCCGAGTCGCTGATGCCCAAGTTGCGCGTGGCCGACTGGCTCGATCGAGCCGAGGCTGCGCAGCGTCAGATGGAACATCTCGACCTGCGCGATCTGCGGAGCGTCGTTGCTGCGTCCGATGACCCGATC
>JBGCFW010000349.1:0-12431 GCA_045107155.1 Ilumatobacter sp. | reverse complement strand
TGACCGCCGCTGAGTCGTGACCGCACCTGCCGCGGCTCAGATCTCGAGGTCGTAGACGAAGATGCCGTCCGTGCCACCGGCGGCAGCGCGCACCAGCTCGGCTCCGACCGCGCGGTGTCGGTCATCGGCGAGATACCGATCGCGATCTGCCGCCGTCTCGAAATCGACGATGAACCCGTGCGCGTACCCCCGGTCCATTCCGACCTCCGGGCTCGAGTTCGGTGCAACGTGCACGTCGAGAATGCCCGCGAGATGACACCGGAGGTCGACGATCGCATCGAGGAGGCCATTGATCTCGGCATCGCTGACGTCGGCACGGAAACGGATGAACACGCAGTGACGGACCACGAGATCAAGCTGCCAGATGTTCGAGGAGCGCGCGTTCGAGCTCGCGGGCGACGCCGCAGATACAACCGGTGGTGTCGTGCTGTGGATTCGCGTGCGACTCCTCAGCCGACGGATCGGCAGGGCCGAGCGCAGCCGGACGACCGAGCCGACCTGCGCTCCCCTCGGGAATCGGGAACCATCGGCCTTCGAAGAACGTGCCGATCACGTCGATCGTGTCGAGTGCATCGGGGTCGACGTCGAGCGGGCTGGCATCGACGACGGTGAAGTTGGCGACCTTGCCGGGCTCGATCGAGCCGAGTTCGCGCTCGCGCCCCCAGGAGTGAGCGGCGTCGATCGTGACCGCTCTCAGCGCCTCGGCGACCGTGATCCTCTGGGCGGGACCAGCGACACGACCCGACGGCGTCACGCGGTTGACCGCGCACGACATCATGCCGATCGGGTCCGATCGACCCATCGGCAGATCGGAGTGGAACGACAGCGGCACACCACGATCGAGCACCGACCGATGGCGGGTCATCACATCGGCGCGCTCCGGCCCGAGCCCGACCTCGCCGAACTTGTCGGCGAATCCGACCGGGTAGTACGGGTTCGAACTCACGACGCAGCCGAGTCGGGCGAGCCGATCGATCTGCACCTCGGTGGAATTCGCGAAGTGGACGATGACGGTCCGGTGGTCGGGCCGCGGGTGCTCAGCCATCCGTCGCTCGATCGTGTCGAGCACCATCTCGAGCCCAGCGTCGCCGTTCACGTGGATGTGGAGCCGAAAACCGGCATCCCAGTACAGCTTCGCCCGCTCCTCGAACACGTCGGGTTCCATCAGCCAGGCACCGTGATGGTCGGGGTTCGGATTCCCCGCACGATCCAGGTATGGCTCGTTCATCTGCATCAGCTGGCTGAGGATCGCGCCGTCGGCGAAGAGCTTCACCTGCTGGTCGAAGAACGACAGCTTGCCGCTCGGCGCCATGTCGTACTGACGTTGCGCTCGGGCGAGCGAGTCCTCGTGAGACATGCCCTGCTCGGCGGGACCTCGACCATCGGTGATGAAGTACGACGCGAAGGGCGTGTCGATGTCACCGAGGACGTGCTCGTACAACTCCCACGCCCCGGGCACCAGCACTGCGCCAGGCTCGTTGAACGCCGTGACGCCGTGTTGGTGGAGGTACCGGACCATCTGGCGCAACCCGCGTTCGAAGCGCTCGGGAGCGAAGAGCATGGGGGTCACGAGCGGGAAGACGAGTGCGAAGTTCCCCCGCTCCCAGAAGTGCCCGGCGTTCACATCTGCGGTCTCGGCGACCCCGGCGTCGAGCGTGCCCGCGGCGACCTCGGCGGCGAGATCGCGGTCGAGCAGACCGAGCGCGTCGAGTGCCGGCGTGTTGAAGAAGAACTCGTGGCAGGAGCGTTGCCAGACACCGATCGGTCGCGCGCCGCTCACCGCGTCGAGAACAGCGCGGTCGACCCGGCCGTGCCAGAGTTCGTGGTAACCCCACGAGAACAGCCACTCGTCCGCGGGCGCGTCCTCCATGTCCTGCACGGCACTGGTGAGCCGGGCGACGTACTCCTCGTGTGAGGCGGCGGCCGGAAAGGTCCGCTCGGGAAGCACCCAGTCCTCGGGGGCGATGACCTCGGTGGCGAGTGTGGTGGCGCCGAGGATCGGGTGCAGGTGCTGATCGATGAGGCCCGGCAGGATCACTCGGCCGTCGAGCGAACGATCGATGCGATGCGGTTGAGCGCCGATCGCTGCGATCACGTGATCGAGCAGTCCGACCGCCACGATTCGATCCCCACGCACCGCGACGGCGTTCGCGCTCGAGCAGCGATCGCTGACCGTGACGACCTCCGTGGCGGTCCAGACCGTGATCATTCGGTCTCGGATCGTCAGGCGACCGCAGCCGGAGGGAGCTTCGAGCGATCGAGATCCGTGGCGCACGGGAACGCGCCGCGCAGATACCAGGGCGCCCGGAACGGGGCCCACTCACCCTCCGGCTGGGCCAACCGGTCGGCGATGGCCACGATTGCGGCCGTGTTGAACCCGAGCCCACAGTGGCTGCCGTAGACGCGGATGTTCTCGGTGGTGGCGGACCCGCGAATCAGGCTCGCCTTCCAGTTCACCACGCCGTCGGTCTTGGTGTAGATCGAGGTGCACGGCACCTGGATGCGAGGCCGGTCGGCCTCGCGAACCTGCTCGCGGAAGTCCTTGACGTGGTACTTCTTCAGCGACTCCCACACGGCCGTGGCCGATGACGCGTCGTCGTCGATCATCTGGATCGGGCTCCCCAGCGTGATCACCTGGCGAACGAGATCGGGGCGCGCTCTGGCGAGTTCGCGGGCGTAGATGCCGCCCAGACTCCAACCGATGAGCGACACCGGGCGGCCGTTGCGCTCGTAGGCACGGTCGAGTCGACCGAAAATGCCCTCGAGGATGCGGTTGGTGGGGCCCACGTTCGCGCCGAGTCCCCACCCGTAGGTGCGGTACTCGAGGTCACGCAGAAGCCTCCGGAGGGGGACGGTCGAGCGATCGCTCGCCGTGAAACCGGGAAGCACCAGTACCGGGTGACCGTCGCCGGATGGCAACCGACGCAACATCGGCAGTAACGCCGACATCTGCGCCCGCTCCGACACCGCTCGGTACTCGAGTGCCGCCATCCACGCAGGTGGTGCGGTGATCCGCTCGCTCATGTGTGCTCCTCTCGCCCCCTCGCCGACGGTACCCGCCGGCGCCGACCCGGACCCAGCCGCGATGCGAACGCCTCGCAGCGCGGCGGGACCGGTCTACTTCTTCGCCGTCGCCTTCTTCTTCGCCGTCGCCTTCTTCTTGGCTGCAGTCTTCTTCTTCGCCGTCGTCTTCTTCTTGGACGCGGTCTTCTTGTTGGCCACACCGACCGATGGGGCCTGCGTCACGCCCTGACGCTCTGCGATGCGTTCTGCGACTTCGTCGGAACTGGGCGGGAGCGGATCGACGCCGAGCCCACCGTGACGCATCGGCGCCGGCGACTGGGGTTCGGCCCACTCGGCACCCGAGGCATCGAACAGGTTGGCGATCTCGTCGACGTGAAGGTCGACGAGCTTCCAGAGATCGGGCACCAGCTCGCGGTCCGAGATCAGACCGATGTCGAGTCGGTCTTCGTAGCTGTGGACGGTGATGTTGAGTCCGACGCCATCGGAGATCGTCGACACCGGGATGTAGGCATCGAGCTTCGCTCCGGCGAAGTACAGCGGCTCGCGCGGGCCGGGCACGTTCGAGATCACGACGTTGACCGGCGAGTTGAGTCGGTCGGCCAGCTTCAGGCGACTCACGAGGCGGATCGCCGACGCAGCGATGACCGGGGACGTCACCTGCGTGGCCTGCATCATGGTGTCGGCCGGCACGAGATCGAGCTGACGCTTGGCTGCGTTCATCGCTTCTCGGCACAACTGGACGCGCTCGACGGGGTCGGCGCAGTTGGTCGGCAGGTCGGCGACGATGGCCGACACTGCGTTCGACCACACGTCTTCTTCTTCACCGGTGCGGATCGACACGGGAACCATGGCCCTCAACGGATCATCGGGCAGGCAGTCGTGGTCGATGAGGTACTGGCGCAACGCACCGGTGCACATCGCCATGACCACGTCGTTGATCGTGCCGCCGGTGGCGTCTTTCAGTGCCTTGACGTTGGCGAGCGAGATCGACCGCATCGCGAAGCGCCGATTCGGGGTGACCGACTTGTTCCACGGCGTACCTGGCGCCGGGCTGAGCGGGATGCTCACGCTGTCTTCCTGGCGCGGCTTGGCGTCCGGATCGTTGGCCGTGACGAGCGCCTTGATCGAGTCGCGCGCCTGGGAGGCCATCCCGCTCACGCTGTCGATCCCAGCGGCCTCGGCGAGCTGACGCACGACCTTGAGCTGCAGGCGCGCGGCCTTCACGGGGTTGGCCACGAGGTGGGACACCGTCGACATCAACAGGTCCGAGCTGGTGGGGAGTTCTTCGCCATGCCACGCGACCGGCTCGGTGGTCCACTCCGTGTCTGGGCCGGGGTCGAGCAGCATCTTCAGCATGATCACGCCGGCGGCGCCGTCGATCGTGGCGTGATGCGTCTTGGAGAGCATCGCCCAGCGGCCGTCGGCGAGTCCTTCGATCACGTACACCTCCCACAGCGGACGCGTGCGGTCCATGTGGCGACCGACGATGCGTGTGACCTGCTCGCAGAGCTGATCGGCAGCACCGGGCGGGGCGAGGCCGATGTGGCGCACGTGGTAGTCGAGATCGAAGTTGGGGTCGTCGATCCAGTACGGGTGATCGAGTCCGAATGGAACCTCGACCAAGCGGCGCCGGAACGGCTCGAGATGGCCGACCATCGCGCCGTATCGCTCGTAGACGTGTTCGAACGGTGAGAAGTCGGGCGACGGGCGCTCGAAGATCGACAGCCCGTTCACGTGCCCGTAGGTGTTCGGCGTCTCCATGTACAGAAAGCTCGCATCGAGCCCTGACAGCTGGCGCATGTGGTTCCCCTGTTCCCCGGTCGTCACTGAGATGTGACCATCGTCATCATGCAACATTCCCGAATCTCTCCACGAATACGCCTGCCGGCCTCGGGCGCCGAGCGCACACCTCGAACACTCCGAAAAACTTCAGTCACCTGAACGCAAGGTGGTCGCAACACAAACGTAATGTCACTCGCCATGTCTCGACGCAACCGAATTCCCCGAGCGCTGACCTGCATCGCTGCATCGGCAGCGCTCTGGTCGTTCGGCATCTCGATGCCGAGTGCTCACGCCGCCAACGATACGCCCCGCACCTTCGGTGAGCTCTTCGCCACGGTGTCACCCCCACCCGACCACTTGGTGCTTCCGGTCGCAGCCACCGCGTCATCGAGACGCGCCGCCGATGCTCCACTGCTCGACGCCTGCCCCGTCGATGGATCGTCGACGTTCGAAGACTCCTTCGGCTGGGCCCGGTCAGGCGGCCGCTCCCACCAGGGCGTCGACCTGATCGCCGCTCGGGGAACGCCGGTGGTCGCCGTGCGCGACGGCTTCGCCAACCTCAAGACGAGCCGCCTCGGCGGCCGGGCCGCCTGGCTCACGACACCCGAGGGCGACGAGTTCTACTACGCCCACCTCGACGACTGGAATGGCGAGTCCCGGGACGTGATGGCCGGCGAACTGATCGGCTGGGTCGGCAGCACCGGGAACGCCCGAGGCGCCCACCTCCATTTCGAAGCCCACCCTGGAGGCGATCTGGTGAATCCGTATCCCGCCACCCACCTGGTGTGTGTTGCGATCCCCGCGGCGATCGTCGATGCGGAACGAGCGGCGAACGCCATCCCTGCCGGAGCGATCTCCGACCCGGACGTGTGGGCACGGTTCATCCCCGACCAGTCCTGAGGGTGCGGGTCGCGGGAGGCGCAGCCCACTCCCCCGGACCGTCGAACGCCGTCAGTCCTCGAGCGATGGACGATGTCGCCGAAAGCTGCTCGCGTCGTCGAGTTGTGTGATCGCCTCGACCGACAACGTCTTGTCGAGCCCAGCCATCGTGTCGCGGAGCTGCGCTGGCGTGTTCGCTCCGATGATCGGACTCGAGACCCATGGCTTCGAGCGGAGCCAGTTGACCGCGGCCTGCGCCGGGGTCTGATCATTCGCCTCGGCCACCTCGACCAACGCCTCGATGATGTCCCAGTTCTTGTCGCTGAACCTGTTGTCTGCGTTCTCACCGGCCCGAACACTGTCGGGCAGGGGATCGTTCCGACGGTACTTGCCGGTGAGCAGCCCACCGCCGAGCGGGCTGTAGGGCACCATGCCGATGCCGTAGCGATCGCACATCGGAGCGAGCTCCATCTCGACGTCTGAGCGGGTCGGGTTCAACAGGCTGTACTCGGGTTGGATCGAGACGAACGACTCGAGGTCCCGTCGGTCGGATGCCCACAGAGCCTCCATCAACCGCCAGGCCGAGAAGTTCGAGCAACCGATGTACCGGACCTTGCCCGCACGAACGAGATCGGTGAACGCCGACAGCGTCTCCTCGATCGGAACCAGCGGATCGATCCAGTGCGCCTGATAGAGGTCGATGTGATCGACGCCGAGCCGGCGGAGGCTGTCCTCGCAGGCCCGGGTGATCCACTGGCGGGAAAGACCTTCGCGCTGGCGGATGGAACGACGACCTTCGGAGAACATCTGCCCCATGCCGCCGCGCACCTTGGTCGCGATGATCATCTGGTCGCGGTTGCCGCGGGCGGCGAGCCACCGGCCGATGATCTCCTCGGACACGCCGCCAGCGTTCGGAGGGCCACCGAGCTGCTCTGCCCAGGCGCTGTACACGTCGGCTGTGTCGAGGAACGTTCCACCGGCCTCGACGAAGGCATCCATCACGTCGAAGGAGCCGGCTTCGTCGACCGACCAGCCGAACTGCATGGTGCCGAGGCCGACCCGACTGAGCATCAGCCCGCTGGAGCCGAGCTGGACGTAGTGGTCGTTGGTGTGGGGGTACGTGGTCATGAAAATTCTCCTATGGGCCGTGCGGAATCGAAACGGTGGTCAGTCGCTGGGTGGGTAGAAGGCGAGCTTGTGGTCGATGAGGCGGAGGGCTTCGTTGCGAGCGGCGATCTGCTGCTCGACTTCGGCGCGATGCTCGAGGAGCAGGTCGCGCCGCTCCGCCTGGGTCGACTCGCCCTGTTGGCCGAGCTCGCAGTAGTGGCGCAGCTGCTCGATCGTCATGCCGGTCTCGCGGAGGCATCGCAACACCTCGACCCACAGCACGTCGTCGACGCTGTAGCGACGGTGGCCACTCGCCGCCCGAGCGACCGGGTCGATGAGGCCCTCGCGCTCGTAGTAGCGCAGCGTGTCGATGGAGACGCCGGTGCGATCCGCCATCTCGGCGGGCGTGAGGTCCACGGCCTCGTCGAAACTCCGTTGGGTGTCGGTCATGAGCGTCAGTGAACAACCTGGAGTGCGCTCCAGGTCAACCCCTGTCGGCAAGATTTCTCTGCCTCCTCGACGTCGACCGCCGAGCCTGCGCGCTCAGAGCGATCGCGGGACGAGTTGCCGTGGAGACGTTGATCTCGCTGGTCAGGTCGGTACTTTCCGAGCGATGACCGACGTCGCGAGCGAGATATCTCACGGCCTCACGAGCTCTCAAGTCGCCGAGCGACGAGCCGACGGCCGGGTCAACGACGTCCCGAATACGCCGGTGCGCACGCTCGGCGAGATCATCCGAGCGAACGTGTTCACGCCGGTGAACGCGATCATCTCGACGCTCTTCGTGTTGATTCTGATCGCAGGGTTTCCGGCCGATGCACTGTTCGCCGGTGTCGTCGTGTCGAACTCGGTGATCGGCGTCGCGCAGGAACTGCGCGCTCGGCGAACCCTGCACCAACTCGAGCTGCTCAACGCACCCAAGGCCACCGCACGCCGGGATGGCGTCGACGTCGAGTTGGCGGTGAGCGAAGTGGTCGCCGACGAGGTGCTCGTCCTCAGACCCGGTGACCAGATCGTCGTCGACGGCGCGGTCGGGGTTGCGGTCGGGCTCGATGTGGACGAGTCACTTCTCACCGGCGAGAGCGACCCGGTGACGAAACGGGTCGGCGATGACGTGCTGTCGGGAAGTTTCGTGTCGTCAGGTTCCGGCCTGTACACGGCGACAGCGATCGGCGGCGAGAGCTACGCGGCCAAGCTGGCCGACGAGGCCCGGGTGTTCAAGTTGGCCGACAGCGAACTGCGTCGCGGCGTCAATGTGATTCTCCGCTGGCTCACGTTCATCATCCCTCCGGCTGCCGGCCTGCTCTTGATCCGCCAGCTCAGCAGCGATGAGGTCCCCGGTTGGCGCGAAGCGCTGCAGGGCACCGTGGCGGCCGCAGTGGCGATGGTTCCCGACGGGCTCGTGTTGTTGACCAGCCTGGCCGTCACCGTCGGAGTGAGCGCAGTGGCTCGCCGCCAGGCGCTCGCGAAGGAGCTCACGTCGGTCGAGCTGCTTGCTCGTGTCGACACGCTGTGTCTCGACAAGACCGGCACGATCACCACCGGGGAGATCAGCTACGGCGACGCCCATCCGCTCACCGGCGTCGAGCTCGCTGACGTGTCGGCAGCACTCGGCGCACTTGGTGCTTCGGACCCGCAGCCGAACGCGACCCTCGAAGCGATCATCACCGCTCACCAGCCGCCCGAGGGCTGGACGGCCGACGAGGTCACGCCGTTCTCGTCGGCCAGAAAGTGGGCTGCGACCCACTTCGAAGGCCGTGGTTCGTTCTACATCGGCGCACCCGAGTTCCTCCTCGACGTCGACGACACCCAGACGCGTGACCTCGTCGCCGAGCGCGCCGAGGCGGGCAGCCGCGTGCTGATGCTGTGCCACGCCGACGGCGACCACCAGGGCGAGCGCAAGCCCGACGACCTCACGCCGCTGGCGATCATCACGCTCGAGGACACCGTCCGACCCGATGCACCCGAGATCCTCCAGTTCTTTCGCGAGCAGGGGGTCACGATCAAGGTGATATCGGGCGACAACCCGGCCACCGTGTCGGCGGTCGCGCGACGCGCCGGAGTGCCGGATGCCGATGTCGGCACCGATGCCCGAACCCTTCCCGACTTCGACACCGACGCCGAGTCGTTCGCCGACACCGTCCACTCGACCTCGGTGTTCGGCCGGGTGACACCGCACCAGAAGCGCGCGATGGTGAAGGCGCTGCAGAGCCGTGGCCACGTCGTTGCGATGACCGGCGACGGCGTCAACGATGTCTTGGCTCTGAAGGACGCTGACATGGGCATCGCGATGGGTGACGGTTCATCGTCGACGCGAGCCGTTGCACAACTCGTTCTGCTCGACAACCGCTTCTCCACGCTGCCGCGGGTGCTGGCCGAGGGTCGCCGCGTGATCAACAACGTCGAGCGGGTGGCCAACCTCTTCATCGTCAAGGCCGTCTACGCGGTGTTTCTCACACTCCTGGTCGGGTTGTCGGGAGTCCCGTTCCCGTTCCTGCCTCGCCAGCTCACGCTGATCGGGACGTTCTCGATCGGCATCCCGGGCTTCTTCCTCGCGCTGTCGCCGAACGAGTCGCTCGTCCGACCGGGATTCCTCCGACGCGTGCTGCGCTTCTCGATTCCGGCAGGCCTGTGGGCGGGGCTCGCCGCGTACGTCGTGTACCAGGTGGTTCGGACCATGGACGGTGTCGAGCTCGGCCAGGCCCGAACGGCCGCCACGGTGACGCTGCTGGCGGCGAGCCTCGCCGTGCTGGTGCTCGTGAGTCGCCCGTTGCATCTCTGGAAAGTCGGCCTCGCGGCCGCCATGGCCGCGTTGTACGTCGGCGTCGTCGCGATCCCGTTCCTCAGGAACTTCTTCGAGTTGGACCTCCCGCAAGGATCGGTGTGGGCACCGATCACGATCGGCTCGCTCGCGGCGGCGCTGGGCGTCTGGCTGGTTCCGGCGGCGGTCGAACGCATGGCCAGCCGACGGTTCTGACCCATCGCCACACGCGAGCTTCGAACGCTCAGCCCGTTTCGGTTGGCGGCTGCTCGACGGAAGCAGGCAACGGGTCGGGCTGGCCGGTGCCCGGCTCGACCTGAACCGGATCCTGGGATGTGGGCGGCTCGACCGGTTCGACGCTGAGGTCGGGCGACTCGACATCGTCGACAACCGACGATTCAGGTGATGCCGCCGGTTCGTTCGTCGAACCGTCGCCGCTCTGCTCCGGCGGCTCCCAGTTCGGGTCCGGGTAGTCGAAGATCATCGGCTGGGGGCCGTACGTCTCGGGGCTCTCGACGCCGTCGAACACGTAGATCGCGTCACCCAGCTCGATGCGGTCGGGGAGGTAGTCGGCGATGTGCATCGGAAAGCGCACGCACCCGCGCGATGCCGGATACTCGGGAACACTCGTCGCACCGTGGATCGCGATCCCGTAGTTGAAGTAGACGGGCTTGTAGAGACGGCCGAGCTTCGCGTTTCGCCAACCATCGACGCGTCGATTGAACTCGTAGACCCCGCCGGGAGTGATCGAGATCCCGCAGATGCCCTGCTCCTCGGTCTCGCCGTCTTCGGTGTCGACGTCCACGACGGCGCACCACTCGATGCCTTCGCCCGACGAGACGTGACTGATCGTGTCGGCGACGCTGTCGACGAAGAGGATCGCGACCTGTTCGGGCAGGTACACCTCCATGTGAGTGCCGCCGGGTTCGCGCCGCGGTGAGATGAGGACGTCGCGCGAGATCGCTTCGAACATGGCCGGCGTGATCACACCTCGAATCTCGGTACGAGGGGTCTCGAAGACGAGCTTCTCGAGCGCCCACACGGCCTGTCGGGTCATGGGCCCGAAGACGCCGTCGACGGGCCCAGGGTCGAACGCCAATTCGACGAGTCGCTGCTGCACCGCTTCGACGTCGGGACCCGACATCCCTTCCGCGACCGTTTGGTCGATGAATCGTTCCTCTTCCGAGGCCGTCGTCGTCGGCGTGGAGCTCGCCGGGGGCCGGGCGGAGTCGAGGGCTGCCGCATCGAGGTCGGCAACGGTGGCCGGGCGCTTCGCATGAGAGGCCGCCGACGTCAGCTGCCCGGTGATGGAGGACCCCGTGATCGCGCGGGCCGACGAGTAGCCGACCGTCGCAGTTGCTGCGACCGCCGCAAGGAGGATCTGACGGCGAGAGAGCCCGGGAGGACCGATTTCTGCGGCGTGCGATCTCCGCCGTGGCGAGGAGTCCTTCACGTCTCGAACGCTACGAATCCGGTCGATCGTTCCGGACCTGTGAACGCCCGAGTTTCGAACCGTTTTCCCGAATCGAACCCGTGGCCTGTCGCTGAGGAGCCGACCACAACGACACCGCCCCAATCGCGCCTCCGACAGGAATCGAACCTGTGGCCTGTCGCTTAGGAGGCGACCGCTCTATCCGACTGAGCTACGGAGGCAGACCAGCAGTCTACGAATCGAACCTCCCACCAGGCCCCGACGACGGCCACCTCTCTCCCGAGGCCGGAGGGATGCGGAGCGCTCAGGTCGGCACCGAGCGGGGCCGCGGCGCACGCCAGCCGAATCGGATCGCTGCGAGACGCATCGCGAACACCGCGACGGCGACGCCGATCGCGAGCCAACCGGCGTAGAGATCATTGCGCCAGGCGACACCGATCACCGTTGCTCCGACCGCGGCGGGAATCGCGTAGAGCCGGCTGTCTGGGTGGAAGAGGTGCGGCGCCTCGTCGGCGAGGACATCTCGGATGATCCCGCCGCCGACCGCTGAGATCACGCCGATCAAGACCACGCCGACGATGTTCACGCCGAACGCCGATGCCTTCACGGCGCCGGTGACCGCGAACAGCCCGAGTCCTGCGGCGTCGAAGACCAGCACAGGCCGGTTGAAGCGGTGCTCGATCGATGAATGCGCCACGAACACGAGCGCGGCGGCAGTGAGCGGAACCACCAGATACAGGACGTTCGAGAACGCAGTCGGCGGAGTCTCACCCAGGAGCACGTCACGCATCACGCCACCGCCGAGCGCAGTCACGAGCGACAACGCAGTGACGCCGACCAGCTCGAACTGCTTCCGAACTGCCAGGAGACCACCAGAAACGGCGAAGAAGAACACACCGATGAGGTCGACAGTTCGCTCGAATGCGGGTTCGAGGCCGGTCGCGGAATCGATCTGCGCGAGCACGGACATCGGCGCGATCGTAGGTCCGCGCTCCCACGGAACGGCGACCGCCGCTGGTCGATCAGTCGCCGTCGATCGCGAGGCAGTCGTTCGCACAGCCGGTTGCCGAGTTGACGAAGCCAGGAGCAGCGGAACGATGAAGGACTGCGCCGGCGGGGCGGAACCGGATGAGGTGCTTGCCCTCGGGAACCACGATCCCGTCGGAGCGTTCAGCGATGCCGTCGACGATCAGGCTGTATCCGTCATGGTCGAGAGGCGGGTAGCAGAGCGTGACGGTTCGGCCCGCGGTCGAATTCTCGGCGGTCCCGCGACTCACCGACAGCAGGATCTCGTCGCCATCCCACTCCGGCGAGAGGCTCACGAGGTGTGGCGTGGCATCCGGCCGAACCGTGAGGAGGTATGCCCACGTGTACTCGGCGGACTTCGCGCGCAGATCTGCCAGTTCGACCGGAATGCTCATGCATCCATCACAGCACCTCGGGCGG
>JBGCFW010000348.1:0-5129 GCA_045107155.1 Ilumatobacter sp. | reverse complement strand
CTCGAACGTCGGCCGGCGCCGCCCCCTCCACGATCGATGACCATGCCCTCATCGCGGAGGCCGTGGCCCAGAACCGAGCGAGCCGCATCGCGGCACCCGCGCCACCCGACGTGTCAGCGGCACCCGAGGCGGAGATCGAACAGGTGTGGCTCGACCTGGCCGAGTGTGAGTCGAACCAGCGGTGGGACTACAACGGCCCGTCCGGATACGACGGCGGACTGCAGTTCCTGCCCGCCACGTGGGTCGGCGTGGGCGGACGCGACTTCGCGGAGTTCGCGTGGCAGGCGACGCCGCTCGAACAGGTGACGGTCGCGAAGCGGTTGCTCGAGATCCAGGGCTGGGGCGCGTGGCCCGCCTGTTCGCGCAAACTCGGATTGCGCTGACGTTCGCCGCTCGCTGGTGACGTGACGCCGATGCGTCGCGACCGTGGCGACGCGACGATCATGCGACATGAGCTTCTACAGCGAGCCGCAACGATCGATTCAGGACCACTACGGGACCCGGCCCCTCGCCGATCGTCTCGAGATGGCCATCGTCGCGACCGAACTCGACGACGGTCACGCCGCGTTCATCTCATCGCGGGACTTCTTCTTCCTGTCGACGGTCAATGGGTCGGGGGAGCCGACCGTCTCGTACAAGGGTGGTCCGGTCGGCTGCGTCCGCGTGCTCGACCCGACGACCATCGCCTTTCCGGCCTACGACGGCAATGGCATGTTCCTCTCGATGGGCAATATCGAAGACACCGCCAAGATCGGTCTGTTGTTCATCGACTTCGAGACACCGAACCGAGTTCGGCTCCAGGCGACGGCGTCGTTCTCTGCCGATGACGCGCTGTGCGCCGAGTTCCCCGGGGCCATCGGCATCGTGCGAGCAAAGCTCGACGCCGTGTTCGTCAACTGCGCGCGCTACATCCATCGACATGAGCGAGTCCAGACCTCCGAGTACGTTCCCGATCAACGTGGCGAAGCTCCGCATCCGTCGTGGAAGCGCATCGACGGTCTCCAGGACGTGCTCTCCGTGGACGAGCAGTCACGCACCGACGAGATGGGCGGAACGATCACCGACGTCGAGTACGGCGAGCGTCTGATGCGTGGCGAGTCCTGATCGGAGCACCGCTCGCGCGAGCGTGACCGAGTCGCGGCCATCGGGTTCGTCGGCGACGATGTGCGAGCATCTCAAGATGACGGACAGCACGGGATCGCGAGATGACGGCCGAGTGTCTTCGGGGGCTCCGTTCGACCCCACACTCGCACCACCGGCCGCAGGCACACCCCCGACGCCGACCGGGAGTGGCGGTTTCTCTCCGCCCGGCGTCGGCGGTGCATCGTTCGATGAACCAGATGGCCGTGGTGGTCCGCCGCGATGGATGGCACCAGCACTGGGGGTTCTCGTCCTCGGGCTGGTCGCCGCACTCGCAGTGGTTCTGCTCACCGGTGACGACGCCGAAGCCCCAGTGAGCTCTTCCCCGGTCGAGGAGCCGACGCCGAGTGATGCCGGCGACCCTCCGGTCGACAGCGAGGTGCTGGTGCCCGCGACCACCATCGCCCCGACGGTCGGCTCGACGGTGCCGGCCACCACCGAGGCACCGGAAGTGGTGCCGCCTGACGAGGTCGAGCTCGCGTCGCCGGGTTTCGTTCGAATCTTCGACAACGAACTTCCGATCGTGCGTGCGTGTCTGTCGTCACCGCTGCCAGGCTTCCAGATCACCAGCTACGTGTACGAAGATCTCGGCCGCAACGACGTCGTCGAGTTCCTGATCGACGAAGGCTCGGTGTTCGGGCGTGTCTTCGACAACCCCGGCGATCTCACCGAACTCGGAGACGGCAACTTCTCCGTCGAAGCGATCGAAGGCGACGAGGTGTTCGACGTGCTCGTCAACCCGACGGGCATCGAAGTGAACGCAGGGTGCCTCGGCACGAGCACGGCGACGGATCCGTCGAACCCCGACTTTCCGGTCACTCACTCGATCGTCGACGTGTGCTTCGGCGACGTTCCGGGCTTCGACGAGAACGGTGACTTCGATGTCAGCAACGGCTACTCCGGTGTGATCGCCGAAGGAGGTCGGTTCACCGCGTTGCCCAATGCCGACTCGTCGTTCAACCTCGACTACTTCGGACCAGCAGGTTCGTTCGGGGCGGCGGACCCACGCGCAGCCGACCTGAGTACGACCAGTCTCGTGATCGAGTCGAATCTTGTCGGAGACCCAGGTGGCGTCTTCGCAGGGCTCGAGCGCGACGTTCGCCTGGAGGTGTTCGACTTCGACGTCCCCAGTTGCCCGCCTGTGTGATCGACGCCCCCTCACTGTGCGATGCTCGCCGACATGACGCGCACGCTGCTCTCGAACGGAACGGTCTTCGACGGAAGCGGCTCGGAACCTGCTGTCGGGGACGTTGTGATGGAAGACGGGGTGATCGTCGACGTCGGCGTCGGGCTCGATGGCGATGAGGCCATCGACTGTCACGGCCGGCTCGTCACGCCGGGCCTGTTCGACTGCCACGTGCACTTCATGGCGGACGGCGACTTCAGCCCGAACACACACGCATCCACACCGTTCGCGATGAACTGGTTCTTGGCCGCGGAGCGCATGCGTCGAACGCTCGACTGCGGGATCACGACGGTTCGTGAAGCCGGCGGTACCGATCTCGGCGTGAAGGAGGCGCAGGAGCAAGGACTCGTGGCCGGTCCACGAATGCAGCTGTCCATCACGATCCTCTCCCAGACAGGTGGCCATGGTGACAACTGGGAGGTGTGCGGTGCGCACATGCCCGGGATGATGGACGAACACCCGGGACGTCCACACAACATCGTCGATGGACCCGACGAGATGCGTCGCAAGGTGCGCGAGCTGATCCGGGCCGGTGCCGATGTGATCAAGGTGTGCACGTCGGGAGGCGTGATCTCACCGCGTGACGACCCACAGCATGCGCACTTCATGGCCGATGAACTCGACATGCTCGTGGCTGAAGCGACAGCCGGCCACCGGTTCGTGATGGCGCACGCGCAGGCGACCGAGGGGATCAAGAATGCCGTGCGCGCCGGGATCAGATCGATCGAGCACGGGATCTATCTCGACGACGAGGCGATCCAGATGATGCTCGACGCCGGGACCTACCTCGTCCCCACGCTGATCGCGCCGCTCGGTGTCCTCGAAGCTTCCGATCGTGGTGTGGACCTGCCAGAGGTGGTGTTGGACAAGGCCCGCGCCGTGGTCGACATCCACCGCGCCTCGATCTCGGCCGCCATCGACGCGGGTGTTCGAATCGCCACGGGCACCGACTCGGGGGTGACTCCGCACGGGCAGAACCTGCGCGAGCTCGCAGAAATGCAACGCCTCGGGATGTCGCCGATCGCGGTGCTCGAGTCGAGTACCCGGATCGCTGCTGAGTTGATGGGTGTCGAGGCGCAGCTGGGGACGCTCGAGGTCGGCAAGATCGCTGACCTCGTGGTGTTCGATGGCACCGATCTCGACCTGAGTGACCTGCGATCACGCGTGTCGCAGGTGTACCAGAGTGGTGTGGTGGTCGCTTGAGCGCCTGAGCGGAGTGCGTCGTCAGCCCGCGCCGACTTCGATCGTCAGCCTCGGCTCGGTCCCGAGGACGCGAACTGCACGAAGATCGGGCACGCGTGCGATCGGCTCGACGTCCCACTCGTCGTTGCCGATGGCGACGACTCGTGCGCCCGCTTCGCCACCGGCACGACCGCCCGAGGGCGCGTCTTCGAACACGATGCACCGCTGGGCGTCGGTACCGAGAGCCGTGGCGCCACGCGCATACGGTTCAGGGTCGGGTTTGCCGCGCTCGACGTCTTCGGCGGTGATCGTGATGTCCGGCAGCGTGATGCCGGCGGCGCGCCACCGCGCGACGGCAAGACGCCGTGTCGCCGACGTGACGATCGTCCACGACGCCGGGGGCAGCGACGCAGTGAGTTCGATCGAGCCGGGGATCGGTGTGCTCTTCGGTGCGAGTTCGACCTCGAGGTCCTCGAGGCGATCGATCGCAGCCTGCAGGTGCACGAGCGGCACGTGGCGAGCGAGGGTGTCGGCTGCTCGGACTCCGTGGAGTTCGGTCAGGATCACGTCGATGTCGAGACCGAACTCGCCAGCGAGCTGGGTCCAGGCAGCCTCACCGTGAGCAAGTGAGTCGATCAGCACGCCGTCGCTGTCGAACAGCAACGCATCCGCCTCGAAGATCACCGACGTGAGCGATCAGTGCTGATCTTCGAGCCAGCGTTCGGCGTCGATGGCCGCCATGCAGCCGGAGCCGGCAGCGGTGATGGCCTGGCGATACACCGAGTCCTTCACATCGCCGCAGGCGAACACGCCGGGGACGTTCGTGTAGGTGGAGTCGGGACGGGTCACGAGGTACCCCGTTGCTTCGTCCATGTCGAGGACGCCACGGAACAGATCGGTGTTCGGTTTGTGGCCGATCGCGATGAAGATGCCGGTCACATCGAGGGTGCCGGTCTCGCCGGACACGTTGTTCACGATGTCGATGTTCTCCACCTTGTCGGTGCCATTGATCTCGGTGACCGACGTGTTCCACAAGAATTCGATCTTGGGGTTTGCGTGTGCTCGGTCCTGCATGATCTGTGAAGCTCGCAGCTCGTCACGGCGCACGATGACCGTGACCTTGTCGGCGAACTTCGTGAGGAAGCTCGCCTCTTCGAGAGCGGAGTCGCCGCCGCCGACGACGGCGATCTCGTGGCCGCGGAAGAAGAAGCCATCGCATGTCGCGCAGGTGGAGAGGCCGTGGCCGATCAAGCGTTCTTCGGCCTCGAGGCCGAGCATCAGCGACTGCGCGCCGGTCGACACGATGACCGAGTTGGCCATGTAGGTGTCTTCGCGGGTGGTGATGGTGAACGGCCGCTTGCTGAAATCGATCGAGCTGGCCTTCTCGGTCTTGACGACCGCTCCGAAACGCTCGGCCTGCGCACGCATCTCCGCCATCAGATCGGGTCCCATGATGCCGTCGCGGAAACCGGGGAAGTTCTCGACCTCGGTGGTGAGCATCAGCTGACCGCCGGGCTGGTCGGAGGTGGACGACGGCTCGCCTTCGATCACCAGCGGTGCGAGGCTCGCCCGGGCGGTGTAGATGGCAGCGGTGAGTCCGGCGGGCCCGGAGCCCACGATG
>JBGCFW010000347.1:0-16819 GCA_045107155.1 Ilumatobacter sp. | reverse complement strand
TGCTGGCCACCGAGGTCACCACCTTCGAGCTCTCGGGAGCCCACGCGTCCGACTTTGTGATCTCGAGCGACTCGTGCGCCGACCGTCCGCTCAACCCGCGGGCCTCGTGCAGCGTCGGTGTGGTCTTCTCGCCGTCAGATGCAGGTCGCCGGACCGCACTGCTCGAGGTCGGTACCGTCGACGGCCAGTACACGACCGTCGTGCTCGCCGGTGACGGCTCGTACGAACCTGTCGTTCTCCTGGCTGAGGACTCTGTCGACGCCGGCGACGCCATCTTGGCGACCGGTCGTCGCTACCCGGCGAACACCGAAGTGACCGTCGTGTTCGGGGACACCGCAGCTGATGCGGTCGTGGTGACCACCGATGACGCGGGCGAGTTCGTGGTCGTCGTACCGGTCGACCAGAACACTCGAAGTGGCGATCGGACCGTGGTCGTCCAAACCGCGGCCGGGGCGGCGGCCACCGCGCCGATCGAGGTGGTCCAAGACGATCAGCAGCTGATCGGTATGCCGGGCTTCGGGCTCGGCTGACGCTCAGCCGTCGGAGGCCGCATCGATCGACGCGTCGATGGCCAGCCCACCGATGTTGAGCGAGTTCGCGCAGGTACCGAGGTTCGGATTGCCGACGGTGTCGCAACGCACGCTGAACGTCAGGTTGTCGCCTGCTTCGAGCCGGATGGGCGTGATCCGGGGTTCGAACACCGAGCCGCGGACGTTCGCGAGCGACCACGAGAACGCCTCCTGGCCGTTGACGGACAGCGACGCCCGTCCGGTGTCGTTGTTGGCGTTCTCGATCCGGACGTCGGTCAGGTCGAATGTGCGGCCGGCTTCGACCGTGAACGCGTTGTCCGCGGTTTCCGCAGCTGCGGGGGTCACACTCAGTCGCACGAAGTCGGGGTCGCCCACGAGGCCGTTGACCGGCTCGTCGGCTGGCGCGTCCTCGTCGCTGGACGCATCGTCGGCAACCGTGGTGGCCGGCGCCGCGTCGACGGCGTCGGCGAGGTCGTCGATGCGCTGCTCGAGCGCAGCGACGCGTTCGTCGACTTGCTCGGCCGTCGTGTCGCGGATCTCCGGACGCACGATGCCGAACCATGCAACGGCCGCGGCAGCGATCGCCACGCCGGCAGCTGCGACTCGTCCGAGCGCTGCCGTCGAGACGGTCGGTGGCTGCACGATCGACATCGTCGCGGCAGCCGGACGATGGTTCTGCTGCTCGGCTTCGACATCGAACTCGAGCGTGCGGGCCGTGCGTCGGAACGCGCCGCGCTGTGCCTTCGCCTTGAGTCGCACGAGGCTCGCACCGCCCGGTTGCACGCCGACGGCCGGCGGGTCGAAGTCGCCGTCGATTCGGTCGGACGGGTCGACCAGACGCACTCGACAGCTCGCCAGACCGTTCCCGTGGTTCTCGACCATGAACTCGAAGTTGGCGCGGTGTCGCGATCGAATGACCGGCTGTAGCGGCACGATGCGACGGTCGTCGAACGGCTGGACGTCGAGAGTCGTTTCGGCGACGACGGTTCCTTCGGGATCACCGTTCGGCACGACGCGGAGCCCGATCGCTGTCGGGCCTGCGGTGGTCGACGGCAGACGAGGCGGCGTCACGACGACATCGACGGAGTCCAGCGACTCGTCGAAGACCGTGATCGAGTTCCGCTCGACCCGAACCCAGTCGGCGCACAGCCCGGTTGGGATGATCGCGAAACTCTTGGTCGTCTCCCCGAGATTCTGGACGGTCAACCGCAGCGTCATCGACGAGCCGGGATCGACGTCGACGTCGTCGTTCGAGAACCAGGCCTGGACGGACACGCCGCGAACCTACCGGGACGGTCGATCTGGAGCAGGTCAATCGGCATCTCCGGACCGCGCCCACGGAACGCGCTCCGACCCGCGCCAGTAGCATCCGATCCGTGACCAGCTCTGTTCCCGGCCCTGTCGTGCGACCCCGTCGGCTCCGCCGGTCAGCGGCGATGCGTGCGCTCGTGTCCGAAGTGCACGTACGCGTCGATGACCTGGTCGCGCCGCTGTTCGTCCGCGAGGGGATCGCGGAGCCGCAGTCGATCACCTCGCTGCCCGGCGTGGTTCAGCACACGCTCGACTCGCTGCGTGCCGAGGTCGCCGAACTCGTGGAGCTCGGTGTCAAGGCGATCATCCTTTTCGGCATTCCCGCCGAGAAGGACGAAGTGGGTAGTGCGGCATTCGATCCCGACGGAATCGTCCAGCTCGCGTTGCAGGCGCTCGCGGCCGACCATGGTGACGACGTGGTCCTCATGGCAGACCTGTGCGTCGACGAGTACACGAGCCACGGTCACTGTGGCGTGCTCGACGGGCATGGCAGCGTCGACAACGATGCCACCCTCGAGCTGTACGCGAAGGCCGCCGTCGCTCAGGCGCGGGCAGGGGCGCACGTCGTGGCGCCCAGCGGCATGATGGACGGGCAGGTCGGGGTGATCCGCGAAGCGCTCGACGATGCCGGATTCGGCGATGTCGCGATCCTCGCGTACTCGGCGAAGTATGCGAGTGCGCTGTACGGCCCGTTTCGAGATGCTGTCGACGTCGAGATCGCCGACGGTGGCGATCGCAAGGGATATCAGCAGGACCACCGCAACGTGCGCGAGGCCATGCGCGAGGTCGAGCTCGACCTCGCGGAAGGTGCGGACATGGTGATGGTGAAGCCCGCGGTGGCATACCTGGACGTGATCGCCGACGTCGCGGGAGCGGTTGACGTCCCGGTCGCGGCGTACCACGTGAGTGGCGAGTACGCGATGGTGCACGCTGCCGGTGAGCGGGGCTGGATCGACACCGACGATGTCCTCGCCGAGCACCTCACCGCGATCAAACGCGCAGGTGCCAACGTCATCCTCACGTACCACACGCGTCGCTTCGCCGAACTCGCCCGCGCGTGACGGTGTGGGTCAGCTCCACCCCATCGCCGCCATCGCAGGACCGGCCTGTGGCCGAGCGCCACGTGGTGGGCTGACCCAAACCGTTACGCCTTCAGGAGGACCACGATGACCGACATGATGATTCCGCTCTGCGATCCGACCGCGTGCGTCGATGTCGGCTGTTCGCCGACGATGTGCGTGGGTGCAGGTGTCCCATCCAACACGACACTCTTCGAGCGGTCGACCCGAGCGATCCCTGGCGGCGTGAACTCATCGATTCGTGCCTTCAAGTCAGTCGGAGGCGAGCCGTACGTGGTCGCACGTGCCGACGGCGCCACGATCACCGACGTCGAAGGGACGACCTACCTCGACCTGGTGCAGAGCTACGGCGCGGTGATCCTCGGTCATGCTCACCCCGCGATCACCGCGGCGGTCACGAAGGCGGCGGGAGATGGAACGTCCTACGGCGCACCGACACCTCGCGAGATGAAGCTCGCGGAGGCGATCTCCGAGCGGGTGCCGAGCTGCGAGCGAGTGCGGCTGATGAACTCGGGCACCGAGGCGACGAGCACCGCGATTCGCCTCGCCCGCGGCGTGACCGGTCGCGATCGCATCGTCACCTTCGCCGGCAACTTCCACGGTGCCACCGACGCGCTGCTCGTCGCAGGCGGGAGCGGCATCGCCACGCTCGGGCTGCCGGGCACGGCTGGCGTCCCCAATGCGGCAGTCGCCGAGACCATGGTGGCGCCGTACAACGTCGTTCCAGACCTCACCGAGGAGGTGGCAGCGGTGATCGTCGAGCCCGTGGCTGCCAACATGGGAGTGGTTGGGCCGACCGCCGGCTTTCTCGAGGGCTTGCGCGTCGAGTGCGATCGGGTCGGCGCGCTGCTGATCTTCGACGAGGTCATCACCGGCTTCCGGATCGCGCCCGGCGGTGCCCAGGAGAAGTTCGACGTGACGCCCGACATCACCTGCTTCGGCAAGGTGATCGGTGGTGGCCTCCCGATCGGAGCGATCGGTGGCCGCAGAGACATCATGGAAAATCTCTCGCCGCTCGGCTCGGTGTTCCACGCCGGGACGCTCTCGGGAAATCCGCTCGCGACCGCCGCAGGCCTGGCTGCGCTCGACAACCTCACCGGTGACGTGTACATCGAGCTGCTCGCGCGCGCGCGTCGCCTCTCGGCATTGATGCGCGATGCGTGTTCGGCAGGCGGTTTCGCCGCGCACTTCCCGGTGGTCGGCTCGCTCGTCGGCATGGTGTGCGGTGCTGACGCCGTGAACCCGGTCCAGAACTTCGACGATGCCAAAACCACCGACGAAGCGGCGTACGGAAGGTTCTTCCACGCCATGCTCGAGCAAGGTGTCGCAATGGCTCCGGGCGCGTACGAAGCGCTTTTCGTGGGCCTCGCGCACACCGACGAGGTCCTCGATCGCATCGGCGAGGCGACCGAACGAGCCGCAGCTGCGGCCGCCGGTAGTTGACGATTCGCGCCTGTTCTTCGTTTGCGTCCGATTCTCGGACCACACGTCGGGCCAAAAACAGGACACAAACGTGGTGATGGCCGGCTGTGGTGATGGCCGGTTGGGGGCGGTCGCAAGCGGTGATGGTGGGGTGCCGGCCCGGGGCCGATACCGATCGGTACCGTGGGCGGCGTGAGGCAACTGTTCCACTGGCGTCTGTTCGCTGCGCTCGGTGCGCTGGTGTTACTCGCGCTTGGCGTCGATCAGGCGTTCGGCGTCACGGCTCCGACTGGTTCGCTGGCGGCATCGGGTCCGGTCGGGAACGGGTCCGACGGAGAACCGATGCGGCGTCGCGTCGATCTCATCGCACCCGCTGAGCGGATCGAACGTTCACTGAACTTCAACGTCACCGAAGCCGGGGTCACCGAGGGCTTTCTCGACGCGGTGCTCGGGCCGGGGCGCGTCATGCGGGTCGCACCGGGAACCCCCGGCGTCGTCGAGTGCGCGAACCTCCGCAGCGAGGATCGGTGCGTGGTGTTCGCCGATCTGCTCGGAGATGCCGTGGTCTGGTTCGCCCTGATGCCGCGTGGACCGAACGACACGGTCCGACTCCCGCCGATCGTCGACCTCGAGGACGGCTACGCGATCTTCGAGAACGGGTGGGAGATCACGTACCCACCGGTGATCGAACGCGACGAAGACACCTGCGGCGCCGACATCGTCAGCTTCAGCGACTTCCTCCGGCGCTTCGGCCCGAACAGCACTTCGGTCGTCGACCTCGAGACGATGGAAGTCACCGAGGTGATCTGCGGCGAGGAGTTCATTCCGCCGCCGACGACGGTCGTGGTCGAGGGGTCGCCGAGCGGGTCGTTCGTTCCGGCGACGACCACGCCAGCGGTTCTCGGAGCGCCGGTCACCACGCTGTCGGGAACAGGGCTGACCGGCGACGGCTGATCGGCTGCGCAGTCGGTTCAGTCGAGCAGAGCGTGTGCGGCAGCAAGGCCGGAGTTGTGGGCCCCTTCGACCTTCGGACCCGCGAATGCGTCGCCCGCGAGCACGATCGTTCCGCCTCCGCCGACCCAGCACGGGTCGGGCCAGATCGAACGAGGTGTGGCAAGACGCCACTTCTTCACCTGCGACTCGAGGATTCGTGCGTCGCCGAGCCACGGCTCTGCGGCCTCGCGGAGCAACGCATCGAGCTCGTCGTCGCGGTCCCAATTCTCCTCGCTCCACGCCGGGTTGGCGTGGCACGTGATCGCCGGGGTCGCGCTCACACCCTTCGATGAGTTGTCACCGATGAACGAGAACGTGTCGTCGGGACTCTGTGCGCCACCACCGTGGCCGACAACGATCGACTGGTCGAGCGTGGCCAGAAGCCCGATCGTGCGGTCGTAGTCGGTGCGCATCAGGGTCTCATCCATCTCGACGCCGCTGTCGATCAGCAGGGCGAAGGTCTGCGGGAGCGGGCTCGTCAGGATCACAGCATCGGCCGGACGGCTGGTGCCGTCGTCGATGCGCACGTCCCACCCCCTGGACTCACCGGGGTCGATGGTGAACGCCATGGTCGACGTTTCGACCACGACCGATGACGGAAGCGAACCAGCGAGGTCTTTCGCGAGCGAGTTCATGCCGGCCGCACCGACGTAGCGAGGGTGCCCGTCGCCACCCTCGGCGTCGAAGCCATGGTTCCAGACCCTCGCGACGCCACGATCGACCCAGTCGTCGACACGTCGCTGGAACGCAGGGCTGCGAACGGTGAAGAACTGGGCGCCGTGGTCGAGTCGGGCATCACCGATGCGTCGTGTCGCGAGACGCCCGCCGACCGAGCGGCCCTTGTCGACCACGGTGACCTCGACACCGGCTGCTCCGAGCGCTTCAGCTGCGACGAGCCCGGCGAGCCCGGCGCCGACGATGACGACCTTCACGCCGTCTGCCGGTCATCGGCAGCGGCCGGTTCGACCCGCGCCCGCCACGCCCGCTCGGCGCGGCCGAGAAACCCGAGGAGCTCCCGGTTGAAGGTGGAAGCGTGCTCGAACATGAACCCGTGCGCGGCGCCGCTGATCACGACCAGCTCCGCGGTGGGGATGCGGTCGGCGAGTTCTTCGCTGTCACCCCGCGGCGTGAGGATGTCCTGGTTGCCGGCGAGGATCATCACCGGGACATCGATCTCCTCGAGCCGGTCGACGAGCGAGAGATCGGCGCCCAGGATCGCGTCGACCTGATTCGCGAACGCGTGCGACGGGCGGCCGAGGGCCAACGGGCCGAGCCAGCCGGTGTTTGGAAGGAGCCGGCGGAACGAGCGAGGGCCGATGACCCAGCGCACTGCCTCGGTGCTCATCGAGCCCATGCCGTTGGCGAGCGCTTCGTCGCGCCAGGACGACAGCAGCTCCTCCCGCCACGGGTGATGTGCGCCGGCCGTGCAAGCGAGCGTGAGTGACCGCGTGCGCTCCGGGTATTTGACACCGACGATCTGCGTGATCGCGCCACCCATCGAGGCCCCGACCACGTGTGCGCTCTCGATACCTGCGTGGTCCAGCACCGCGATCGCATCGTCGGCCATCTGCTCGAGCGTGTACTCGGTGTGCGGCTTGTCGCTGCGTCCGGCGCCTCGGTTGTCGAGCGCGATCGCCTGATACCAGGGAGCGGTCGCGGCTCGCTGGAGGATCCAGCCCGCCTTCCCGGCACCGAGGCCCTGGATGAAGAGCACGGGCGGACCGCCGGGTCGCCCCGTCTTGCTGTAGTGGATTCGTGTGCCGTCAGAACTGCGGACGTAGGTCATCAGTGGGCTCCGATCCCGCTCAAGGGCAGCCAGTCGAGCGGTGTGCCGGTCGTGATATCGCCCATCTCCGACAGCAGCTTGCCGATATCGCCGCGCACGCGGTCGGCGAGCTCGAGTTCGGTGAGGGGCCCGCGTCGTTGTCGAGGCGGTCGTGTTGGCGTGCCGATCTCGACACGCGCTCGGCGAGTGAACGGACTCGACGTCGTGGCGGCCGGGAACACGCGGGTGTTGGTGGCGAGCGCCGCGCCGATGAGCGTGTGATCGACAGAGCCCACACTCCGAGAGCCGGTCGATGATGCGGCGCCCATCACGACGACTTCGTCGGCACGCAACGCGCCTGCGACTTCGTCGGGGTCGTCCAACAGGCCGCCGACCCGTCGGTCGAACGCTCCAACGAGCGGCAGGTCGCGCCGACCGACGTAGCGAACCGGTCGATCGATGGCTTCGCTCACGGCAAACGCCGTGAACACCGAGCTGCGCGAGAGCAGCGGCGCGTTGACGACGATCAGGGCACCGCTGCGCTTCGGGAGGCGCTGATCGCCGCCGGTCTCGACGTCCCACCGGAGCTGCGCGAGAAACATCATGTTCCTCACCAGCACGGGGTCGCGTCCCCAGTCGTCGGTCGCGTCCCCAGGTTCCTCGGTGAGTCGACGCGTGGCTGCTTTGACCCCATCGGTGGCGACGTCAGCGATGGCGCTCACGGCGCCTTCGACTCGCTGTTGGGTCCGAGTGACCGTGCGTCCGAGCGTGGTGCCCGAGAAACGCAGCATGCGGGACGCGTCGCCATGGGCGAGTTCGTCGGTCCGGAGCGGCAACGAGACGATCTGAGCGTCGGACATCAGGCGACCTGCTTTCGTGCGGGACGTCGGACCACGGTCGGCCAGCCGTACAGCGAGTCGATGACCTCAGGCGTCGTGTGTTCCGGCACGAAGCCGAGCAGTTCGCGCATGCGGCCGTTGTCAGCGAGTCGGCCGTGAATCAGGAGTGCGTGAACATGGTCGGGGATCGGTGCGCCGGCCAGGTGTGCGAGGCGACGGGCGATCGGCCACTGCGGCCCGATGTTGGGGATCGCGATTCGACGCCCCCGCTGCGCGGCCTGAGTGACCGTGATCGACTCCGACGCCACAGCGTTGACCGGTTCGCTGAGGCGCTCGCGGGCAGCTGCGACGAACGAGCGTGCTGCATCATCCTGGTGGATCACCGCGAATGACGGGTCGCTCGTGAGGTTGTAGGGCACCGCCGGCAGGCGCAGCAGGCGCCCGAGCGGTGACGGGACATGCGGCCCGATGACGGAGGCGAGTCGGATCGCTCCGACGCCGACGCCTACTCGTGTGGCCACGCTGGCAGCTGTGCGTTCGATGTCGGCAACGGTCTGGCCCCAACCCGACGTGGGTCGGATCGGTGCGAACTCGTCGGGACGCGTGAGCGTCCCGGCCCCGGCTCCGTAGATCTCGATGCCCGATCGAACGATCACGTGCTCGAGCGAGTCACATTCGGCGGCGGCGCCCAGGATCGACGTGGCCGCACGGTCGGTGAGTTCGCGGGCGTCGCGAGGGTTCGCTCGTGAGTTCGGTTCCCACACACCCAGGTGCACCAGCACGTGCGGGTCGAAATCGATGACGGTGTCGACGATTCGATCGTGCTCGTCTGGGTGAATCCGGTGGTACGTCGTACGCTGGAAGTTGCTGCGGGGCGGATCGGCATCGATCCCCGCCAGAGCACCCACCCAGGGTTCCTTCTCGAGGAGGGAGGCGACCTGGGTGCCGAGCTCGCCGCCGACACCGCTCACGAACACTCGCTGACCCGCCATGACGTTCAACGCTAGTACCACCCGTCGGCAATTCTTTGGTTCGCTGGGCGGCCTGGGGCTCGGGTTCATCGCCCTGTCGGCGGGTCGTTCCGCGGCGGCCGAGGGTGGTCTCGCCGGTGCTGCCATCGGCGGTCGCGCCGGTGCACTCGATCGGGCGGTGCGGATCGGGCCGGCGGCGACCGGATTCGAGGACGAACCGCCCGTGGGGTCTCCGGCCACGATCGGTTTCCCCGTGCTCCCGGGCGACGACGGCCTGATCGTGTTGAACAACTTCGGTGGCTTCAGCGTCGCCTCGGGGAGTTGCTCGCACATCGGGATCGACGTGTTTCCGACAACGGCCGAGACCAAGACGCTCGTGAGCTGTGTGGACGGTCTGATCGAAGGCCAGCGCGTGTTCGCGGGGTCGCAGGGCAACGCGTGGATCGTCCGCGACGCCGACGGTGTCTCGTATCGGTACCACCACATCGCCGAGTTCGAGCCGGGTCTCGAGGTGGGGTCCGAGGTTCGGCGCGGCGATGTGCTCGGAACGATGGGCTCGTCGGGAAACGCCAACTCGCCCCATCTGCACTTCGAAGTGCGGCTCGACGGCACCAGCGCTTCGGCGATCGACCCGATTCCGCTGTTCCCGTTGCCGATCGGCGGGGTATCGGTTGGAGATGCGACCGGCTGTTCGTGAACAGTTTCCGATCTCGCGCTCTGGCATCGTCATCGTTTCGCAATAGAATATGTCTCAAGTCGGTGAAAGTCTCGACCGATACTCCAGACTGAAGCCCGCCACTTCTTCGCCATGCCCTCTCCGCTCCAACCCGTCAACGTCGATCACGCGCCTGGCCTGTCGCGCCGCCGCGTCCTGACCGGCGGAGTCATCGCCGGTGCTGCGCTCGCCGTCGGTGGGCGCGTCGAGGCCACCACGAACAAGGTCGACGCTCCTGGCACCGCGCTGGCAGGAGCCCGTCGGCTCGGACTCGAGCCCGACCAGGAACCGCCGGCGGAGGATCCACCCGAAGAGGACGCTCCGATCGAGGACCCGCCCGCCGAGGGAGCGCCTCCGGAGGAGTTCGTTCCGCCCGAGCCCGGCGAGATCCTTTTCCCGATCGTCGTCGGTGAGGACGACTCGTGCTTCGTGCTCAACAACTTCGGTGCGTGTCGTTCGGGCTGCAGCCGTCGCCATGAAGGCGTCGACATCATGGCCGACCAGGGTCTGCCGATCCGGGCGGTGGAAGACGGCGTGATCACGAATCGCTATGACGACTCGGGCAAGCTCTTCGGCGCGGGCCACGGTTGGACCGTCACGTCGGCGGAAACCAACACGACCTGGAAGTTCTTCCACATGGACTCCCATGCCGAAGGCCTCGAGGTCGGCGACTCGGTCGTGCAGGGGCAGATCATCGGCTACGTCGGCAACACGGGCACGTCCGGCGCGAACAGCGATTCGAACTACCACCTGCACTTCGAATACCGGCCGAACAATTCGGCACAGGATTCGTTCTCGAAGTTGCAGCGCGACCCGAACGTCAGCTTCGCCTGACACCGCCCACGATTCGATCAGGCGGACCCGAGCCGATGCTCTGCGGACCCTCCCCGGTCTCGCGGGGGTCTCAGCGCAGCGTGTGGACGCGCATGATGAGGTCACGCGCGAACGGATCGAGCTGCCGTCCGGCGATTCGCTCGGTCACCTGGATGGCCTGCGTCGGGTCGTCGACGAGGCCGGCCCAGCGGATGTAGCCGCCCATCACGCCGACGAGGCGATCACCGAGCTCGTCCGCGTGCACCATCAGCTTCGTACCGTGTCGCAGCAAGTCGTCCATCTCGCCGTACAGCGACGCGAGGTACGGGTCGGGATGCTCGGTGTTGAACGGGCGATGGCGGTACGGGAGTTGGAGCTCGTCGTAGTTGTGCAGGTTGTGGGGCGCCGAGATGATCGAGATGACGCACCCGAAACCGTTCTCGCGCAACCAGATGATCTCTTCCTGGCGGCGGACGCGGCGGTGATTGTCGCCCACGCCGCCGGGACGCTCGCAGATCGCCATCTTGTCCTTGAGGACCCAGGTGAAGTTGCGCGGGGTGATCCCCAGCGCCCACTTGCCGCGCAGTCGAGGCGCCATCAGCGGCCTTCGTTCGAGCGGGTCGGGGGCACGGAAGTGAGGAGCATGACGGCGAGAAACGCTACAGCCCGGCGGCCAGGAAGGAAAAATGGGCCTCAGATTGATCGGTGACGCTCGATGCGTAGCCGCTGCTGCGACCGAACGACGCGTCCGACGCCGGCCACTTCGCACGCGAGCGTCGAGCCGTCGGCCACGGCGAGCACTCGATCGACGGCGGCGAGGTCAGGCGGGTGAGGTTCGCGACCGAGCAGCCGGCGAACGGCGCGGCGAGCAATCGGGCGCGGTGCGGCGGCGAGTGCTCGTGCGTCGGTCGGATCGAGCTCCTCTGCGAGCGTGTCGAGGAAGTCGTCATCGTCTCGGACCAGATCAGCGGTGCGGGCGAGGATCGGGACGGGATCGCGGTCTGCGATGTCAGCCATCAGACCGAGCAGCTCGTGGCGAACTCGGTTGCGGCGGAATCGAGCGTCGTGGTTGCTGGGGTCGATCGCCGGGCGGAGGTCGAGTGCTTCGCACAGCGCGTGGGTCTCGGAGCGACGAAGACCGAGGATCGGATGTCTCGGTCCGGGGCGCATCGCTGCGAGTCCGGTGGCGCCGCTCCCTCTGAGGAGTTGGAGGAGCACGGTCTCGGCTTGGTCGTCAGCGGTGTGGCCGGTCATCGCGTCGGCGCCCAGCACGCTCTGTCGGGCACTGCGGGCACGAGCTTCGAGGTTGGCACCCGGGGCGACTGTGACTCGTTCTGCCTCGAAGGTGACGCCCAGTCGATCAGCGATGAGACGGGCGCGATCGGCGTCGTCGTCGGCGGTGTGGCGCAGTCCGTGGTGGACGTGGACGGCCCGAACGGCGAGGTCGGCGTGGACGGCGAGCGCGACGAGGGCTGTCGAGTCAGGTCCGCCCGAGAGGGCGCAGACGACGGAGGTGCCGGGAGCCGGGAAGGTGCAGCGAGCGAGGAGATCGCTCGGCGCCACCTCGATCAGAGGTCCTGGTAGCGGCGCTGCTTGCCGTTGGGGAATCGCTTGCGCTGCACGCTCGCCAGGTATGCCCCGACCAGGCCGAACATCACGAGGACCGTCACTGCGGTGAGCGCCACTCCGATCCACACATGCCACACAACACCGATCATGTGCGAGAGACTACCCCGGCGACCCCGTGCCCACCCGATCTGCATTCGTGGGTCGATGCTCGAGCCGCACGAGTGCGCTGTCGACGCTCCTAGGCGGGAATCGCGATCAGGGCGAGAACGAGGAGCACGATTCCCCGGGCGCTCCACGCCGCAGTGCGCAACCAGTTGGTCGAGACGAGGCGTCGGTGGGCGTCGGCGTCGAAGGCGTCGGTGAGCCGTTCGTGGAGCGGTACGGACACCAGCGCGGTGATCCCGTACGCGACCGCCATCAGGACTCCTGCGAGCAGTGGCAGCGTTCGGCTCGCCGACCCGGGCGGATCGATGACGAGCCAGATGCCGGTCACGCCCTCGATCGCCATGAACGGACCGACCACGAACGAGATCGATCGGCGATGTCGGTCGCCGAACTCGCGCCATTTCGCATCGTCGTCACCCCGATCGATCGCGTCGAAGATGGGGTAGTGGACCACCTGGATCACCCAGATGACGCCCGCCATCGCCCACGTGGCGGCGATCGCACCGATCAGCACGGCGGTGTCGAGCGAGCTCATCGGGGCATTTTGCCCGGTCGCGACGCCGGCGAACCCCACCTCGACAGCGATGAGCCGAAACCGGTGGTCACCGAGCGGCCACCGCTGGTCGTCGTGACGTCACCGGTCGGTGAGATCAGCCGATCTTGCCGTCACCGTCGAAATCGGTGTCGAAGCAGCGTTCGATTCTCGCGAGCAGGCCCGCCGGCATCTCTTCATTGCGGCACTTCTCGCCGATGACCTGCTTCAGTTCCGCGTGGAAGTCGAACGCACTCAGACAGTGCGCACAGTCATCGAGATGGTGCCGGATCGTGTTGCGTGCCTCGGGCGACAACTCGTCGTCGAGGAACACGTCCAGCTCACGCAAGGTGGCGTTGCAGTCGGGTTCGTCGCAGGGTTCCATCGTGTCCGCCGTTCCTTTCATGTCGATTGCGGCTGCAGTCCTCGTTCGACTGCGTAATCGTGCAACGCCTTCTGCATCGCCTTTCTTCCCCGATGCAATCGCGACATCACCGTGCCGATCGGGATGTCGAGCATTTCGGCGATCTCCTTGTAGGCGAATCCCTCGACGTCAGCCAGGATCACAGGCATCCGGAAGTTGTCGGGAAGGTTCTCGAGCGCCTGCTTGACCTCGTCGTCAGGAAGCATCTCCAGGAGCGATTCCTCTGCCGACCGCCCGACCGACGGGTCCTCGAAGGTGCCCATGCGCTTGTACAGGTAGAGGTCCTCGATGTCGCCGAGGTCGCTCTCGTCGAAGCGACGTTGCTTCTGGCGGTACTTGTTGATGTACGTGTTCGTGAGGATGCGGAACAGCCAGGCCCGCAGATTCGTGCCGTCCTTGAACGTGTGGAAGCTCCGAAACCCCTTGAGATACGTCTCCTGGACGAGGTCTTCCGCGTCGGCCTTGTTCCGGGTCATGCGCATCGCGGCGGCGTAGAGCTGCGGCGCGTACTCCATCGCCTGATCTGCGAACACCGCTTGGTCGGCCATCGCCACAAGCTACTGAACGGGCGCCGAAGTCGCTGCCGCAGAGCGAGGGCGCTGATGAACGCAGAACGGCGGCGGCGATGTGGGCCCGGGCTGTGCAGTCGACGGTGTTGTCGGTCGTGCCGTCGGCCATGCTGGTCACAGCTCGGCGCGCGGCGTGATCCTCGCTCGAGCTCAAGGACGCCAGATGCTCACCGGATTCGGAACCGTGCTCGTGATCGCAGGAGCGATCGTCGCCATCGTCGTCGGACCGCGTGTCGAGTCCGACCTCGGCGCAGCGGGCTGGGTCTTGATGTCGATCGGCATCGTGTCGATCATGGGAGCTGCCCTTGGCAGCCTCGTCCGATCGATCGGATCTGGGAGACTCGACGCCGATGGCAGCTGACGACGTCCGACGAGCGACCGATCGGATCCACGGTCTGATCGGGATCCCGGCCACCGCGGGCAACGCGGTCGACGTGCTGCGAAACGGAGACGAGATCTTCCCGGCGATGCTCAGCGCCATCAACGCCGCACAGCGCACGGTCGACTTCGTGACCTTCGTGTATTGGACGGGTCCGGTCGCCGATGAGTTCGCCGCGGCCCTGTCCGGTGCCGCCGAGCGCGGGTGTCGGGTCCGAGTGCTGCTCGATGCGCTCGGGGCGCGCAAGATCAAAGAACCACTGCTCACCAGGATGCGCGAGGCCGGATGTGACGTCCGCTGGTTCCGTCCGTTCTTCGACAAGGCGAAACCGAAGCTCACCGAAGCGAATCGGCGCACGCATCGCAAGATTCTCGTCTGCGACAACGAGGCCGGCTTCTGCGGTGGTGTCGGTATCGCTGAGGAGTGGATGGGCGATGCTCGCGACGAGACCGAGTGGCGCGACACTCACCTCCGCATCCGTGGTCCTGCGCTTGCGGGTCTGCTCAACGCCTTCCTCGACAACTGGGCCGATCAGCACGAAGAGCGGTTCGATCCGCGCGGCGAGTATGACGTCGATCTGTCGGAGGTCGGTCCGTCGAATGTGTTCGTCGTGCGCGGTGATGCCGAGACGGGTGCGAGCGACGTCTGGCGGATGATCATGGTCCTGATCTCGATGGCCGAGAAGCAGTTGCGGATCGCGACGGCCTACTTCAACCCCGACCCGCCGCTGCTGGATGCGCTCATCGCCGCGGTCGAACGCGGCGTCGTCGTGACGCTGTTGGTCCCAGGTGAGCACGCCGACAAGCGGTTCGTCCAGATCGCCGGTGAAACCTCCTATCAGGCGCTCCTCGACGCCGGTGTGGACATCCGTACCTATGAGCGGTCGATGATGCACGCGAAGATCATCACGGTCGACGGTCGGGTCGCGACGGTCGGGTCGACCAACTTCAACCAGCGATCGATGCAGCACGACGAGGAAGCCAACGTCGTCGTCGTCGATTCGGCGGTGGTGTCGATCCTCGATCGCCACTTCGACGAGGACATCGAGTTGTCGGTCGAGCTGGATCCGGCACGGTGGGCCGATCGCGGCGTCGGTCAGAAGATGGCGGAGAAGATGTCGACCGTCGTCGAGAAGTGGCTGTGACCGCTTCGCGCCGTCTCGAAGCGGGTACGCCTGAACGATGAGCGAACCGACCGGTGGGGCCATCGACGGGGTCCTGATCGTCGGCGGGGGCTATGCCGGCGTTCACGCCGCGGCGGCTGTGCGCAAGGCTGGGCGACGAGCGACCATCGTCGATCCCACCGGACGCCACGATTTCGTGACCCGGCTCGCGGCCGTCGCCGGTGGCACCGCGCCAGCCGCCGACGCAGCGACGCCGCTCGACGAGTTCGGCGCATCGGTGATCGTCGGGACGATGACCTCGGCCGACGACGGCAGCATCACCCTCGATGACGGACGCACGATGACTGCCGATGCGGTGGTGATCACCGCCGGGGCGATCCCTGTGTCACCACCCATCGACGGGCTCGAACACGCATTTCGGTTGCGAACCGAGTCCGATGCCCATGCGCTGCGCGCGGCGATCGCCGACGCCGACTCACTGGTGGTGATCGGTGGCGGAGCGACCGGTGTGCAGCTCGCAGGTTCCGCAGCGCACCGCTTCCCGAATCTCGCGGTGACGCTCGTCGACGGCAGTGATCGGCTGCTCACAGCGATGGGTGGTCCAACGAGTCGTGACGCGGAGCGGATTCTGCGTCAGCGTGGCGTGGATCTGATCCTGGGTGAAGACGTCGAGTCGATCGAAGTCGGCGGCGTCATCGTGGGGGATCGACGCATCGCTGGTGTCGCGGTGTGGGCGGCAGGCTTCACGGCGCGTGCCGACACCTTCGGCATCCCATGCGACGATCAGGGCCGAGTCCTCGTCGACGACGATCTGCGGGTGACCGGGTGGACGTCGACGTTCGCCGCCGGTGACATCGCCGCGCACTCCGACCGGCGAGGAGGCGAACTCCCGATGTCGGCACAGATCGCGGTCCAAGCGGGTGCGGGCGCGGGGGCGAATGCAGCGCGTCTGCTCGATGGGGAACCACTGCGTCGGGTCGATCTCGGTCACCGCGGCTGGGTGCTCGACCTCGGCGGCTACCGCGGTCTCGCCGAACTCGGTCCGATCGCACTCACGGCACCGCTGTTCGACCTCGTGCCGCCACTGCTGCACTGGGGGATCGACGTGAAACACCTCGCCGAGACCCGCGGTGTCGCCGGTTTGACCGGCCGCTCCGCCTGAGCGCGCGGCTACTCGCGGCCCAGCTCGGTGGCGCCTGCGGCGTCGTGGTCGACGTCCTGATCGTCAGCCAGCTCGACCGTCACGTCGACCAGACGGCCGGTGAACTCGAACGGACCGACGTGGTGCCCTGTGCGGTCGTAATCGGCGACCGTGGTACCGCGGTCGAGTCCGATGTCGAGACCCGACCACGAGATCATCAGCCAGAAGATCTGATCGGTGGACATCGTCCCGACCGGAGTGCCGTCGACGCGGAGCGTGCCGACGCCATGCGGGAACGGTCCAGCGCCGGCGCTGCGTCGCATCTCGAAGACGAGCTCGGTGGCGCCGACGGGAATCGTCGTGTCCGACTCGACGAGTTGATGGGTGCCGCCGATGTTCAAGTCGTGCACCAGTCGGCCGTCGCGAATGAAGAGCGAGTAGCCGCATGTGGCGTCGCCGTGCGCGATGAGTACACCGTC
>JBGCFW010000346.1:0-4520 GCA_045107155.1 Ilumatobacter sp. | reverse complement strand
CATGGCGACGCCACTCACGTTGGTCCACGCCGCGACGATCAACGGCGACACCGCCCTGCGCCTGACTGGGCCGTTGATCGTGATCGCCACGATCCAGTTTGAACGGGGGCGTCTCCACGGTGCGCTGCTCATTGCGTCGTTCATCGGGCTGTACTTCGTCGAAGCGACGAACGTGCTCCCGATCGCCGCGGCGTGTACCTACCTCGTGGCGCGGACCATTCATCGAGAGGACGTGCCGACATGGCAGCGGTTGCTCCCGATCGTCTCGGTGCTGATCGTCATCATGTTGCGCCTCCGGGTGGCCAACGCCGTGCGCGATGCGTTGTTCCCGGCCGCACCGTTCCAGGTCGTGCCGACGATGTTCGAGAACCGTCCACCACGCGACGAGTATCAGCTCGACTGGGGGTTCATCATCGACCAGTTCGGTGCGACCTTCACGCCGCTCAAGCGCACCTACCTCCAGCCGCTCCTGCGGTCGGACTCGACCGACATCTTGCTGGCGCTCACCGATTGGTTGGCCATCGGAGGTCTGCTCGCGGTGGCCCTCTTCATGCGTCCCCGCGACGCTCGCCTCGCCGTGCTGGCCCGGGTCGGTGCGATCGCACTCCTGCTGGCCGGGCCGTTCTACACCTGGACCTTCGCCCACTTCAGTGCTGCGGAGTTTCCTGCGCAGGGGCGCTTCGGGCTTCCGCTGATCCCGATCATCGTGGTGGTGCTGGCGGCATCGCTGCGCAACCGGGTCGCGTACGCCACCGCGGGTGTGATCGCGGTGGCTTCGATGCTGAACACGGCCTACCTCATCCTGACCCCCTGACGCGTGAGCGCTACGCTCCGGCGCCATGACCGAACCGGCGAGTGGCTCCGATGCGAACATCGCCGACGTTCGGCGTCGTCTCGGCGAGCTCGAAGCGGCGTCCGACCAACGTCGGGCCGAACTACGAGCCGTACTCGATGACGTACCCGCAGCGCTGAGCCGTCGACGCCTCGTGGCCTCGGCAGTGTCTGACCTCCGCGCAGCACCGCGCAAGCTCGACATCCTGCGTCGAGGCGCCGCCAAGGTGGGCCGCCTCGGCGCACCACGGTCGTGAGTGAGGAGCCGCTCCCGCCGGTCGCAGTGTTCGTCGCTCCGACGGGGAATGCGTTCATGGCCGACATCGCCGACTGGATCGTCGAGAGCGTGCGCGGGCTCGGCCGGGACGGAAACATCGTCACCGACCGATTGCCGCGCCCCGACGGTTCGGTGAACCTCGTGGTCGCTCCCCACGAGTTCTACACGCTTCGTGACGATGCTGATGACGATGTACGCGCTGCCGCTCGCTGCAGCGTGCCGATCTGCACCGAACAGCCGGGAACTCCCTGGTTCGCGCTGTCGTCGGGTCTGTGCGAGGGCAGTCCGCTCGTGGTCGACATCAACGACGTCGGCGCCGACGCACTCCGAACCGAAGGTTTCGACGTGCATCGACTCCGTCTGGGAGCGACGCCGTCGATGGCGGCCGCCCGGACCGAGCGAGACGTCGACGTGGTGTTTCTCGGCGGCGCGACACCGCGCCGTGGTCGAGTGCTCGCTTCGTTGGCTCCCGTGCTCTGGTCTCGCTCGAGCGAGATCCGCACCTTCTCGTTCAGCCGACCTGTGACCGGAGATGAACCGGGGCTGGTATTCGGGGCGGACAAGTACGAGCTGCTCGCCCGTGCTCGCATCCTGGTCAACATTCACCGCGGGGATGCCGATGGGGCCGACTCCGCGGAGTACTTCGAATGGGCTCGAATGGTCGAGGCGATGACCAACGGGTGCGTGGTGGTGACCGAGCCGTCGATCGGCCACGAACCGCTGGTCGCAGGCGAGCATTTCATCGAGTCGTCGGCGGACGAGATGGCGTCGACGGTCGAGTCGCTCCTCGACGATCCGGCTCGGTGTCGCGCGATCGCCGAGGCGGGCCGCGAGGCAGTAACGGGACCGTTGGCGTTCTCTCACTCGGTGGCCGACCTGCTCGCGGTCGTTGAGCAGCTGAGCACCGAGCCGGAGCGAGTGCGTTCACGGTGGCCACGCCGCATCGGACGTCGGACGCGTCGAGTGATGCGAGACGTGCCACCGCCATTGCTCCCGGTCTTCGCGCCGTATCGGGCATTGCGGCGCGAGCTCTATGACCTGACGCTCGCCGAGATCGCTCACCGCCGCGAGCTGGGCCGGTTCCGTTCGCTGCTCGATCACGGCGACCCGGACCACATCAGTGTCGACACCACACCGGCGCACGACCGTGACGCAGCGACGGCCGCGGAGGTCAGCGTGGTGCTCACGGTGTTCGACTATGCCGCCGTGGTCGAAGAGACCCTCGACTCGGTCGTGGCCTCCTCTGACGTCGCCGTAGAACTCGTCATCGTCGACGACGCGTCTCGCGATGACGGCGCGGACGTCGTTCGAGCCTGGATGGGGCGTCACCCCGAGGTCTCGGTGAAGCTCCTCGCTCGGGCTGCGAACCAAGGCCTCACACGAGGGCGAAATCTCGGGATCGCTCACGCCTCGGCCCCCTTGGTCATGATCCTGGACGCCGACAACATCGTGTACCCGACGTGTCTGCGTCGGCTCGCGGATGCTCTCGACGCCGCTCCCGACGCGGCGTTCGCCTACTCGACGCTGGAGGCCTTCGGCGCGGAGCCGGGGTTGCGAAGCGCACAGGGATGGCACGTCCCGTGGCTGTGCGACGCGAACTACATCGACGCACAGGCGATGCTGCGCCGCTCTGCGCTTGAACGTCTCGGTGGCTATCGAGTCGACGACTCGATGTACGGCTGGGAGGACTGGGATCTCTGGTTGCGCATCGCCGCCGAGGGTGGCCGAGGCGTCCACGTGCCGCAGATGCTCGGTCGCTACCGCACGCAAGCAGGGTCGATGGTGTCCCTCACGAACCTCGCCGCCGATGACCTCCGTGCGGGTCTGGTCGAGCGGTATCCGTCGTTGCCCTGGCCCGAGAGCGACAGCCCGTAGCATCAGCGCCGTGCAGGACCCGGCCGACGTCACCGAAATCGATCGCCTCCGAGCGCTCGTGGGGCCCTCTGAGACCTCGTACGCGGCGCTCCAGGACGATCGTGACGCCGCTGTCGCCGAAGCGAAGGCTGCGATGGCGGAGGCCGGGGAACTCCGAGGTCACATCGTGGACTTGAGCGTTCAGCTGTCTCGCGCCCGGCAGGATCAGGAATACCAGCAGGTCGCAGCCTCGCTCGGGCCGGTCGCACGGGTCGCTTATCGCACGCGTCGCCGCATCGCCACGTCGGTCACCCCTCGGGTCATGCGAGTCGTTCGGGGCGTGAAGCGGCGAGTCGGCCGGTCGACGTCGTGACTCGTCCGCCGCGCTTCAGCGTCATCACGACCGTCTACGATCCCGAGCCGGAGCACCTCCGCGCGTGCATCGAGTCCATCGACGCCCAGCTCGCCGATGCTGCGGTGGCGACCGCCGGCGTCGAACACATCCTCGTCGACGACCGGTCCACCAGGCCGGAGATCGCCGACGTGCTCGCAGCGGCCGAGGTCGCCCCCACCGGCGCGATGCGTCGGGTGGTTCGTCGCCCGGAGAACGGTGGGATCGTCGCGGCGTCGAATGATGCGTTGGCGGCTGCCACGGGTGACTTCCTCGTCCTCGTCGATCATGACGACGTTCTCGTTGACGGGGCGCTCTCGTCGATGTTGGCGGTGCTCGTCGACGACCCCGACGCACATGTGGTGTACAGCGATCATGATCTGATGCGACCGGACGGTCGCTGTGCGTGGCCGATGTACAAGCCGGACTTCTCGCTCGAGCGGCTCCGTCACCACAACTACATCACACACCTCGTGGTCGCTCGCCGATCGCTCGTGGTCGAGATCGGTGGCTTCACGCCGGGTACCGACGGGGCACAGGATCATGATCTGTTGCTCCGCCTCGCCGAGGTGGCGGCGCCGTTCCGTCACGTGCCCGAGATTCTTCTGCATTGGCGTCAAGCGCCGAACAGCTCAGCGCTCGACAGTGGCAACAAGCCGGCGGCGATCCGTGCCGAGGTCGCTGCGGTGTCAGCGCACCTCGAACGCTGCGGTGTGGGCGCAGAGGTCACCGAGACGGGTCAGCCGGGAATCGTACGGACGCGTCGACTCATCGAGGGTCGCCCGACAGTTTCGGTGGTGATCCCGACTCGCGGAACACGAGGCAGGGTGTGGGGTGCCGATCGCATCTTCGTCCATGACGCGGTCGCGTCGATCGTCGGCCGCGAGCCAGACATCGATCTCGAGTTCGTGGTCGTGCTGGACACAGGCGCTGAGCCGGTCGTGGAGAGCGGGCTTCGCAGCATCGTCGGCGACGCGCTGCGCATTGTCGAGTACGACCGTCCGTTCAATTTCTCCGACAAGATCAACGTCGGGGTCTTCGCAGCGTCGGGGGACTACGTCCTGCTGCTCAACGACGACACCGAGATGATCGATGCCGGAAGTGTGAGCGAGCTGGTCGGGCTCGCCCAGCAGGATGACGTCGGCATGGCGGGCGCTCGGCTCTTGT
>JBGCFW010000345.1:0-3988 GCA_045107155.1 Ilumatobacter sp. | reverse complement strand
AGGGTTGGGTGGAGCGTGGGGGGGTCGGGCGCTTAGGGGCGGACGGTCGGGATCGCACGGTTGGTGTGTGCGCACAGCTCGGCGGGCGGGGCCGGATCGTCGGCGCCCAGGACGCCCCGCTCGTCGTGGGCACCCGTCTCCGCGGCGACGGCGGCGAGCTTGTCGGCATTACGGCCGGCCATCGCCCACTTCAGGTCTCCGTCGCTCCCATGGCGCTCCTGCAGATAGCGGGTCAGGATCTGCCCGACGAAGCTGGTGGCTCCGAACAGAACGATGTCGTGCGTGCGCTTGTTTCTCGCCATGTTCGGACCGTACCCGGAAGAGGCCGTGCTCAGCGGGTGTTGCACGGAGCCGTGAGACGACCGATGCCTCCCGAGCGGCGAGAACTGATCGGCCTGGCCGTCGCGTTGGTGCTCGCGATGTCCACGTGGTTCTCGACCGCGGCGGTACTCGGCCAGCTTCGGTCGGCCTGGGCGCTGTCGGACACGCAGGCGTCGTGGCTGACGATCGTGGTCCAGCTCGGCTTCGTCGCAGGGGCGGTCGGATCGTCGGTGAGCAACCTCGCCGACCGGATCAGGCCGCTGCGACTCGTGTTCGCCGGGTCGCTCGGTGCCGCGGCTGCGAACGGCCTGATCGTGCCACTCGACTCGTTCGAGACCGCGGTCGTGTTGCGGTTCGCCACCGGTGCATTCCTGGCGCTGGTGTATCCGCCGGCGCTGAAGTCGATTTCGGGCTGGTTCCGCGAGGGGCGTGGGCTCGCGCTCGGTGTGTTGATCGGCGCATTGACGATCGGCTCCGCGCTCCCCCACCTGATCAACGCGCTCGGCGGGCTGTCGTGGCAGGCGACCCTGGTTCTGGCGTCGGTATTGACCGTGCTCGGCGGACTCATCGCGGAGCGACGCTGTGTTCCTGGCCCGTTCGCTACGCCGTCGGCGCCGTTCGATCCGTCGGCGCTCGGGTTGATCGTGCGTGATCGATCGTTCCGGCTTGCGAGCGCCGGGTACTTCGGCCACATGTGGGAGTTGTACGCGATGTGGGCGTGGATCGCTGCGTTCTACGGCGACGTGTTCGAGTCGACCAGGGCGGCCAGTCTCGCCGCGTTCGCCGCGATCGCGATCGGAGCGGGTGGTGCGGTGTACGCAGGAACGCTGAGTGATCGCCGGTCTCGTCCGCGAGCGGCAGGGCTGGCCATGAAGTGGTCTGCCGCAGCGGCACTGATCACCGGTTTCGTCGTCGACGCACCTCCCGTCGTGCCGGTGCTCGCGGGTCTCGTATGGGGTTTCTGGGTGATCGCCGACAGTGCTCAGTTCTCGGCGATCGTGTCCGAGTCGTGCGACCAGCGATACGTCGGCACGGCGCTCACGTTGCAGCTGGCCGCCGGATTCGTCCTGACGGTGTTCACGATCTTCCTCGTACCCGTCGTGCGTGACGCCGCCGGATGGGGCTGGGCATTCGCACTGCTCGTTCCCGGTCCGATACTCGGAGCTTGGGCGATGCGGCGACTCGGACGAGCACCGGCCGCCGTCGAAGAACCTTCCGCGGTGTAAGCATGTAATCATGTAATTCCGATAGGTTCGACGTATGAGCTCCACCCCCGTACCCTCGGCCATCACCTCCTGGTTCCTCGGTCGTCTGCCCGAGGACTGGACGACCAGCGAACCCGACGTCACCGTCGATCGCGACGAGATCACGATCGGCGTGGTGTTCGACGGCCCGACGCTCGGCGACGACGCAACCGATGTCGACCGCGCCGAGGCAACCGACGGTGCCATCCGCCGATTTCGCGAAGACACGCGCGAGCGACGCATGTCCATCGCCCGCGAGGCCGAGCACCGCTTCGAGCGCAAGGTCGCGTGGTCGGTGACGATCGGCGACCGAACCGAGCTGTTCACCCACCTGGCGGCGCCGGTCATGACCCGTCTGCGCCAGCCCGAGCGAATGGTCCTCGACACACTGGTCGACGCGAACATCGCCCGATCTCGCGCCGACGCCGTGGCCTGGTGCGTTCGCCTCGTCGGTCAGAACATCGACGACTGGTTGGCGGAACTGCGCGACGCGCTCAGCGCCGTCGACGACGTCCGCTCCGCTGGTCCTGACGTGTCCTGAACGCGCAGCGTTCTCGAACCAGGCGACCTGCTGATCTTGCCCGCCTGAACGCGAAGCAGCCTCTACAGGTACTGACCCGTGGCGACACGCTCGATGGCTTTGCCGCCGGCGACGTCGTCATCGGTGCGCTCTGACATGAGGGTCCGGATGAACACGATCCGCTCGCCCTTCTTGCCAGAGATCTTGGCCCAATCGTCGGGGTTCGTGGTGTTCGGCAGGTCCTCGTGTTCCTTGTACTCCTGGCGGATCGAGTCGAGCAGATCCTGCGTGATCACACCGCGCGCTCCCCCGCCGATCACCCGCTTGATCGCGAGCTTTTTCGCCCGTCGCACGATGTTCTCGATCATCGCGCCGGACGCGAAGTCCTTGTAGAACAGGACCTCCTTGTCGCCGTTCTGGTAGGTGACCTCGAGGAACCGGTTGGACTCGTCGTCGCGGTACATCTCGGCCACGGTCTGGTCGATCATGTCGGGCACGACGTAGCCCTCGCCGATGGGGATCTCATCGGTCAGGTAGTTCGCGAAGATCGATGTCGCGGCATCTTCGTTCGGTCGTTCGATCTTGATCTTCACGTCGAGGCGACCGGGTCGCAGAATCGCCGGGTCGATCAGATCCTCGCGGTTGGTCGCTCCAATGACGATCACGTTCGTGAGTCCCTCGACACCGTCGATCTCGGCGAGCAACTGGGGCACGATCGTCGATTCCATGTCGGAGCTGATGCCCGACCCGCGGGTGCGGAACATCGAGTCCATCTCGTCGAAGAACACGATCACTGGCCAACCCTCGTCGCTCTTCTCGCGAGCTCGTTGGAACACCAGGCGGATCTGACGTTCGGTCTCGCCCACGTACTTGTTGAGCAGCTCGGGCCCCTTGATGTTGATGAAGTAGCTGCGACCCTTTCCCTCGCCGACCTTCTCGGCGACCTTGTTGGCGAGGCTGTTGGCCACGGCCTTGGCGATGAGGGTCTTGCCGCACCCGGGTGGGCCGTACAGCAAGATGCCCTTCGGTGCAGGCAGCCGATGCTCGGCGAATAGGTCCTGGTGCAGGAACGGGAGCTCGACGGCATCGGCGATCTGCTCGATCTGGTCGTCGAGCCCGCCGATGTCGGAGTACGAGATGTCGGGGACCTCCTCGAGGAGCAGGTCCTCGACCTCGGGCCGAGCGAGCTTCTCGAGGAGCAGGTTCGAGCGGGTGCCGAGGCGGAGATGATCGCCGGCTCGGATGATCGTGCCGCGCAGGTTGTCGGCGAGTTCGCACACCTTTTCCTCGTCCGAGCGCCCGACCACGAGCGCACGGATGCCGTCGTCCATCAGGTGCTTCACCGTCACGACTTCACCCGTGACGTCAGGTGAGCGCGCCATCACGACGTTCATGCTCTCGTTGAGGACCACCTCCGAGCCGCGATCGAGCAGTTCGTGATCGATGTCGGGGTGCAGGGCGACACGCATCTTGCGACCCGAGGCCGACACATCGACCGTGCCATCGTCGTTCTTGCCCACGACCACGCCGTAGGTGGACGGTGGCTGGCTGAGCTTGTCGACCTCGTCGCGCAGCGTTGCGATGTGTTCTCGCGCTTCGCGGAGCGTGAACGACAGCTTCTCGTTCTGCGCCACCGCCTTGGCGAGCTGGCCCTTGGTCTCGAGCAGGCGTTCCTCCAGCGAGCGGACTCGCTTGGGGCCGTCGGCGAGCCGGGAGCGGAGGTGGGCGATCTCGTCGTTCAGTGCCGCAACCTGGGCGGCGAGGTCCGAATCGGTCGACATCGGGAAAAGCTACACCGAGTGACCCGATCGATGTTTGCACGTGCTGGACCGTGTAAACTCTTGTTCACACGGGACACATCCCATCCACCCGGAACAAGGAGTACCACTGACATGAAGGTCTG
>JBGCFW010000344.1:0-32697 GCA_045107155.1 Ilumatobacter sp. | reverse complement strand
TCGATCAGTTCACCGGTCGAGTCCGAGCGCTTGCCCGGGCCCACGGCGAGCACTTCGCCCTGCTGGGGCTTTTCCTTGGCGGTGTCGGGGATGACGAGGCCGGAAGCGGTCTGCGTCTCGGCCTCGGCGGGCCGACCCACGATGGGGTCAGGGAGGGCGGTCAGGTACAGGGGTACATGCCCCCCCTGGCAGTCACGGTGGGAGTTACGGCTGGTCGGAGCCATGACAGACGTTCCGACGCTCGATTCGAGAATGTGACCGATTGGCACTCCCTCAAATCGACTGCCAACACTAAGGAACGGAAACCGAATTGGCAACCGAAACCCGCGAGTGCCAAGGCGAGTTCGACGCGCCGCCAACTCGGTCTCGTGCTCTGTCGGTTCGGCGACGGTCCGTGGCGGCTCGTCTTCGACACGGACAGCAGTCCGCCCGACGCACCCCGCGGTCGCGTCTAGGCGATGACGAGGTCGGCGGTGCCGAAGCCGACGCTGAACCGAACGCACCAGACACCGACCTGGCTGTAGCGGTCGAGATCGATGTCCGCGGCCAACTCGTAGTTCTGGTCGCCGATGTTGCCCTTCAGGTCGCCGAGATCGATGAAGTCGCTCGGGTCATCCGGGTTGATCAGATACACGTTGAGGTCCGGACCGTTGTCCGATTCGAAGTTCTCGAATCGGAGGAATCGTTGCCCGGTTCCGTTGCCCAGGATGACCGCGTCGCCTGCGACGTCGTAGTCGTTGATCCCAGTGAACTGCCCCGACGCCTCCGTGACGATGACCGGCTCGGCAGGCTCGGTCACAGGCGGCTCCGTTGCAGGAGGCGCCACGGTGGTCGCCGATTCCTCGGCAGCGGCGTCATCGACAACGTCTTCGGTGGCCACTGGGTCGTCGGCGGGCTGCGACGGAGCGGCATCGGCCTGTTCTGCGGGCGTCTCGACGACGTCTGCAGGTGCCGATTCGGGATCTGCGCCGCTCGCAGGGGCTGCCGGAACATCGAACTCGGGGAGCGCCTCTTCGACCTCGCTGTCGATGAATGCCGTGTGGATCCCGAAGAAGCCGAATGCGAGCCATGCGAGGCCGATTGCGAGGACGCCGGCCACCGGGACGCTGATCTTCCAGTTGCGAATGAACTTCATGCCACGATCCAACCTCGCCTCATGCCATGGATCATCCCACCCAGATCGATGGTTTCCATCCGTTCACCGCTGTTTCGCAGCCGTTCGCGTTCACAGGCGCCCTCACGATCGACTCGGAGCCTCGTGCCGGGTCAGACGACCCGTCGATCTACGGTGCCGATGTGCGCTCCGACGACTCCGACCGACATCGTCACGACCTGCGTCACCGGAGCGCGTGATGGAGTATCTCCTCGCTTCCGACCTCCACTACGAGTTCACGCAGCTCGACTGGATCGCCGAGCAGGCGAGCACCGTCGATGCCGTCGTGCTCGCTGGCGACCACCTCGATGTCGGTGGCCGAGTCGACCTGGCCGCGCAAGTAGCGATGATGAAGGCCTACTTCGCCAAGCTGGCCGACTCGACGACCGTGATCGTCAACTCGGGGAACCACGATCTGAGCGAGCGTCGCCCTGACGGCGAGAAGGCTGCAGCGTGGCTCGGCGACATCGACACCCGCGTCCACACCGACGGCGATCGCGTGCGGGTCGGCCCCGACCTGATCTCCGTGTGCGCCTGGTGGGAGGGCGACGCCACGCGAGGCGAGCTCGAAGCACAGCTCGAGCGCGATGCCGATGAACGCGACGGCGCCCCGTGGATCTGGGTGTACCACTCCCCGCCCGATGCCTCACCGACGTCGTGGGGTGGACGACGTCACTTCGGCGACGATGTCCTCAATCGGCTGATCGAAACCCACTCACCCGACCTCGTCCTCACCGGTCACGTCCACGATTCGCCGTTCCGCTCCGACGGTTCGTGGCACGACCGAATCGGCGAGACGCTGGTCGTCAACGCCGGTCGCCACACCGGCCCGATGCCGGCACACGCGATCATCGACACGGCGGCCGGTTCGATCGAGTGGTGGAGTTCATACGACCGCGGCCAGATCTCGCTCTGACGAGTTCGACGTCAGTACGGGGCGTCTGGCTCTCGTTCGGAGCCAGCATCGATCTGCGTGTCGCTCCCGCCCATGATCTCGGCGATCACGCCCGGAACGAGACCGAGCGTGTCGGTGCGATCCGCGAGCTGACGATCGATGTCCACGAGGAACGTCGAGATCTGCCGGAGTCGGCGGGCGAGAACCTCGGCGAGGTGGCGCCCGAAGTCGGGATGCTCGGTGAAGAGCCGCTCGGCATCGTCGATGCGGTGCAGCACGGTCGCACCGACGGCATGCACGTCAGCGCTCGCGGGCGTCCCGAGCAACAGGCCGATCTCGCCGACGACGCTGCCGGGCTCGGTGATCTGGGAGACCTCTCGCCCGCCGAGCGAGACCCGGAGTGACCCACTGGACAGCACAAGGAGCGCTCCCGACGCGTCGCCGTCGGCGATCACCGTCTCGCCATCGGCCCGTTCGAGCGATGGGTGCGAACGGGCGATCTCCAAGATGTCGTTCGGCAGCATCGCCACAGTGTGGCCGCTGCGCGACGGGAGCGCACGGCTCAGGTCGAGACGCTGCGCACGGCCTGACGAATCAAGTCGAGCGTCTCGACCAGCGGAAGGCCGATGACGTTCGTGACGCTCCCGTCGACGCGTTCGACGAAGCCGGCCGCAACTCCTTGTAGGCCGTAGCCGCCCGCCTTGTCATCTGCCTCACCCGTGCGGAGATACCAGTCGATCACCCCGTCGTCGAGCACGGAGAACACCACATCGGTGGACACCACGGCGGTCCCGGTCCACGACGAGTCCGGAACGACGACGGTCACTCCGGTGTGGGTCCGGTGCGACCGTCCCGACAGCGATCGGAGCATGCGACGTCCGTCGGTCCGGTCGATCGGCTTTTCGAGAATCTGTCCGTCGAGCTCGACCGTGGTGTCGGCAGCGACCACGATCTCGCCGGGCAGACCGACGGCTGCGGCCTTCTCGACCGAGAGTCGGCGCACGTAGTCGACCGGCGACTCGCCGATGTCAGGCGTCTCGTCGATATCGGCCGGCCGGATCTCGACGTGAAGGCCCATCCGGTCGAGGAGCTCTCGCCGTCGCGGCGACCTGGAGGCGAGAACCAGGCGCCAGTCGCTCGGCACGTCGAGCACTGCGGACGAATCAGCCACCCGAGAGCGCCATCACATCGCCATCGTCGGGCACCGTGACGTCGGAATCGAGCGCGGCGCGCTGCTCACCGTCGAGCCAGCCGTGCGGAACCGCGACCTTGATCGGCCCGTTGGTGTGACCACGCTTGATCCGCTCGCCGCCTTCCACGATCTGAGTCGACGGACCGACTCGACCGAGGAGTTCGGCGATGATGTCGTCGAGTTCTCCCAGCGAGGAGTTCATCGAGAACCGACGACGAACCTCAGAGCCCACCGGGTAGCCACTCATGTACCAGCCGGCGTGCTTGCGGAAGTCACGCATCGCGTGCTCCTCGCCCATGTGCGCTGCGAGCAGGCGGGCGTGGTCGGCCATCACTTCGCAGACTTCGCCCAGCGTGCGGCTCGCCGGTGCCGCACGGCCCTGGAGCACTTCGATCAGGTCACCGAAGAGCCAAGGCCGTCCGAGACAGCCTCGTCCGATCACGACGCCGTCACAGCCGGTCTGCTCGATCATCCGCACGGCGTCGGTTGCTTCCCAGATGTCTCCGTTGCCGAGCACCGGAATCGTGCCGACCGCGTCCTTCAGCTCGGCGATCGCTTCCCACCGGGCTTCTCCCGAGTAGTGCTGCTCGACCGTTCGAGCGTGCAGTGCGATGGCCTGCGCGCCCTCCTCGGCACAGATGAGACCGGTACGCGTGTGCATCAACCAGTCGTCGAACAAGCCCATCCGAAACTTGGTGGTGACCGGAACGCCATAGGGCGCCGCACTCGTCACCGCGGCACGGACGATCGCTCGGAGGAGTTCGGGCCTCGCCGGTACGGCGGCTCCGCCGCCCTGGCGCGTGACCTTGGCCGCCGGGCAGCCGAAGTTGATGTCGATGTGGTCGACGCGTCCTTCGTCACAGAGCCGGTGCACCGCACGACCCATGATCTCGGGATCTGACCCGTACAGCTGCTGACTGCGGGGCGACTCGTTCGGTCCGAAGCTGATCATTCGATCGGTCTTGGCGTTCTTGTGCACGACCGGAGTCGCCATCGCCATCTCGTTCACGTACACGAGCCCGGGCGCGAATCGTCGACAGAGTTCACGGAACGGCGCATTGGTGACGCCTGCCATCGGGGCGAGCACCACCGGCGCCGCGAGCGCGTGGTCACCGAGCAGGACTGACATGGATGTTCACGGTACCGGCGACCGCGTCCGGGAGACTCCCACTCGCGGTCACCACCCTGCGAGCATCGACACGGTCGCGCGGTTCGCCAGCGCATCGGTTTCGTCGACCGATGCGAATCCGACCCGCTCGAGCACCACGAATCCGTGCGTCGCTGACCACACCGCTCGTGCCAACTCCGTTGCGTCGCGATTGGTCGGTGGTGTTCCGCGCGAGCACGCGAGCCACGCGTCGGCGAGTTCGACGATTCGACCGAACGCGGCGCGACCCTCGGCGAGGGCGGCATCGCCGACCGCGTGATCGGGAACCGGTTGCTCGAACACGAGTTGGTACAGCTCGGGCCAGCGCCGAGCAACCGACCGGTATGCGGCCGCCGCACGAAGGATGTGTTCGGTCGTACCGCGCCCGACCGGCGCATCGTCGCCCGCTGCTGCGTCGACCGCAGCTATCAGGCGGGAGGACAAGCGGCGATGGAGTCCGTCGAGCAGCCCACCCATGCCGCCGAAGTGGGTGTAGACGACCTGACGGGAGACGGCGAGCCGCGTCGCGATGGATCGGACCGAGAGCTGATCGAAGCCACCGCTCGCGAGCAGCGCCTCGGCGGCGTCGAGCACATCATCGGCCGACGTGACCGACCGGGACGGCGTGGCGGCCGTGGCGGGTCGTTCGGTGCCTCGCGTCACCTTGACGATTATGACAGCGTCATGTTCAATCGACACCTATGTATGACAGCGTCATGCCTGATCGCCGACTCCCCACTCGGGAGCTGCCGACAGCACCACCGCCGAGCTCTCGCCTGGCGTCGGAGTGGACGGTCGCGGCCCAGCCGCTCCGACTCCTCGGAAGAAGCCGGCAGCTTCGGCGCGCCCCACGCGGCGACGGGCGACTGGTGGTCGACATCCCGGGCTGGCTGACCGGCTCCGAGACGCTCGCACCGCTGCGGTGGTACCTGCGCTCTCTCGGCCATGACGCGTGCGAGTGGGGTCTCGGACGGAACGGGAGCAACGTCGAAGACACCCTCGAGCGATTCGAACCGGAGCTCGAACGAGCTCTCGCACGCGGCGACGGGCGGCCGGCTGCCCTCGTCGGCTGGTCGCTCGGTGGCGTGATCGCCAGGGAGATCGCGCGCAACCGCCCAGACCTGGTCGATCGGGTGGTCACGTTCGGGACCCCCGCACAGGGCGGACCCAGCTTCACCCGCGGTGCCGCGCGATTCGGGACCGATGAATGCGCCCGCATCGCCACACTGCAGGACGACGCCAACCGCAACGATCCGCTCGCCTTGCCAGTGACCGCCGTGTTCACCAAGAACGACGGCGTCGTCGACTGGAAGGCCTGCGTCGACCCGTGGGCGCTCGACATCCGCCACGTCGAGGTCCGTTCGTCTCACTTCGGACTCGGTGTCGATCCCGACGTGTGGGCGATCACGGCGGCTGCGCTGACCGTCACCACCTCAGATTGAGCAACGGTCAGACGTCGACGAGCAACCGGCCCAACCCCTCGGCATCGAGGTCGATGGCCAACCAGAGCGGCCTGTCGGAACGCGCCGCGACCGGGTCCGTCGTGGCGATCACGAGATGGCCCGCCGCTGCCGCCGCGACCAGGACCGGTCGGTGCTCGGGCAGCTGGAACGCCAACCCGAACGCACAACGCACCGGCACGGACACCGTGACGGCGAGCAGTAGTACGTCATCGGCGAGCGCAGCCTCGGTCGCGATGTCGCCGACCCCTTCGACAGCGTGCACGCGAGCCAAGTCCGAGACCTCCGGGTGGCCGGTCGCGTCGATCGACGCGGTCGCCCAACGAGTTCCGTCGGCGTCGACCGTGACACCCGTGTCGAGCACGGCGAAGATCGGGACCTCGCGCCGTGCTGCGGTCACGCTGCTCACTCCTCGATGACCGTCAGGACACCCAACAGCACGTGGACGACGCCGACACCGGCTTCGAGGTCGACCTCGAACAGGGCTTGACCGCCGACGGTCGGCGGGTCGAGGTCCGCATCGACCGGCTGCGGCGCGCCGTTCTCGACCTCGATCTCGTCGGCATCGACCACCTGCTCGGCAGTCAGCGCCTCACCGAACACGAGATGCGTCTCGAAGAGCTCTCGCACCACATCGTCGTCATCGAGATCCGGGCCGTCCGGGTCCTCGCGTAGCTCCTCGAAGGCATCGTCGTCGGGAGCGAACAGCGTGTACGGCTCATCGCGGTTCTCGAGTTCGTCGAGCAGCCCGGTCCGTTCGAGCAACGCAAGCGTCTCGGTGAGGCGAGGATTCCCCGCCAGCACGTCGCCGAGGCTCGGCGGTTCGGGCAGGGTCGTCGTGGTGGCCGGCGATGCGGTGGTGGTCGGAGCGACCGTGGTGGTCGGCGCCACCGTGGTCGTCGTCTCCGGCACCGTGGTCTCGGGCACCGTCGTCTCGGGCACGGTGGTCTCGGGCACGGTGGTCTCGGGCACCGTCGTCTCGGGCGGGACCGTCGAAGGTGGCGGACTCCCCGGAGCGATGTCGGTCAGCGTGCATGTCACCCGGTCACCGGGGACGAACGACGCGTTCGGGAAGGTGTACAACCCGGCCTGCGTGGTCGACTCGTTGTTCTCGTCAGCGACGAGATTCGTGGTGATGGTGAGATCGCTCGCCTCGCCCTCGCGCTCGAGCAGACACTGACCGATCACTTCGTCGACGAAGTCACCCGTTCCGGGTACGCCTCCGACGAACTCTCGGAACTGCACATTTGCCGCGACGTCGGAGCTCGTCGACGCCGTGACCAGCCAGCGGAACTCGACGCGCCCGGCAGCATCGGTGTCGGCACGTGCGGGCTCGCCGGACGCAACGCCTGTCGGCGACAGCCACTGCAACTCACCGGGCCCTGCGAGCGTCACCTCGGCTGCGAGCGTCGTCCCGAGTGGCGCACCCGCGGCATCGATGCGATTGATGACCATCGACACCGGCAGCTCGTCGAAGTCTCCCAGGACCTCGTCGCCATCGTCACCGCCCGAAAGCACGACGAAGGCCACGACCGCACCCACGACGAGCAGCCCGAGCAGCGCGCCCGCGACCAGTCCCGGTTGGCGATACCACGGCTCGGCGGAATCATCGAGCGCGATGGTCGTCGTAGCCGCGCCGCCCAGCGCGGGTGACGGAACCGGCGCAATCGGAGGAGGGCTCGGTGGCAGGCTCGGACCGTCGGTGGCAGGCATCGCCAACGTGGCGTCGTACGAGTCCGGGCCCGCGGGTGGCGTCGCTCCGGAAGCGCCGGGGGCCGACCCACCGGGAGGTGCGGGCATCGCCTGTGTCGCATCGCCCGAAACACCCGACGGCGGCGTCGCATCGCCGTTCGATGGCTCGCGTCCGAGGCGGCCCAGTCCGGTCTCGGACTCGTCACCGGGCTCAGGTGGTCTCCAACTGGTGTCGTCACTCGACATCGCGCCAGCATCCCACGAACGGTCGGCTCACCGACGCCACCAGAGGCGTCCGTCAGTCGAGGAGCGGCAACTTGAGATTCGGGATCGCCCCGACGTCGAGCGACGTCGGGCCATCTGACCGCAGGCGGTGCCAGCCCGCAGCGGCGATCATCGCGGCGTTGTCGGTGCACATCTCGCGACTCGGCAGAAACCCCTGGATGCCGTCAGCCTCACACGCGGTCAGCAGTTCCTCGCGGAGCAACGAGTTGGCGGCCACTCCTCCGCCGAGGACGATTCCCGTGGCTCCCACCTGCTTGGCAGCGCGGCGCGCCTTGTGCACCAGAACATCGACCACGGCCATCTGGAACGACGCCGCGACGTCGGCATCACCGACGCCGGGGTGCTTGCGGACATAGTTCATGACCGAGGTCTTCAGCCCGGAGAAGCTGAAGTCCAGACCGTCATCCTTCATCGCACGAGGGAATGCGATGGCTTCCGGGTCCCCGAGCATGGCGGTGCGGTCGATGGCCGGGCCACCGGGATATCCGAGGTCGAGAAATCGCGCCACCTTGTCGAATGCCTCGCCGGCGGCGTCGTCGATGGTCTGGCCGAGCAACCGATACTCCCCGTGACCCTGCATCTCCACCAGCATCGTGTGGCCGCCCGACACGAGGAGCACGACGAGCGGAAACTCGAGCGTCGGATCCTCGAGCGACGCAGCGTAGAGATGCGCCTCCATGTGGTTGACGCCGACGAACGGCTTGTCCCAAGCAAGGGCCAACGATTTCGCTGCCGACACGCCCACGAGCAACGCGCCGACCAGCCCTGGTCCGATCGTGCAGGCGATCGCGTCGATTCGAGCTTCGTCGACACCACCTTCGACGATGGCACGAGCGACCACCGGATTGAGCGCGTCGAGATGTGCCCGCGACGCCACCTCGGGCACCACACCACCGAAGTCGGCGTGCAGGTCGACCTGGGTCGACACGACGTTCGACACGACGTCGTCGCCGCCCATCACCAACGCTGCGGCGGTCTCGTCACAACTGGTCTCGATGCCCAGCACGAGCGTCGACTCGTCGACGGTCGACTCCCCGCCGTGCCATGCGTTGGCGGTGTGGTCCGACACGCCGGGAACGCCGCTCATGCTCCGAGCCCTCCGCGCACCGCCACCGGCTCGGTGAGCCCGGCGCGCAGCCGATCGAGACGGGCGGCGTAGTCGGGGCTCCCGAGTTCATGACACCACATGACGATCGCATCCTCCACGTTGTCGTAGTACTTCTTTCGCACTCCAGCGGGGGCGAACCCGAACGACCGATACAACTCCTGCGCGCCGCTGCTCGACACGCGGACCTCGAGCGTCCACGCGGCGAGTTCGCGTCGGATCGCCTCGTCAGCGAGCGCCAACATGAGCGCGGTGGCGACACCTGTGCGGCGCGCCGCTGGGTGGACAGCCACGTTGGTCACGTGGGCTTCGTCGACGGCGAACCACAGTCCCGCATGACCGACGATTTCGCCCCGTGAGCGTCGGGACGCATCGCCGGCAGTGCGGCGCGCCGTGAGGTAATACCGGCTCCCCGTCTTCACCTGCTCGATCTCGCTCGCGAAGACACTCGGCGACCACGGCGTCGGGTACGCGTGCGCCTCGGTCTCGAGGATTCCCTCACGGAGATCGCGCTTGCGCATCGGCGACAACACCAGCCGCGACGCATCGCGGCGATCGCCGTCGTCTCGGCCCAGCATCCGCTCGATGACGCTCATCGGCCCGCCCTCGTGTTCCAGTTGATCTGAGCGTCGGGCTGGCGGAGGTACACGGGCTCGATCTCGCTGGGATGCACCCAGTCCTCGCGCATCGCCTTCGCGTGCGCGAGTTGGACCAGCGGCGATGCCGACGGGAACGCATCACCGCCGATCTCGCAGTGAAACCCGTCGAGGATCTCCTCCGCATATCGACGCGCACCGTCACCGACGCACAGCACGTCCTCGCTGCGCGCCATCAGGTCAGCGACGAGATCGTCCACCGGGCCGACCTGCGGCGGCGTGACCTGTTGGATACCTCCCGGCACCTGCTTGTACATCGCATAGAACACCTCGCCTTTGCGCGCGTCGATCACTGGGACGACGACACGGTCGGTGTGGCGGCACTCGAACGCAAGGAGGTCGAGCGACGAGATTCCGATCATCGGGATGCGCAACGCCTGCGCGATCGCCTTCGCGGACGCCAATCCGACACGCATCCCCGTGAACAGACCCGGGCCGACGTCGACCGCAACGACACTGATCTCGTCCATCTCGATGCCGGCCTGTCGGCACATGAACTCGATCGCGGGGACGAGGGTCTCGGCGTGCCGACGGCCCTTGGTGATCTCGAACAGGCCGATGACGCCTTCGTGCCCGCCGATCGCGACGCTCACCCGTTCCGTGGCGGTTTCGATGCCGAGAATCAGCATCGGTACTCCTCGAGCTGCTCACCCAGGGTCGCCCAGCGACCAGCCCACGCCGCCCCCACTGCGGCCACCTCGAGATCGCGTTCACCGTCGAGCGACAACGGGTCGGCGTCGTCGTCGAGCGGCGGCGCGGCCAGGTGGACCACCAGGTGCGTACCGAACTGATCGACGACGTCGCCCCATTCGACCAGGACGATGCCACCGAAGTCGGCGAGCTCGCGCAGCGCGAGATCGGAGACCTCCGAGGTCCGCTGGAGCCGGTAGATGTCAGCGTGATGGAGCGTGAGCTTTCCGGCGCGCGGGCCCGCTGCGACGTCATAGCTGTGGACGAGTGTGAACGTGGGTGAGGTGATCGGGTCGGTGACACCGAGCGCTCGCCCGAAACCCTGAGCGAACGCCGTCTTGCCGGCGCCCATCTCGCCCGAGAGCACGACGATGTCGCCGGGGCGAGACAGCTCGGCGATCACCGCCGCCACCGCGTGGGTGTCGGCGATGGTGGCTGCGTGCAGCGCGATGACGGGCTCGGACATCAGCGATCGATGCTACGCCGAGGAACCCGCGGGACGCGGGCTGAGATGCCACAGACGACTTCGTAGCCGATCGTGCCGAGCGCGTCAGCCCAGTCCTCGGCGCGAATACGTTCGACGGCGCCGTTCTCGGCTGACTGCGCCCCGATCAACGTCACGTCATCGCCGACTCGGACCTCGAGGTCACCGCAGTCGACCATCAGCTGATCCATCGTCACCACGCCGACGATGGGACAGCGGCGCCCTGCGATCAACACTTCGCCACCCACCGCATGAAGGCGGCGCGGCACGCCGTCGGCGTAGCCGATCGGCACGGTCGCGACCGTCGTGTCGCGCTCGAAACGATGGCGCAGCCCGTAGGAGATCCGGCTCCCGGCGCGCACCTGCTTCACGAACGACACGCGAGCACGCAGTTCCATCACCGGCCGGAGCTCGTGGCAGAGGTGATCGACGCCCGGGCCTGGCGAGACTCCGTAGATCGCGATTCCGGCGCGAACGAGCGAGAGCCGGGCGTCGGGGCGGCTCAACGCAGCGGCCGAGTTCGCAGCGTGGATCGCCGGAACAGGCGGGATGTCGCCGAGGAGCTTGGCAAAGGTCTCCAACTGTGCATCGGTGAACTCGATCGATTCGGGGTCGGCGTCATCGGCCACGGCGAGGTGGGTGTACACCCCAGCGAGGCGAAGCGCGGGCGCGCGCTGTGCGATCGACGACGCCATCGCGACGGCGACGTGCGGGTGTGCACCGACACGTTGCATGCCGGTGTCGATCTTGAGGTGAACCGGGAGCCCGACGGGTGACTCCGCGACCAGTGCGTCGAGGAACGCTCGGCGGTAGACGGTGGGTGTCAGCCGATGCGCGATCAGGCGCGCGGCGGCTTCGGGTGGTTGCTCGCTGAGGACGAGGACGGGTGCGTCGATCCCTGCTCGTCGGAGGTCGATTCCCTCCTGGACCAACGCGACACACAGCCCTTCCGCTCCGGCGGCGATCGCCGTGCGCGCGATGTCGATGGCCCCGTGCCCGTACCCGTCAGCCTTCACGACGGCCCACACCGCGGCCGGGCTCACGGCATCTCGAAGGACCCCGATGTTGTGCGCGAGCGCGTCGAGGTCGATCTCTGCCCACGCCCATCGAACGACCGTCGACGGTGTCACGAACTCTCCGGTCCGCCGGCCAGCTCGGAGAGCGCCTCGGGCAACAGGTCGACGAGGTCGCCGGCGACGAGTCCGAGCTCCGGCCCACGCCGGGCACAATCGCCATGCACCCACGCCGCTGCGGCGGCACCGAGCGTCGGATCCACATCGGCGGCGAGTACTGCTCCGAGGAGCCCCGAGAGCACATCTCCCGACCCCGCCGTGGCGAGGCGCTGATCGCCGACGTCGACCAGGAGCACCGGGCTGGGCCGATCCGACGCCCAGCTCAGGTCATCGGGTGAGGCGACACTGGCGAGGTCGACGAGCGATCGGTCACGACGCGCTGGCGGCGCAGCGATCACCGTGGTCGGACCCTTCAGCAGGACCGTGGCATCGAAGCGAGCTGCTGCACCACGAGCTGCGGCGATGCGATCGTCGGCTGGCCCCTGGCCCGTGAGCACACCGAACTCTCCATCGTGTGGCGTCACGACGGTGGGAAGTTCGCGCGCTGCGAGCAGCGGTTCAGCGCCTTCGGCGCTCCACGACGCAGCGAAGATGCCGTCGCCGTCGATCACCACCGGGAGCGGCGCCTTCTCGATGCACTCCCTGGCGGCCAGCAGCGTCTCGTCGCGACGGCCGAGACCCGGGCCGATGACCAGCGCGCCGAAGCGGCCGATGTCGCTCAGGGCGTCGTCTGCGAACTCGCCGGTCGGGATCTGACGTTGCACGACCTCGCTCCGGGTGGACGGTCGACACCCCGGTGCCGACAGCGACACGAGTCCGCTACCAGCACGCATCGCAGCGGCGGTGCACAGCTCGGCCGCTCCCGGCATCGCGTCACTTCCGGCGATGACCTTCACAGCCCCATGCCACTTGTGTGCGCTCCGTTCGCGCCGCGGCCACCAGCGAGCCACGTCGACGGATTCGACGAGGTGACACGCGATGTGGGAGGTGTCGAGCCCGATGTCGGCCACCCGGACATCGCCGGCGAGCACAGGTCCGTCGGCGAACAGCAGCCCGGGTTTGAGCGCTTGGAACGTGATCGTGCGGTCCGCGCGGAGCGCTCCGGCGACCGCGCGACCTGTGAGTCCATCGACACCGCTCGGGATGTCGACCGCCAAGACTGCGGCGCCGTCCGGTACGGCTGGAGGGGCCCACGGACGCCTCTCGTCGACACGGAACCCGGTGCCATAGGCCGCATCGATCACCACGTCGCACGGCGGCAGGCGCTCCGGCAGTTCACCCGCCTCGAACACGGTCACGCCGACGCCACGCCGCTCGAGGCGATCGGCGGCATCGCGGCCGTCGCGACCGTTGTTTCCTCCGCCGGCGAGCACCACCGCGCGGCGGCCGTAGCTCCCCCCGAGCAGATCGATCGCGTGATGCGCGACATGGAAGCCCGCCCGTCGAACGAGCTCGTCGAGCGGCGCTGACGCAGCGGCATCGATCGCCCGCATTTCCTCGGGCGTCACCACCGGGATCATCGCCCGAGTCTGGCAGAGGAGCGGCCTGGGTCAGCTGTCAACGAGGGTGTCGCGGAGCTCGCGCTTCAAGAACTTCCCGTTCGCGTTGCGTGGCAAGGGTTCGTCGAGGAACCAGACCCGCTCGGGGATCTTGAACTTCGCGAGCGTTCCATCGAGGAAGGTGCGCAACCCGTCGTCGTCGAGCTCGGCACCGGGAGCACGCACGATCGCCACGCCGACGACTTCGCCGAGGCGGTCATCGGGAACACCGAACACCGCGGCTTCGGCAACCGCGGGGTGCGCGTACACCGCCGCTTCGACCTCACTGCAGTAGACGTTCTCGCCGCCGCGAAGCACCATGTCCTTGGCTCGGTCGACGATGTACACGAAGCCGTCGTCGTCGATCTCGGCGATGTCACCGGTGCGGAACCAGCCGTCCTGAATCGCCTCGGCAGTCGCCTCGGGTCGGTTGATGTACCCCTTGATCACGATCGAGCCACGAACGCAGAGTTCGCCACGAACGCCAGGGCCACTCACCTCATTGCCCGCATCGTCGATGAGCTTGGCGTCGAGCACGGGAACGACGCGGCCACACGACGCCGGCTTCGAGACGTACAGCTTTCCCGAGTTGGCCGTCACGATGCCATGGGTCTCGGTGAGTCCGTAGCCCGTGCTCGGCGAGCCACCCTCGAGCGACTTGTCGATCTTGTCGACCAAGTCGGGCTGAACCGGTGCGCCGCCGCCGCCAAGCCCCGTGAGGGTGGAGGTGTCGCGCGTTTCCCAGTCGGGGTGCATCAGCATCTCGCGACTCATCGTCGGCACGCCCGAGAAGGTCGTGACGCCTTCTCGTTCGATGAGTTCGAGTGCCCGAGTGGCGTCCCACTTGTACATGAGCACGAGTCGTGCGCCGGCGATCGTGGCCGGGTGCAGCAGGCAGTTGTTGGCCGTGACGTGGAACAGCGGCGTCGGCGCCATGATCACGTTCTGCGCCGGCTCGGGGTCTGGCTCGGGAACGACCTCGCCCGCCGAAGCGGCTGCCTTGGCCGTTGCGGCCGTTGCGACGGCGTTCATGAAGGCGATGTCGAGCAGGTTGTGCACCGAGCCGCGGTGGGTCAGCTGTGCGCCCTTGGGAAAGCCCGTCGTCCCCGAGGTGTAGAAGATGCACGCATCGTCGTCAGGATCGATCTCAACGGCGGGCAACGCTTCCGGTGCAGCGGCTGGATCGATCACGTCGCCCCACCGGACCGCACCGTCCGGTAGCTCGCCGGCGTGGCGCACCGCGATCACCTCGAGGTTTCCGTCGCTGCGCAGTTCGTCGAGGACGGGAACGACGCGTTCCATGCGCTCGCCGTCACAGATCAGCACCTTCGGCTTCGAGTCGGCGAGGCCGTACTTCATCTCGTCACTGGTCCACCACGCGTTCATCCCGACGCAGGCGGCACCGATCGACACGATCGCCCAGTACGAGAAGACCCATTCGGGGTAGTTGCGCATCGAGATGGCGACACGGTCGCCGTGGCCGACGCCGTAGTCGTCGACCAGCACCCCAGCGAGCGCTTTGATGATCGCGTCAGCCTCGGCGAAGGTGAAGCGCTCGTCCTCGTAGATCACATAGTCCTTGTCGCCATGGAACGATGCCAGTTCCCACACCGACCGCATCGACGGCGGCGCCGAGTCGAACACCCGCATGGGCACGCCTCGCACCTCGATCTCGTGCATGGCGAACGGCGCGCCCGCCGCAGTGAGTTGCTCCCAGGCCTCGGTGTATTCGTCGATCATGGACGACATGCTCGCAGCGCCCCGCTGAGCACGACGAATCAGCGTGCCGCGACCACGTAGGCGCCCGCGACCGAGTCGGAGTGGGTGAGGCTCAGATGCCACGTCCCGATCCCTGCGCCCTGTGCGAGTTCCTGTGCTCGGCCGGTGATCGCGAGCGACGGCGCACCTGACTCGGCTCGCTCCACCCACACGTCGTGGAAGCCGAACGCGCCCAATCCGAGACCGAGACTCTTCATGACCGCTTCTCGCGCCGCGAATCGGGCAGCGAGCGAGGGCACCGGATCGACCTTGTCGGCCACGTACGCCAGCTCGATGGGCGTGAACAGCCGCTGGCGCATGGTCGGCGTGCGCGTGAGGGACCTGCGGAACCGTTCGATGTCAACCAGGTCGATGCCGATGCCGATGATCACGCCGGTTCCGCCGGGTCCGCGGTGATCACGTCGGCGTCGGCGAGGAACGCCAGCGTTCCGCCGTGTCGCTGATCGGACCGATCAGGAGCGTCTGCACAGGGATCTGCCCGAGCAGCGACTCGTCGAAGGTGCCCTCGGTCTCGACCACCGTGTCGACCAGCCGGTCGTATCGCCGGTCGTAGCCCTGCAGCACACCGCGCATCACCTCGGCAGGGCGTAGCTCGTGGAAGCGGACGTGGAGCAGCGTGAGCCCAGTGGTCTGGCCGCCCTTCACCTCCGGAACGAAGATCAGCGTGCGACCGTCGGAACGACCTGCGGCGACGAGCACGTCTCGCTCCGAAGCCACTCGGTGCTTCGTGCCGCGGAGTCGGCCGACGCCGTCGACCCGGCTCCGAAGATCGCGGGAGATACCACCGCGATCGATGATCGTGATGGTGGCGTTGTCGACGTCGAGTTCGTAGCGCGTGAAGCCGCGGACGTCCGCCACCGCCGGATCGAGGTCGGCCAAGATCTTCAGCGTCCGGTAGCTCAAGACGTCGCGACCAGCGCCGGCTTCGAGCACCGCTTGGACGAGGGGTCGGTCGATGATGCCCTCGTCGCTGCGCGAGATGCCGACGGTGACGGTCTTGGCCTGATGCTTGATCGTGTCGACGGGACGTGTCAGCTCGTCGATCGCCTCGGTGAGCGCGGTGACGAGATCCTCGATGAGCGAGGCCGGATCGGCGACCTTGCCGGACGATTGCTGGTACGACTCCACCGGTCGGTCGGCGGCGAGGTCACGGAACATCCCGCTCAGATGGACGGCCGTCGACGCCTCGAGATGTCCGTCGTAGTAGCCGGAACGAAGACCGTCGTGGAATCGGCGGTCGTTCGAGCTCAGTCGACGACGCAGCTGCGCGAGTACCGCATCACCACTGAGCCCCTCGCCGACGAGTTCCTCGATCGTCTCGCGCGCTTCGCGCAGCGGGTTCGCCGAAGCGTCGATGGCGAGAGCGGCCTCGTAGCCGAACAGATGGCCGACCATCGCCGACAGCACGAAGCCGAGCGTCGGGTCGACCTGAGGCACCTCGATGACGGCATCGGCGTGGTAGCGGGTCTCGCCCTCTGTCGCGAACACGATCGGCGTCGCCTTGTGCGCCTTGAAGATCGCCACCTCCTTGGCCACGTCGTCAGCCGTCGAACCCTCGAGGCCTGCTGCGCAGACGAGGATCAACGGCTCGGAGGAGAGGTCGATGTGCTTCTTGTCCTCGGTGGAGTCACAGGCCATCGACTTGTAGCAGAGCTCGGAGAGCTTGATCCTGACTTCTTCGGCGGCGACCTTGTTCGGGCCGTTGCCGACGACGGCCCAGTAGCGCTTCGGCGGCGCGAGGCGCTGTGCGGCCTCGGCGATCACCGAGCGCCGGGCGAGTGTGGTTCGCATCGCCTCGGGCAGTTGGCGCAACGACGCGATCAGGGCCTGGCGGCGCCGGGCGTCTCCGAGTCCCGTCGCCTCGGCGATCGCACACGAGAGCAGCGCACCGGCCGCGACCTGGGAGTAGAACGCCTTGGTCGAGGCAACACTCATCTCGACGTCACGCCCGTCGGAGGTGTACATGACGCCGTCGGCCTTGTCGGTCAGGTCGGACGCTCGGCGGTTGACGATCCCGATCACGGCGCCACCACGAGCACGGATCAGGTCGACCGTTCGGTTGGTGTCGGTGGTGGTCCCGGACTGACTCACGGCAATCGCCAGCGTGTCGCTCATGTCGAGCCGCAGGCTGAAACCCGACAGCTCAGTCGCGGTGACCGCATCGACATCGAGCGACGAGTCGACGAGTTCGTCGAGGATCGCAGCCGTGCTCTGGCCCGCCACTGCCGCGGTTCCCTGTCCGATCACTCGGACCCGGGTGATCGTCCCGTCGGCGAGTCGTGCCGCGATGTCGGGCGGGAGTGCGCGCTCGCCGACCACCGCCCGCAGCGAACCGTCGTCGCTGGTGGCGATCTTGCCGCGCAACGTCTTCGCAAAGCTCTGCGGCGCCTCACCGATCTCCTTGAGGAGGAAGTGCGGAGCCTCGCCACGGTCGATGTCGCGTGTGGTCACCTCGGCAACGGTCAGGTCGTCGGCGGACACCGGCATCGGCTCGCCGTCGTAGGCCACTCGCACGATGCCGTCGAGCTCCCCGGCGGTCGACGCGTCGACGGCGATGATCTCACCCCCCTGCTCGCCGTCCATCCGGATGTACGACGAGGTTTCCTCGACGACGCCATACGGCTCGCTGGCGATGATGTAGCAGTCATCGCCGAGCCCCACGTAGAGGCCTTGGCCGCTCCCGCGGAGCGAGACCATCAGCGTCGACGGGCTCGCCGCAGTCATCGCCGCGATCGCGACCGATCCCTCGAAGGTCGACACCGTGCGGCGGAACGCCTCCACGGCGTCGACGCCGTCGGCGAGATGCCGCGACGTGATGGTCGGGATGACCTTCGCGTCGGTCGTGATCGGAGCGGGGATGCGCAGCTCGTGCTCGACGCGGAGCTCGCCGTGGTTGTCGACATCACCGTTGAGGGCCGCGACCACGTACGGGGCCTCGGGTTGTCCACCTTGCTGCTCGGCCTCGACCGAGTTGAGTGGGTGGGTGTTGGGCTCAGAGATGATGCCGACGCTGGCCCAGCGCGTGTGGCCGACCAAGGTCACGCGCGCACCGGGCGACGACACCGCACGGCGGAACAGTGCGTCGGCGGTGAGCGCTTCGCGCAGCGCTGCGGTGTTGTCACCGAGCTCGCCGATCTCCGCAGCCTCCTTGTACACGAACGACAGCACCGACCGCCCATGGGGGTCGTGGGTCGCGACGACCGAACCGTTCTCGAACAGCGGGTCGTTGCCACGCTGCTCGATGAGCGCGGCGAGCGAGTCGCCATCGATGTCGTGACCCCACACATACAGATGAATGCCTGCGGAGTCACGTCCCCGGACCTCGAGCCGATCGATCGCCGAGAGCGCCTGCTTCGCAACGAGGTAAGCACTCAGCGCACTCGATGGAGCGTCGCGACCGGCGAGCGCTTCGACGTCGCCGACGGTCCTGAACCGATCGTTGCGAATCGCCCAGAGCACGTCAGCCAGCTCGATCAGCTCTGCGTTCGCCGCCTCGAGGTCATCGGCGCTCAGCTGCTGCGGATTCAGGTCGAGTTCGGCTTCTCGCTCGGCTCGGAAACGGTCGAGACGATCGAGCCTGGTCGTGAGCGCTGCGACGAGTTCGGGCTGGCCGCGCAGCGCGAGCACTCCTGGCAGGCCCTTGAGTGCTGTATCGACCTCCCGCGCCGCCGCCACGACCTTCGCGACACTCGGGAGCGACTCGACGGCGGCGTCGAGCCCGCCCAGGAGATTCTCGGCGCGGGGAACACCTCGCGTCGGTGGTCGGCTGACAACGCCGATGATGCCGCACATGGGCGTCCACGCTACCCACGACCGCGGGCCACCGCCGGGCACGTGTACATGGCCCGTCGGCGCGTCGCGCAGGTCACCAGCTCGCGTCAGGTGAAACGGCTGCGGGCGACGTCTGCGAGGCGATCGGCACTCGACTGCGCGAGCTCTTCGGTCGCGGCTTCGACCATGACGCGGATCAGGGGTTCGGTTCCGCTGGCCCGGAGAAGGACCCGTCCGCTCGCACCGAGCGCGAGTTCGACCTCTGCGACGTCGGCTGCCATGCGATCCGCGATGTCGGGTACCCGCTCCGCGACTCTGACGTTCACCAAGACCTGGGGCAACGAGGTCATCGCCGTGTCCGCGACCTCGGCGAGCGAGCGGCCGTCGCGAGCCACCGCATCGAGGAGCGAGAGTGCTGTCAGGAGTCCGTCGCCCGTCGTCGCATGGTCGGTGAAGATCACGTGGCCGCTCTGTTCGCCGCCGAGCGCGTAGCCACCGGCACCCAGCGCCTCGAGCACATAGCGATCGCCGACGCCGGTCTCCACGACGTTGATCCCGGCCTCCGCCATGGCCCGTCTGAAGCCGAGGTTCGTCATCACCGTGACGACCGCCGTGTCCGCGACCAGGAGCCCGCGTTCGCGCATGTCCATCGCGCAGATTGCGAGGAGATGGTCACCATCGACCACCCGACCACGATTGTCGACCGCGATCAGTCGGTCGGCATCGCCGTCGAGGGCGATCCCGACATCGGCACCGCGATCGATGACAGCGGCGGCGACGAACTCGGGGTGCATCGCACCACAGCCATCGTTGATGTTGCGGCCGTCGGGCGCGTCCGCCACCACGATCACCTTCGCGCCGGCCCGGCGAAGCGCGTCCGGCGCGACGCCCACCGCGGCGCCGTTCGCGACATCGAGGACCACCGTGGTGCCGTCGAGCGACCGTCCCCCGAGCGTGCCCACGACATGCTCCACGTAGCGATCGAGCGCACGCTCCGCCTCCGCCGTCGAGTCGCCTCCGGAGTCATCCGATTCGGCGGTCTCGAGCGTTTCGAGCGTCTCGAGCTCGGCCTCGATCCTCGCTTCGACCTCGTCGGACAACTTCGTCCCACCCGGAGCGAACAACTTGATCCCGTTGTCCTGCCATGGATTGTGTGACGCTGACACCATCGCGCCCATGGCGCCGCGACGTTGCGCTTCGAACGCGACCAAGGGCGTCGGCACCACTCCGAGGCGAACGGCATCGACTCCTTCGGCCGTGAAGCCTGCAGCGAGCGCATGCTCGAACGATGGCGTCGACTCCCTCGTGTCGCCGCCGATGACGACCGCCGTACAGCCATCAGACCCCAGAACGCGAGACGCCGCCCGTGCAAGACGGGCGGCGAACTCGGTGGTCAGTTCTTTGTGGGCGACGCCACGCACACCATCGGTACCGAACTTCATCGGCAACACGATGGCACGGCGGGCGCCGAGAACCTCGCAGCGATCGGCTGCGAGATTTGCGCGATCAGCGCTTGGTGAACTGCGGGGCCTTACGAGCCTTCTTGAGGCCGTACTTCTTGGACTCCTTCTTACGCGGGTCACGCGTGAGCAGACCAGCGGTCTTCAGCGTGTTTCGCGACTCGGGGTCGATCTCGACCAGCGAGCGTGCGATGGCCATGCGCAATGCGCCGGCCTGACCACTCGCGCCACCACCATGGATGGTCGCCGACACGTCGTACGATTCTCGGGTCTCGGTCACCGCCAGCGGTTCGGCGACGACCTTCTGGGAGGCGTCGGTCGGGAAGTACGCCTCGAGCGACTTGCCGTTGATGGTGAACTGGCCGGTGCCGGGGCGCAGCGACGCGCGGGCGACGGCGCGCTTGCGGCGGCCGGTGGTCTGGGTGAGCGGTGCAGTCATGTTGTTCTCGTTCTCGTCGATCGTGTCGTGTCAGCGCCGCTCAGCGGGCCTTGGCGTGGTCGATGGCCAGCGGGCTCGGCTTCTGGCTGCCGTGCGGGTGCGCCGGGCCGGCGTAGACCTTCAGCTTCGTCAGCTGCTGGCGGCCGAGCGGCCCCTTCGGCAGCATGCCGCGAATCGACTGGCGGACGGCCTCGTCGGGCTTGCGGGCGTGGAGCTTGGCGTACGACTCGGACTTGATGCCGCCCGGGTAGCCCGAGTGGCGGTACTTGATCGTGCGCTCGGCCTTGCCCGAGGTCATCACGATCTTGTCGGCGTTGATCACGATCACGTGGTCGCCGGTGTCCATGTGCGGCGTGTACGTCGGCTTGTGCTTGCCTTTGAGGATCCGAGCGACCTCGGTGCACATGCGACCGAGGACCAGGCCCTCGGCGTCGACCACGTGCCAGGCACGCTCGATCTCACTGGCTTTCGGACTGTAGGTGGCCATCTGGGCTCCTCTCGCGGGATCGCCTCAGACGGACGACCGGTTCGTATCTCGACTGACGTGGCCACTGGTGGCCTCGGCAGCATCCGAGGAGGCGTCTGGTCGACCCGCTCCAAGGAACCCCGCAATGCTACGGCGCCCCTGGCACGAGCCCAACACGCGTGAGCCGAGCATGGTGACGCACGCTGTGCGTTGGTCTGCCACCATGTTGTTGGACGACGGGAAACACAGGTGGGCCGATGGCCGAGGGCAACGACGACAGTGAACGGAGTGTGACTCCGCTTCTCGACGAGCTCCCGGACCCCGTGTTCGCCATCGGGCTCGACGGCACGCTCCGCTACGTCAACCAGCAGGTCGTCGACGTGCTCGGCTGGGAACGCGACGAGGTGGTGGGACAACCGGTACTCGACCTCGTTCATCCCGATGACCTCAACATCGCGCTGGCCTCGATCGCCACCGTCGGCGACAAGCCGATCGGCGACATCATCACACTGCGCATACGCACCGGATGCGGAGCCTGGCACCAACTCGAACTCCGCGGTTCGATGCAGGACTTCGACGGCGAGCGGGCCGCCGTGGTCATCGCTCGAAGCACTGCGGATCGCCACCGCTTCGCACTCGATCAGGGCGAGGTGGCGACGCTGCGGGCTGTCATGTCGAACATGAGCAGCTTGGTGGCGATGATCGAACCCGATGGACGCATCCGCTCGGTCAACGACGCCGTGACCCGCATGCTCGGCCACGACCCCGAGTTCCTCCCCGGCCGCAACATGGCCGACTTGATCCACCCGGACGACCGAGACGTGGTGTTCGCTGCTGCAAGCTCACTCGACGCCGTCGAGTCGGTCCACCTCGACGCTCGCTTTCTCCACGATGACGGCCGGTGGGTCACGTGCGAGTTCACGGTCAAAAACTTGAGCGACGACCCGGTCGTGGGCGCATACATCGTCTCCGGAGAGGTCGCCGCCTCGTTGTCGGCTGCGCGCGAACGTGCCGACTACCTCGCAGGCCATGACCAGCGCACCGGACTCCGCAACCGCGACGGCTTCCTTCGTGACGCTCGGGCACTCCTCGCCGTCAACAGCGGTCTCGGTGTGCTCATCGTCGACATCACCCGGTTTCGCTCGATCAACGAACTCTACGGCGATCAAGTGGGAGACGCCGTGCTGGCCATCGTCGCCGAGCGCCTCGATGCGATCCACTGGCCGGAGCTGATCACTGCGCACTTCGGTGGCGGCGAGTTTCTCCTCGCCGTTCGCTCGACCGGTAGCGCAACGATCGAGATGCTCCGCCGGCGGGTCGAGCGCGATCTCACCACACCGGTCTGGATCGGCGACCTCGAAGTTCGGCTGTCGGTTCGCACAGCCACGGTGTTCGGCGCCGATTCGCCGCAACTCGAGCCACTGCTGGCCACCGTGTCGTCGGGGCTGCAACGAGCGAAGCACTCGCAACGATCCGTACAGCTCGATCTCGACACCGTCGCTCAGCGTCGAGCGGAGGTCGAAGCACTCCACGACGCGATCACCGATGGTCAGATCCAGCCGTTCTTCCAACCCATCGTCACATCGGACGGCACCGTCGTGGCGGCCGAGACGCTCGTGCGCTGGGTCCACCCCGAACGCGGGACGCTCGACGCCGGGTCCTTCCTGCCACTCGCACGGATGGCCGGCCTGGCCGATGCGATCGACGAACTCGTGCTGGAAGGAGCACTCGGACTCACGCTCCGTCTGGGCGAGATGGCCATCGATCAGATCGAAGTGCACCTCAACGCCGATCCGCAGTCCGTCGGCCGTGACGACTACGCCCAACGCTTCCTCGAGCTGTGTGACGACCAAGGCGTCGACCCAGCCCGGTTCGTCGTCGAGATCACCGAGAACGATCTTCTGGCCCCCGACGCGCCGACCCTCGCAAGCCTCAACGCCCTGCGAGCGGCAGGCACACGAGTGGCCATCGATGACTTCGGCACCGGCTACTCCAGCCTCGCCCACCTGCTCGAGCTCCCCGTCGACGGCCTGAAGATCGATCGCCGATTCGTCGCCGGGATGGGTCGAGATGCGAAAGCAGCCGACCTCACCCGGGCGATCGTGGCGCTGAGCAGCAACCTCGGACTCGACTGCGTCGCAGAAGGCGTCGAAGAGACGGTCCAACGCGACTGGCTCACGTCCGTGGGATGCGAACGCCTCCAGGGCTGGCTCTTCGCCCGAGCGATGCCCGGCGACGAGTTCCTGGCAATGCTGCCGCGCGTGGAAGTACCCGCCGAGGCGTCGATGGCCTGACGCACTCCGTCAGGCCTGAGCGGTCAGGCGTCCCAACGCCTGCCGTCGTACGACACGCTCCACAACACGAGCCCCGCGGGCGGTGCGACCGCGCCGGCTGCCGCGCGGTCGAGTGCCCGCAGCGTGTGGCTCACCGAGTCGGGGTCGCGCCGACCTCGCCCGACATCGACCAAGGTGCCCACGATGCTGCGCACCATCTGGTGACAAAAGCTGCTCGCCGAGATCTCGAAACGACGAAGCGGTGCCGTGGCCGGATCATCGCTCGGCCGACTCCACCGAGCTTCCTGCAGGATGCGGACCATCGACTTCTCCGGTGCGCCCTCGGCCACCTTCGGCCGTCGGCAGAAGCTCGTGAAGTCGTGCTGACCGAGCAGGTGCGTGGCCGCGCGATTCATTGCGTTCAGGTCGAGCGGCTCGACCACGTGCCACGAAGTGCGAGCCACGAGCGGGTTCGGCTGGGGAGCGTTCCAGACCTCGTAGCGGTACGACCGGGACGTGGCACTGAATCGAGCGTCGAAGTCCTCGGCCGCCCACTCCAACGAACGGACCGCGATCGACGGTGCACACATCCGGTTGACCGAGCGCTGCAGCCTCGCCAGATCAGCAGACTCGGGAAGCCGCCCGGTCACCACCTGACCCCAACCGTGCACCCCTGCGTCGGTGCGGCCCGCCGCTGTGAGGTCAAGCTCGACCTGGAGAACCTGTTCGAGCGTGGCCCGAAACTCCCCCATCACGCTGCGCACGTCGCGAGACTCGGCGAACCCGCGAAAGTCGGTGCCGTCGTATGCGACCGTGAACATCGCGTTGCGACGCCCGACATCGGCCCGCTCCAGCGGCCGGTCAGCACGTCGCGGGACTCCGACCGGTGACGCGAACGAGCCCCCGTTGCTGGACGAATCCAACCCCGAGGGCTCGGTCACGATGACGAGTGCGGACGGCTCAGACGAGCTCGATGCGCGCCATCTCGGCGTTGTCGCCGTGGCGCGTGCCGAGCTTCAAGATGCGGGTGTAGCCGCCGTTGCGCTCCATGTACCGCGGCGCGATGTCGTGAACGAGCTTGTAGGTCATTTCTCGATCACCGAGCTGGCTCTGGATCTGACGGATCCGGTGCACCTGCATCGGACCCTCTTCCTGCGCCTTCTTCGCCTTCGTGATCAGCTTCTCGGCGATCGGGCGAAGGTGCTTGGCCTTGGCCTCGGAGGTGTTGATCGCCTCGGCGGCGAACAACGAGGCAGCGAGGTTCGCCATCATCAGCTTCTGATGCGACGCAGACGAACCGAAACGGCGGGAGCGGCGGGGAGTGGGCATGTGGTGTTTCCTTTGCGTTCCGGGACCACGCAGGTCCCGATCCTGATCAGCGTTCCAGGGCCACGCAGGCCCCCTCGTCGCCGATCAGGTGAGTGTCTTCGATCGTGGCTCGATCAGCCGCGGAGCGTGAGGCCGCGCTCGTCGAGCTTGGCCTTCACCTCGTCGAGGCTCTTCTGGCCGAAGTTGGTGATGTTGAGCAGGTCGTCCTCGGTCTTGGTGAGCAGTTCGCCCACGGTGTTCACCTGGGCCCGCTTGAGGCAGTTGTTCGGGCGCTCCGAAAGGTCGAGATCCTCGATCGGGAGATCGAGGTCCGGCGAGCTGACGGCCACGTCGACCACTTCGGCGAGCTCCAGGCCCTGGGGCTCCTCGGCCATCGTGGCAACGAGCTCGGTGAGCGCCTGCAGCGTCGCACCGGCCGACGCGAGTGCATCGCCCGGCGTGATGGAACCGTCGGTCTCGATCTCGATGACGAGGCGGTCGTAGTTGGTCGACTGCTCGACACGCGTCGGCTCGACGTCGAGGGACACGCGGCGGATCGGGCTGAAGATCGCATCGATCGGGATGACACCGATCGTGCGCGAGTCGTCTTCGCGCTTGCTCGAGAGGTAGCCCCGGCCCTGCTCGATGGTGAGATCGACAGCCAAGCGGCCCTTCGTGTTCAGCGTGGCGATGTGCAGGTCGCCGTTGAGGACCTCGACGTCGGACGAGCACTCGATGTCGGCTGCCGTCACGTCGGCGGCGCCGCGAACATCGAGTCGAGCCGTGACGGGCTCGTCGGACTCCGAGGTGACCACGACGTCTTTGAGGTTCAAGATGATGTCGGTGACGTCTTCGGTGACACCGGCAATCGTGTCGAACTCGTGGAGCGACTCGTCGAACCGGACCGTGGTGATGGCCGCGCCCGGGATCGACGACAGGAGCGTGCGACGCAGGGTGTTGCCGAGCGAGTAGCCGAAGCCCGGCTCGAGAGGGCCGACGGCGAACTTCTGGCGGTTGTCGGATTCCTCACCGAGAGCTTCGATGGTGGGGCGCTGCATGAGAAGCATGTGTGCGGAGGGCCTTTCGAGTGGACGAGAACGAGAACGTGTGCGGAGCGGGAAGGCGACGTGACGACGCCGGGTCCGCTACTTCGAGTAGAGCTCGACGATGAGCGATTCGCGCACCGGGATGTCGATGTGGTCGCGCTCGGGGAGGCTCCGCACCGTGACTTCCTTGCCGCCGTCGCCCTGCTCGAGCCAGCCCACGAGGGAGCGGTCGAGCGTGTCGATGTTGTGCTGAACGACGATCATCTTCGATGCCTTCGGCGACAGAGCGACGACATCGCCCTTGCGCGCCGTGTAGCTCGGGATGTCGAGGCGCTTGCCGTTGACCAGGATGAGCCCGTGGTTCACGAACTGGCGCGCCTGGGGACGAGTCGACGCCCATCCGGCGCGGTACACGACGTTGTCGAGACGCTGCTCGAGCAGACGCAGCAGGTTCTCACCCGACGGCCCATCGAGACGGACGGCCTCGTTGTAGGTCCTCTTGAACTGACGCTCGAGAACGCCGTAGATGTACTTCGCCTTCTGCTTCTCCTGCAGCTGGGCGAGGTACTCGGAGCCGGCGTTGCGGCGCCGAGTGCGGCCGTGCGCGCCCGGCGGGAAGGGACGGCGCTCAAGCGCCTTGCGACCCTTTTCGTTCTCGAAGATGTTGGTGGACAGGCGGCGGGAAACGCGCACCTTGGGACCGGTGTAACGAGCCATGGTTCTACTACTTCTGCCTTTTCTCGACGATCAGCCGCGCCGACGCTTCGGCGGACGACAACCGTTGTGGGGCACGGGCGTGACGTCCTTGATGGACACGACCTCGATGCCGGTGTTCTGGATGCTGCGCACGGCGGCGTCACGACCCGAGCCCGGGCCCTTGACCTGCACCTCGGCGCGACGCAGGCCGTGCTCCTGAGCGGCACGAGCTGCCTTCTCGGCGGCGAGCTGCGCAGCGAACGGCGTGCTCTTGCGGCTGCCCTTGTAGCCAGCGACGCCCGAGCTCGCCCAAGCGATCACGTTGCCCTGCGGGTCGGTGATCGAGACGATCGTGTTGTTGAACGACGACTTGATGTGGATGACGCCGGTGGTGACGTTCTTCCGATCGCGCTTGCGGGGACGCCGGGTCTGAGTCTGCTTTGCCATGTTTCGTGTGCTTCGATTCCGTGTGCTGAGCGGCCCGCTTACTTGCGGACGGCCTTCTTCTTGTTCGCGACGGTGCGCTTCGGGCCCTTGCGGGTGCGAGCGTTGGTGTGGGTGCGCTGGCCGCGGACGGGCAGGCCCTTGCGATGACGGACGCCCTGGAGGCAGCCGATCTCGATCTTGCGCTTGATGTCACCCTGCACGTTGCGTCGCAGGTCACCCTCGATGGTGAGGTTCTGATCGACGTACGAACGGATCTTGTTGACCTCGTCCTCGGTGAGGTTGGAGACCTTGGTGTTCGGGTCGAGCTCCAGCGACGCGCAGATCGTGCGTGACGTGGTGAGTCCGATGCCGAAGATGTAGGTGAGCGAGATCTCCAACCGCTTTTCGCGGGGGATGTCGACGCCGGCGATACGTGCCATGTTCAGGTGTTCCTCTCAGCTCCGCCGGGTCAGCCCTGGCGCTGCTTGTGGCGGGGATCGGTGCAGATGACCATGGTGCGACGATGGCGACGGATCACCCTGCAGTTGTGACACATCGGCTTGACGCTCGGTCGTACTTTCATGGTTGCTTCTCTACTCGTTCGTGTGCGTGTGTCGGACCGGTCACTTGTACCGGTAGGTGATCCGACCTCGGGTGAGGTCGTACGGGGTGAGTTCCACTTGGACCTTGTCGCCAGGGAGGATGCGGATGTAGTGCATCCGCATCTTTCCGGAGATGTGCGCGAGCACCTCGTGTCCATTGTCGAGCTCGACCTTGAACATGGCGTTCGGCAGCGATTCGAGGATCTTGCCCTCGAGTACGATCGCATCTTCCTTTGGCTTAGCCAGGGGCTTCTCCTCACCTGATGGAGCTCGACACCGGAACAGCGACCGCTGAGGGGGCGACGAGCAGAATTTCTGAGATGTATCTGACGGCAGCAGCCGACAGGGTCCGTCTCCAGACCGGTCCTCGATGCTAACGGTCGATCCCCGCGACTCCACGCGGTGCGGGCGCGAAGTCCCCGCCGACGCGCGTCACGCGTGCTAAGGCACCGATTCAGGCCGGGGGCAGGGCGACCTGGGCCTCGACCGAGGTGGTCTCGGGGCCGTCGACCCTCGTCACGAGGTCCCCGCGCATCAGTGCCATCACACCCTCCACGGAACGCCGCTGCCGCTCGGGCGAACGCATCGACCCCTCGGTCAAGCCGACCAAGATCACCCGGATCACGTCGCGCATCACGTCCGCGTCTTCGCGGCGCACCTCGCCCGTGGTCACACCGGTCTCGACGAGCCCGACGAAGAAGTCTTCTCGAGCCGCGTCAGCTGACGCGAGTTTGTCGCGGACCTCCGGGTGGCGTCGCAGATCGGTCCGGACCATCCCGATGAAGCGAGCAAACGTCGGATCTTCCTCGTTCATGTCGTTTGCGGCATCGAGCACGCCCTGCAGCTTGCCGATGAAGGTGCCCCCGGCGTTCTCGGCCTCGAGGAAGCGCCGGTAGATGCGCACCTGAGTGTCGCGATGCACAGCCAGGTACAGGTCGAGCTTCGACTCGACGTAGTGGTACAGCGCGCCGGTGGTCACCCCGGCTGCCGCGGCCAGATCCTTGTTGGTGACCGCGGCGTACCCGCGCTCGCTGAACAGGCGCCGCCCGCCGTCGAGGATCGCGACGAGTGTGTCCTCCGACTTGCTCGCCGGAGGCCGACCCCGCCGCTTGGGCGGCGTCGCATCATCGGTCCCCATGGGTCGAGTATGACCTCCGACACACCGAGGCCTGCCAGCGGAGCGCGCCCGCGACTGGATCAACCGGGTTCACAGCAGCCGTCGTTCGCGACGCACCAGGGAGTCGCCCCCGGCAGACGACGTCTGTTCCTGGCAATCAGCTCGTACAGCGCGTCGAGCGCCCTCGGAACCAACGGAACGTGCCATGGCAGAAGGGGCAACCGAATACCCCACGCAACGGCGAGCGTGAGCGCGATCGCCCGAGCGCCTCCGACCTGGACGCCCTCGGCGACGGTCCATGCCGCCTGGTCCGTCTGTTCACTCGTGAGTCCGAGCCGGTCGCGGGTGCCGTGCCGCTGTGCGGCGACGACCTCGACGCGGTCACGTCGATCGAGGGCATCGAGCCACCTGGCCGAGCGGGTGCAGAAGCCTCAATAGCCGTCGAACACCAGCGACGCGGTGGCGGGCAGCTCGCTGGGCAGCGAACCATACGACCACTCAGGCGTTGACGACGACGGCACGGCGACCTCAGCGGCGGTTCAACTCGACGGCCTTGACGAGCCGCTCGAAGACTGCGTCCGGATGGCCGACACCGTTGACCACGGCGAGGCGGTTCTGATCGCCGTAGTGACGGATCAGAGGGAACGTCTGCTCCTCGTACAGGTCGAGACGACGGTTCACCGACTCGGGCGTGTCGTCGTCACGCTGCATCACGTCGCCGCCACACACCTCGCAGATCCACGGAGACGGGTCGTTCCCCGTCGCGGTGTAGTTGGTGCCGCAGTCCCGGCAGACGCGACGGGCCGAGATGCGCTCGAGCACCATCTCACGAGGAACGTTCAGATCGAGCACCACGTCGATCGGCCGGCCGAGGTCGGTGCAGATCCCATCGAGTGCGTTCGCTTGGTCGATCGTGCGCGGGAAGCCATCGAGGATGTATCCACGCGAGTCGGCATCAGGCGCGGCGAGGCGATCGCGGACGATCCCGATCATGATGTCGTCGGACACCAGGCCGCCGGCGTCCATGACCTCTTTTGCCTGAACCCCCAACGGCGTGCCTTCGCGGACCGCCGCGCGCAACATGTCGCCGGTGGAGATGTGCGGAACGACGAAGTGTCGGCTGAGGCGCACACACTGTGTGCCCTTGCCGGCACCCTGTCGCCCGAGGATGATGAGGCGGGCGCCCGGGATCATCGGCGCGACCTACTTCAGGAAGCCTTCGTAGTTGCGCAGCGTGAGCTGGCTGTCGATCTGGCGCATGAGCTCGAGTGCAACGCCCACCGAGATGAGCACCGACGTGCCGGCGAAGCCGAACGAGTTGATGTTCGCAGCGATGAGCAGCAGGTACGGCATGATCGCAATGACGGCGATGAAGACCGCACCCGGCAGCGTGATTCGGTTGACCGCCTTGCCCAGGTACTTCTCGGTCTGAGGACCAGGGCGCACGCCGGGAATGAAGCCTCCCTGCTTGCGCAGCTGATCGGCCTGACGCACCGGGTCGAACGCGATCGAGTTGTAGAAGTAGGCGAACGCCACGATCATCACCGCGAGGATCGTCACGTAGATCAAGTTCTGAGAGTTCACGATGTAGTCGTTGATGAACTCTTGGACAGAGGCTCGCCAACCCTCACCGTTCGTACCGCCGAGCACGTTCGAGAAGATCACCGGCAGCAAGAGGATCGAACTGGCGAAGATGATCGGGATCACGCCGGACTGGTTGACCTTCAGCGGAATGTAGGTGTTCTGGCCGCCCATCATTCGGCGCCCGACCACGCGTTTCGCGAACTGGACCGGGATACGACGCTGGCCGAGCTCGACGAACACGACCGCCACGATGATTCCGATCGTGAGGATCACCATCGCGAAGAACCAGAACTGCTTGTTCAGCGTCCAGATGCCGATGAAGCCACCGGGAAGCGACGCCACGACCGAGGCGAAGATGATCATCGACATGCCGTTGCCGATACCGCGCTGCGAGATCAGCTCGCCCAGCCACATCAGGACTGCGGTGCCGGCCACCAGCGTGGGGATGATCAGGTAACCACGCGGCCAGATCCCGCCCGTGAGCAACGGCACGTTGGTGGGCGGCCCAGCGGTGAAGAACGCCTGGCCCTGACCCGTGCCGAAGATGAACACGAGGCCCGTTGCCTGCAGCGTCGAGAGCCCGATGGTGACGTAACGCGTGTATTGGGTGATCTTGCGCTGCCCGACGGCACCCTCCTGCTGGAGCTCTTCGAGCTTCGGGATGACCACGCCGAGCACTTGCATGATGATCGACGCCGTGATGTACGGGATGATCCCGAGCGCAAAGATCGAGAACGACTCGAACGCACCACCTGAGAACAGGTTGATGAAGCCGAGTGCGCCCGCCTGGTCGGCCGATGCCTGCAGCTGCTCGATCGCGATCGGATCGACCCCCGGGACTCGGATGGCGACGCCGAGGCGGTACACGACCACCATCGCGACGACGAACAGCAACTTGTTTCGCAGGTCGCTGATCTTGAAGATGTTCAACAGGTTCGAGAGCATCGAAGACTTTCGTGACGTTCGAGCGGCGCGCACGGACGGCGCGGACAAGCGGCGAGGCTACCAGCGAGGTCCCCGCCTTTCCGAGCGGCCACGCGGTCTCCGCTCCGGCGACTATTCGGCTGCGCTTGGTGGTCGCTGCCTCACGAACGGGCGGAACTCCAGCACCACGAGGCCGAGCGCCAGGAGCCATCCACCGAGCAGGATGAGTGCAACCGTCGCCCCGACCTTTCGGGCGGCTCGAGAGATCTGGGTGTCGGTCCACTCACCGAAAGTGCTGTCGCAGTCCGGGTCGGTCGAGCAGTAGCGCACCGCACGCAGTGACCACGTTCGCTCGGCGACGGCGTCGGCAACGGCTCCCTCGTCGGTCGTCTCGTCGCCGGCGATCTCCACCGGAGGCGCGAACAGGATCCATTGAAAGGCGCAGACGCCATCGTCCTGTTCGGACGGCGGACAGTCGCCACGCGGGCGCCCCCCGGTGACGAAGACGCGGCCGGCCTGAACCGACGCGATCGGCGACTCGGACGCCATGACCATCGCGTCCCCCGATTCATCGTCCATCGGTGTGAGTGCCCGCCACTGACCAGACCCGTTCGTCACGCAGATCGTCGAGCTGGGATCTGCTCCGACGACCGGAACCCGGAACGGCGTCGACTCGTCGTCGGCGGACACGTCGTCGAAGATCGAGACGCGAGTCGCGAACGCGCTCAACTGGTCGAAATCGCAGTCACCGATGCGGCGCTCGCGGAGCGTTTCGAGCGCCCCGGGAGCAACGGCGTACGGGCGTGCGGTACGAACTCCGAGCAACGTGCTCGCTGTCGCCGGGGCCCGCGTCGGATTCGGCCCTGCGAGAATGTCGTTCTCGTTCAACCACCCGGTGAGTGCTTGTGCCGTCAGGCGATGGCCGAGCTCGTTGGGATGCATCGAGTTGTGCGTCCACGATCCCGGATTCAGTCGCTCACGCAGCGGACCGTCGGTCGGCTGCAACCCGATCAGGTTGATCGCACGCTCACCGTCCTCGCACAGCCGATGCCCGTCGAACGCGAACGTTCCATCGTCGAAGTAGTGGACACCGGCCTCGCGCGCGGACGATGCGATCTGCTGATTGAGCACAGTGGTGAACTCGTAGATGAACTCGTGCTCCGTGCGGTCGAGCGGCGATCCGGCACACGTGTCCTCCGTGAGGACCAGCGGGTACGGCATGACGACGATCGATGCCCCGCTGCCGTCGCCATCGGGATCGAACAACGACCGCAAGCGTTCGTACCCGGCGGTGAGTTCGGGTCCGAGCGCGGTGACGTTGTCGAGCCACACTTCACGCCGCTCGGCGCACGAACCCGGGAGGAGACAACCCGCGACGATGTCTCCGAAGCGAACGTCATTGCCACCGATGCTCAACAGCACGAGCTCCGTTCCCT
>JBGCFW010000343.1:0-3994 GCA_045107155.1 Ilumatobacter sp. | reverse complement strand
GGGATGTTCGTGAACAGGTAGACCGGGTTCACACCCTTGGTGAGTCCGCCGACGAACGTGCCGACGGCACAGATCGCCAGGCCGATCAGTGTTGCTTTCATCGTGGTGCCTCTCGATTGGTGGGGAGTTCGACAACCGTGGCTTCACGGCGCTCGTGTTCTGATCGTTCTTCGGCATCCGGAGCCGGTCGCGTGAGCGTCGGGCCGGTGCCAGCGATCTGTGATCGGTAGTTCACGATCCGCTCGACGATCTGTTCACCGGATTCGGCGACGACGTACTCGACCCCGTTCGTGAGCCGGACGATGGAGTCGACGTGACAGTCGATCCGTTCGATCAGGTCGGGATTGAGAAAGAAGCGGTCCTGCTGACCAAGGCGTGTGAGTTGAATCATGATCTGGCGTCCGGGCCGAGGTTCGGATGTCGTACGGGTGAGGTGTTCACGTCGAACGTGGACGAGAGCGACCGTCCGGAGCACACGGCGCAGCGCACGATGGTGCGGCGGCGCCAGCGTGCGTCAGGCGCTCTCCACTCTGGACCCGCTTCGACTCCCTCCGTGACGTCGTCGGTCGCGCCATCTGTCTGCGTCGAACAAGTGTCGATGAGGTGGCCGCGCACGACGCCTGCTCGCCGCCCAGCCTTCGTGCGACCCTCGGAAAGGTCCGGACGGTTGCGGCCGTGGACTTGTTCGACCAACTCACGAGACGCATGCTGCTGCTGCACGATCAGATGGAACAGCTCGTCTGCGCGCTCGACATCCAGCAGCTGGTGTTGGCCAACAACCGACTCCGCTGGCTGCCTGCGGTGAGCGAGAACGTCGAAGTCCTCGTCGAGGAGATCAAGATCTCCGAGACCGAACGGGTTCCGATCGCACGATCGATCGCACAGCAGCTCGGCCTCTCGGCCGAGGCCTCACTGGCCGATTTGGCCGAGGCCGCTGGCGAGCCGTACCGGACGAGTTGGCGGCGTACGCGTCTCCAACTCATCGCGTTCCAACAGGAGATCGAGATGATCACCGCCACCAACCGGGACCTCGGTCAGCACGGTGCCGCCGCCGCGAGCGACGTCATCAACCGTCTGGGCGACGACTTGGAACCAACGGCGTACTCCGCCAACGGACAGACCGAGCCGGTCCGTCCTGCCCCCCACCGCTTCAACAGGACCGCATGACATGGCCATTTCAGGAATCTTCACCGCACTCTCGGGGATGAACGCCCAGCGGCGCGTCATCGACACCGCTGCGAACAACATCGCGAACCAGCTCACCCCCGGCTACCGGCGCCAAGTCGTCGACCTGGTCCCGGTGAGTGTGGGCGCAGGCCCAGCGGTGTTCACCAAGGGCACGGGAACCGTGGCGCTCGGCGTCGATGCCATCGACACGCGCCGCGTCCTCGATGCAGCTGCGGAGACCCGTGCTCGTCAGGGCACCGCGTCAGCAGTCGACGCAGCGACGACGTATCAGTCGATGCTGCAGGTCGAAGACGTCTTCGGTGAACCCGGCGAAGCGGGTCTCTCCGAGCGCCTCGACGCGTTCTGGACGTCATGGAGCGATCTCTCCGACCGCGCCGACGATGCCGTGGCCCGCAACGAAGTATTGGCCCGCGCCGACACGGTCGCCGACCGCTTCCGCCAGGCCAACGATGATCTCACCACGATCGAGGCCGACACGGCTCGCCAGTTCGCCTCGATCGCCGAGCGCAGCAACTCACTCGCCGTCGAAATCGCCCAGCTCAACCGATCGATCGCATCCGACAGCGGCTCGCCGAACGCGCTGCTCGACGAGCGAGACAAGCTCGCTTCGGAGCTGACGTCGCTCATCGGCGCAGACGTCCGAGACAGCGATCGAGGCCAGGTCTCGATCAGCCTGGGCGGCCGCCTCCTCGTCGGAAACGGCACCTCTTTCGAAGTCCAAGCCACTGCGACCGGCCTCGAGTGGGCCGGTGACGGCCAGACCGTCACATCGGGCCCGAGCGAGATGTCGGCGCTCAGCCGGCTCGTCTCGGACACCATCCCCGGCCTTCGCTCCGAACTCGACACCATCGTCGACGACTTCGTGACCGAGGTGAACGATCTTCACACGCAGGGCTACGGCCTCGATGGGACCGACGGTCGGAACTTCTTCGACCCGACCGGCACCACCGCTGCCACGATCGCCATCTCGGCCGACGTCGATGGTGAGCCGGACTTCGTCGCTGCAGGCGCCCCCGAGCTGCCGGGCCCCGTCGCACCGGGCATCTTCGATGGCCGTCAGGCTCAACTCCTCGGCGATCTGTCGTCCGATGGCGTGAGTACCGACGCCTACCGAGCGATGGTCGCCGAATTCGGCATCGACACGAATGCCGCCGGCCGCACCGCCAGTGCCGCACAGCAGATCGCGTCCACCGCGATCGATGAAGCGGAATCGGTGAGCGGCGTGAACCTCGATGAAGAGCTGACCACGATGATGGCCGCCCAGCGCGGCTTCGAGGCATCCGCACGGATCCTCAGCATCGTCGACGAGATGCTCCAGACCATGATCAACATGACCCGATGAGCGACGTCTTCGACCTCACTCTGCGACCAGGAGCTTTCCCATGCGCGTAACCACCGGCAGCACGATGCGCCACACCGTCGATCAGCTGGCCATCTCACTCGAGCGACTGCAGGACTCTCAGCGACGCCTCAGTACCGGCAAGGCGCAGGAGCGCATGTCGGACGATCCGCGCGCCGCATCCGACGTGTTGTTCCTCCGCGGCCGGATCCAACGACACGAGCAGCTCGATCGGACCAACGCCGACACGCGCTCGCGCCTCGCGGTCGCCGACACCACGCTCGTCACCGCGTCGAACGCGCTGAATCGAGCCACCGAACTCGCCGTGCGAGGTGGCAACTCCGGCAGCCTCGACACCGACAGCCGACTCGCGATCGCGAACGAGGTGGCCTCCCTGCGTACCGAACTGCTCGGCAGTGCCAATACGTCATACCTCGGACGGCCACTGTTCTCCGGAACCGCTGGTGGCGCCGCCTACGACGACTCCGCCACCTACAACGGCAACGGCACCGTCGAAGTCCGTACGGTGGGTGACGGCGTGAAGGTCGCGGCCAACGTGACCGGCGAACAGGTCTTCGGCGATCAAGCAGCACCCGAGGGCGATGTCTTCGCCGTGCTCGAACGCATGTCGTTGGCGATCGCCACGGGTGACATCACCTCCCTCGACGCCGAGCGCGTCAACTTGGACGAGGCTCGAGTACGGCTCGGAACCGCGATGGCCGAGGTCGGCCGCCGAGTGTCCCAGCTCGAAACGGTGTCGGCAGATGCGTCGGTTCGCAAGTTGCGGCTGGTCGAACAGCTCTCGCTCATCGAAGATGTCGACATCGCCGAGGCGCTGATCCAAGTGAACGCGCAGGACAATTCGTACCAGGCTGCACTGTCCGCAGCGGCCAAGGCGATGCCTCCGTCGCTCGCGCAGTACCTGCGCTGATCCGATGGGCGGCGTCGTTTCCGCCACGTGACCGTCAGCGCCGACCCGAGGTGTCCCGTGAGGGATATCGGGAGGTCACACCACGATTCCTCGAAGGTTGCGTGCATGTGCGTGCACGCAATCTCGGCGTTTTCGGGTCATCTCCCCCGCGAGACTCGCTGAATCCACCACCGGTGGTGACGGTCGACGCGGAGGCTCGGCGCAGACGACGTCGCCCCGGCCGGTCCCGACGACTGCCGTCGCAGCCGCCGTCTCCAGTGGGCGACCCAGGCCGGGAGACGGCCAGACTCTTCCAGTCCGATGCCTTCCCCCGACCACACAGCCGACGATCCCGCTGTCGCTGACCGTGCTCGAGCTGGCCGTGCTCGAGCTGGCCGTGCTCGCGCTGGCCCCACTGACGCTGCGACAGCACACGCCAAGCCAGCAGCCGCCGAGCCGGCGGTTGCCGCTCCGGCTGCGACTGATCAGGCCTTGGTTGCCCAGCGGGCTCGGCTCATCGGACTCCGCGCTGCCAACGCTCGACGTGCGAACGGACT
>JBGCFW010000342.1:0-2890 GCA_045107155.1 Ilumatobacter sp. | reverse complement strand
CGGCCTCCGCCGCCGCGACCGGGCACACGATGGAGATGCCGGCGACCCCCGGCCCGCTCTTCGACGGCGCAGCCACGGTCGAGGAGATCCCGATCGCCGTCGAGCCCGACGGCTTCAAGCTCCGGGCCTCGTTCGTGTTCTCGTTCCTCGCGGTGCTCGCTGTGCTGATGTCGAGCATCGCCGACATGATCGACATCCGGACGAGTTTGCCGATCGACGGGATCGACCCCGGCATCCGCAACCTCGAGGACTTCGGCACGAACCTCGCGGTCGGCGGGTTCATCGGCGCGGCGCTCATGTTGATCGGCGGTCTCGCGGCCTGCTTCGGCGCACGGTGGGGCGCGGGCCTGGCCGGCGGGGCCGGGATGGCTGTGACGGGATGGTCCGCGCTGACGCTCGGCCTGGTCGAGCGACCGATCTTCGATGCGCAGTCGATCACGCGCGACTCGACCACCTCGGTCACGAGCTTCACGCTCACCATCACCCGGGACATCGGTTGGTTCCTGGTGCTCGGCGTCGGTGTGCTCGGCCTGCTCGTCTTCCTCGTGTCGCTGCGCCAGTCGGGCACGGGCGGGCGCCCGGGTCTCAACCCGTGGATCGCCGCGATCGGTGGCCTCGGATCGGTGGTGCTTGCGGCCGGCCCGCTGATCCCGCTCGGTGCAGCGACGCTCGACTCGAACCTCGGCTTCGCCTCGGAACCCGACCTGTTCTTCATCGGCCGACTCGTGCAGCTCGGACTGCTCGTGATCACCGGTGTGCTCGGGTTCTTGTCGGTCCGCACCTACGGCCTCGGGCTCGCGGCCGGTGGGATGAGTGTGGCGATCTGGCTGTGGGCGACGACGCTCGCCGGGTTCGGCGAGGGTCCGGTCGGCCCGGCACTCGGCAATCTCGGCAGCATCGACACGTCACCGCATGCGGTCACCGGTGTCGGGGTCGCTGTCTCGGTCCTGATGCTCGCGATCGCCACGACGATCGCGGTCGTGCAGCGCCCCCGCCACGGCTGAGTTTGGGGGTCGCGTGACTTACCCGGTCGCCGGGGTGCCGCGGACGTAGATCGCTGTCTGGCGGACGGGTTGAAAGCCGACCGAGAGGTAGAGGGCGCCCGACGCCGGGTTGTCGATCTCGAAGCAGATCTTGATCCGTTCGGCTCCCGCAGCGACGAGGTGGTCGATGCCGGCGGTGAGCACATGGCGCGCGAGGCCACGCCGCTGATGCGCCTCGTGGATGCGCATGGGTTCGACGACTCCGGTGCGCGTCGCCGGGTCGAACCAGAACAGTGCATAGCCGGCGACCTCGTCGGTCTCGTCGACGACGAAGAGGTCGAGGTCGCGCCGATAGAGCGAGGTCTGTTCGAGTCGCGTCGTGACTTCAGGACCACCAATGAACGCGAGGTGGTGCGGCCGACCAGGGTGATCGGAACGCAGCAGCAGGCGGTACCCGTCGGCGATCGGAGCGACGGGCGGTCGGTCGTCGGCGTGCAACCAGGTCTCGGCGAGTCCATCTCGGTCCCGGACGAAGCCCGCGCGGCTGAGCACGTCGTGGCGAACGGTGTCGGACGGATCGACTTCGAACTCGAGTTGGTCGTAGCCGAGCTCGGCGGCATGTGCGAGGCCGGCCTCGATCGCAGTCGCGAGCAGCTCCGGTGTGACGTGGGGCAGCGTGTGCGTATCGAGCGCGACGCATTCGCGCCAGTCGGTGAGGATCGAAGCGGCCACGGGTTCGTCGCCGTCGAACCAGAACAGCTGCGGCACCGCGTCGGTCGGCCGCGCCGATCGCCACCACCAGTGCTGCTCGGCTGCTTCGAACGACCCATGGGTCGGGTGCGCGGCCCGCATCTGCTGCAGCAGGCGAGTGAGCACGTCCAACGCCTGGTACCCGGCGTACGTCTCGAGTCGCGTCCCGTCCATGCGCCCGCAAGCTACGCCTCGAGGCCCGCCGGGATGCAGGAGGAATCGAGAGCGGTCAGTCGATCTGGCGCTGTTTCATGATCTTTCGTGTGACGTGCTCGCCCGATGTGATCGGCTCGTGCTTCGGTGGCTCGTCGGGGTTCGTGCAGGTCGGGATGCACTCGATCACGGCGTCGTAGTTCGGCTGGTGAAAGAAGATGAGTGAGGTCTTTTCGGCGTCGGGCGCCTCGTCGGGAGGATTGACGACGCGGTGGAGCGTCGAGACCCACCGATCGTTGGTCCAGTCGGCCATCAGGTCGCCGAGGTTCACCACGAAGGTGCCGGGGATGCAGGGAACGCCGACCCATGCTCCGGACTTGTCCTTCACCTCGAGTCCGCCGACGTCGGAGTCGGTGTGCACGATCGTCAAGCTGCCGTAGTCGGAGTGAGCACCGGCACGAAGCTGGCCGGGGAGCGGGTCGAGGTCGGCTTGGCTGCCGTAAAAGATGGCCGAGAAGTTGGCGATCTGTTGGTCGATCTTGTCGTCGAAGAATCGCTCGTCGACGCCCAGGGCGAGCGCGAAGAGGCGCATCAGGTCGGCAGCGAGGTCTTCCATGGCGGCGTAGTACGCCTCGAACACCTCCCGCATGCCGACGGGGCGGTCGGGCCACACGTTCGGGGCAAAGAAGCGGCTGCCGTCGGGCCCGAAGTGGTACTCGTCGAGCGGGTGATCGAATGGCCCGGTCGAGAACGGCTCCTTGAGGTCGAGCGGTGCGACCTCGTCGAGACTTCCCGCGAGTCCCTCCGACGCGGGTGGGACATAGCCCCGATATCGGTCATCGGGCATCTTGAACCGCATCTTCTCCCAGTGCGGGAGGGCGAAGTACTCGCCGAAGACCCGGTGCATCTCCTCGACGAGTGCGGGGTCGATGCCGTGGCCCTCGATCACGAGGAAGCCGATCTCTCGGCATGCCTCATCGATCTCCTCGGCGAGCGCTTGGTGA
>JBGCFW010000341.1:0-13669 GCA_045107155.1 Ilumatobacter sp. | reverse complement strand
CGTCGAATCGGGTGTGAACGATGGCCTCGCGGTGCCGGTCGTCGCCGTTCTCACCGCAGCGCTCCTCGGTGAGAGCCGATCCACTGCCTCCTGGATCGGCTTCGTCGTGCGCCAGGTCGGCGGTGGTGTGCTGCTCGGTGTCGGGCTCGGCGCTGCGGCCATCTTCGTGTTGCGTCGGGCGAAGGACGCCGGCTGGGCCGACGGCCGCTACACGCAGCTCGCCACGTTCTTCGTGCCGATCGTCGCGTTGTTCGGTGCGTCGGCGATGTCGGTGAACTCGTTCATTGCGGCCTTCGCTGCGGGGCTCACGTTCGGTTCTGTCGGGAGACGCGTCGTCGGCGAAGCCGTCGAGCGCGACGATGCCGAGATGTTCGACGAGTTCACCGAGGATGCGGCTCAACTGTTCGGTGTCGCGGCGTTCTTCATCTTCGGCAACGTCCTGCTCACCGACGCGATCGACGAGATCAGCTGGCCGATCGTCGTGTGTGCACTGCTCACGCTCACGCTCGGTCGGATGTTGCCGGTCTGGATCTCGCTGACCGGGACCGGGATGAAGGCGCCCACGCGGTTGTTCCTGGGTTGGTTCGGTCCGCGCGGGCTCGCGTCGATCGTCTTCGCGCTCCTGCTGTTGGAGGACATGGAGGCGGCCGGTGAGCCGAGCGAGGTGGCGGAGTCGATCCTGGACGTGGTGGCGATCACCGTGACGGCGTCCGTCGTGCTCCATGGTGCGTCTGCCTCGATCGGCGCGCGCCGCTACGGGAAATGGGCGGCTGCTCAGGCCGAGGACGAGATGGGCTCCGACATGATGGACGACGTCGACGAACGAGTTCTGCCGAGAAGCCGCTGGTCACTTCGCCGGTGAGTGCCGTCCTGCGCCGTCCGACGAGTCACCAGTCGGGGCGGCCGTCGCCGTCGACGTCGCTGTCTTCCAACACGATGTCCCATCGGTCGAGGCAGTCCTCGCAGCGGTAGGCGACGGCGTCTCCGGACTCCCAACGGCCGTCCTCGGGCGGGTAGGACAGCAGGAAGCAGCGACCGCCGCAGTCGACACACGTGATCTGCGGAGGCGGTGCGAACATGGCCTCATTCTGGCCGCTCTCGGCCGTACAGTGCGCCCATGCGTGTCGTGGCGGGAGAACTGGGTGGTCGCAAGCTGGTGTCGCCAGAGGGGACCTCGACTCGCCCGACCACCGATCGGGTGCGCGAAGCGGTGTTCAACGCTCTCGGCTCGGCAGGGCTGCTCGACGGAGCGTTGGTCGCCGACCTCTTCGCCGGCACCGGGGCGATCGGCATCGAAGCGATCTCGCGGGGCGCCGAACACTGCACATTCGTCGAGCGCGACCGCACGGCGCTCGCCTCGCTGGAGGAGAACGTCGAGACGCTCGGCCTGGCCGATCGCACTCGGGTGCTCCGGAGCGACGCGGTTCAAGCGGCTGCGACGCTCGACGTCGACGTGGTCTTCGCCGACCCGCCCTACGACTTCTCGGGTTGGGACACCTTGCTCACCACGATGAGGGCCGACTTCGTCGTGGCTGAGTCGGGTCGAGCCGTCGAGCCGCCCGAGGGCTGGACCGTGCTGCGATCGAAGCGGTACGGAAGAACCTGGGTGACGTTCCTCGAGCGTGAGGCGAACTAGCGTCGCCAGCCGATGAGCGATGACCGACGCACGCTCCGGGTGATGTATCCGGGCAGTTTCGACCCGATCCACCTCGGGCACCTCGATGTGATCGAGCAGGCAAGCGAGCTGTTCGGCGACGTCGTGGTGGCCGTCATGTACAACTTCGCCAAGTCCTCGGGGCGATTCGACGTCGATGAACGCGTCCGTCTGATCGAATCGGCGACATCACAGCTGCCGGGCGTGAGCGTGGAGAAGCACACGGGCCTCACGATCGACGCTGCGGCGACCTCGGGCGTCGACTTCTTGGTGAAGGGCCTTCGCACGCCCGGCGACTTCGAGATCGAGCAGCAGATGGCGCAGACGAACCATTCCGTCGCCGGCGTTCGCACCGTGTATCTCCCGTCGCGTCCCGACCTCGGGTTCGTGAGTAGCCGATTCGTGCGTGAAATCGCTGACTACGGTGGCGACGTGTCGCACCTCGTGCCGCCCGTGGTGGCTCAGGCACTCGCCGACACCTCCCAGAAGTGAGCAGACGATGAGCTACGACGACGACCGACACGGCCACGACGACCGATACGCCTATGACGATGGAGATGTCGGCCGGTCACGCGACGCGTACGGCGACATCGATGAGCACGGCTATCCCGACGACGCGCCGCGCAACGTCGTGGGTGATGCGGAGACGCTGCTCCGGCGAGCGATCGACATCGTGGCCACGGCCCCGACCATGCCCTTGTCGTCGTCGCCGCGCATCGATCGCGAGGAAATCATCGAGTTGCTCGAGGAGTCGCTCAACCGGCTTCCCGACGAGCTGCGTCAGGCGCGGTGGATGCTCAAGGAGCGTCAGGATTTCGTGGCCAAGACACGTCGCGAGGCCGACGAACTGCTCGAGGCGGCCCGGGTCCGAGCCGAGCGGATGGTGCAGCGCACCGAGGTGGTCCGCGCTGCTGAACAGCGCGCCCGCCAGGTGATGGACACCGCCGAGGCGGACTCCCGGCGGCTCAAGCACGAGACCGAGGACTTTCTCGATCAGCGACTCGGATCGTTGGAGATCCTGCTCGACAAGCTCGGACGCACGGTGCACGCCGGTCGTCAGCGGCTGTCAATCGGTGGTGGCGAGGTCGACGAAGAGATCGTCGACGACGATCCCAACCACGCCTTCTTCGATCAGGAAGCCTGACCGGCCCAATCCGCCGCCGTCGAGCGACGGCGGACCCGAACCGAGACGGCACTGCATCGCAGCGTGCCTTCACGCTGCGGTGGCGGGATCGAGTGCGACCGTGCGCCGACATGGAGAACGTCGCCGATCCGTAGGCTTGGGGGATGGACACGAAGGCGCTGCGGCCGCTGAGAGTGAACGCGGTCGAGATGCTGCGTCAACCAGGAGCGGTCAAAGACATCGAGGTCACCGTCGCGGGTGCCGACCTCGACGTCGCACACGATGCGCTCGCGGGCGACATCGGCGTCGAGGTCGCACTCGAGACGATGAACGACGGCATCGTCGTACGCGGCGAGGTACACGCCCCATGGGCGCGGCCATGTCGGCGCTGTCTGCGCGATCTCACCGGCGTTGCGGTCGCCGCCGTCGACGAGCTGTATCAGGTCGAGATCATCGACGAGGACGCGTTCCCGATCGAGGACAACCAGCTCGATCTCGCTCCGATGGCTCGTCAGGCGGCGCTGCTCGAACTCGATGACGAGCGAGTGTGCACCGACGACTGTGCCGGACTCTGTCCAACGTGTGGCATCGACCTCAATACGGGTACGTGCGACTGCGACAACGAGGTCAAGGACGCGCGGTGGGCGGCACTCGATGGACTCGTCCTCGACGACTGAGCGTGTCGCGTCCCATGACGCCCGATATCGTGCAACGGCCCTGACGACCGGCCCGACACCGACTTGAGTGAACGGTCGCCCGGAGAGAACGAGAGCGAACGATGGCTGTCCCGAAGAAGAAGACCTCAAAGATGAAGACCCGCAGCCGCCGCGCCAGCGCGTGGCAGCTGAAGGCGCCTGCTCGCAGTGTCTGCCCGAAGTGCAGTGCTGCGAAGCTCCCGCACACAGTGTGCGGAGCCTGCGGTTGGTATCGCGATCGCTACGCGATCGACGTCAACTGACCTTCCGCTCTTGAGCGATCACGCCATGTTGCCCGTCGCACTCGATGCAATGGGCGGTGACAACGCACCAGGTCCGAACCTCGAAGGCGCTCATGCCGCCGTTGCCGATGGCATCCCCGTCGTGCTCGTCGGTGCGCCTGATCTCGCCGGTCGTGAGGGTCCATCGGGCACTCTCGACCTGATCGAGGCATCCGAGGTCATCGGCATGCACGATGACCCCGCTTCGGGCGTCCGCAAGAAGAAGGACTCGTCGCTGGTCCGCGCTGCCGAGGCGGTGCGTGACGGCCGTGCGAGCGCCATGATCTCTGCGGGGAACACGGGCGCCACGATGGCGTCGGCGCTCCTACGGATGGGCCGCATCAAGGGCGTCAAGCGCCCGGCGATCGCGACGCCCATCCCCGTGCCCGGCTCCACGCCCACCGTTCTGCTCGATGCGGGCGCCAACGCCGAGGTCCAGTCCGATTGGCTTGTGCAATTCGGCCAGATGGGCTCGATCTACGCCCGCCACCGGTTCGACATCGCCAACCCCCGGGTCGGTTTGCTGTCGATCGGCGAAGAGGCCTCGAAGGGCGATTCGCTCCGGAAGGAGACGAACGCGCTCCTGGCGAGCACGCCAGGAATCAACTTCATCGGCAACGTCGAAGGCCGCGACATCATGAGCACCGATGTCGACGTGGTCGTCACCGACGGATTCACCGGAAACGTCGTGCTCAAGACCCTCGAAGGCGGCATGAAGACCGTCATCGGAGCCCTTCTCGAGGCGTTCGCAGCTCCGGAGTACAAAGAGCATGCCGACGCACTCATGCCGGCGCTGCTGCCGCTGTACAGCCAGCTCAGCCCTGACACCTACGGCGGAGCGATCCTGCTCGGTGTAAACGGCGTGTGCATCATCTCGCATGGTTCGTCGAGCGCTGACGCCATCCGGAACGGGATCGGTGTCGCACGCGACATGGTCGAGCACGACATCACCGCCGAGATCACCTCGGCGATCGCGTCGACGGTCGGCTGAGGCCACCCCACGTGGCGCGATCGCGCTCGCGGCGAGCTTGGCTCTAGGCTCCGCCGACATGGCAGCGAACAAGATCGATCGCGACGAGATCCTCCGGATCGTGCGCGACAGCCTCTCGGACATCCTTGAGATCGAACCCGACACCATCTCCGAGGGCCAGTCCTTCGTGGACGATCTCGACGCCGACTCGCTCGCTCTGATCGAACTGGTCGAAGCGCTCGAAGAACAGGTCGGCGAGCAGGCGGGTGGCTTCCGCATCGAAGATGAGGATCTCGAAGATCTGAAGACGGTCCGCGATGCCGTCGACTACGTGTTCGACAACGCAAACGACTGAGTCCTGATCGTGACGCCCGAAGCACTGAGTGATCGGGTCGGACACCGATTCGACGACCCGTCGCTGCTCGAGCGGGCGCTCCGGCATCGGTCATGGTGCTCTGAGAACAACGACGTTCCGAGCAACGAACGTCTGGAGTTCCTCGGCGACGCCGTCCTCGGTTGGGCCGTGGCCGACCTGGCATTTCGTCGCTTCCCCGATGAACCGGAGGGCGTGCTCACGGCGATGCGGATCAACGTCGTGCAGGAGGCGGCCTTGGCGGAGATCGCACGCGAGGTGCGGCTCGGCGAGGCGATCTTGCTCGGGAACGGCGAACGACAGGCCGGAGGCAGCGACAAACCGTCGATCCTGTCCGATGCGTTCGAGGCGGTTCTTGGGGCGGTCTACCTCGATGGCGGCGCCAACGCCGCGTACGAGGTGGTCGAGCGCCTCATCGGGGATCGATTGGCCGAGGCGACCGACATGCTCGCCCACCACGACCGCAAGACCGAATTGCAGGAACTGTGCGCAAGGCTCGGTCTGGGAGCGCCTTCGTACGCGCTGTGCTCCACCGGTCCAGACCACGCCAAGGTGTTCACCGCCGAAGTGTCCGTCGACGGCTCCCTCGTCGGGACCGGCACGGGACGGAACAAGAAGTCGGCCGAACAGGACGCTGCCGCGGCCGCCTGTCTCGAACTCGGCTGATGCCAGAACTCCCCGAGGTCGAGACCGTCCGGCGCGGACTCGCCCGCCACCTGGTCGGGCGAACGGTGACCGCCGTCGAGGTCGGTCGAGAGCGAGTCGTCCGGCGTACATCCCGTGAGGAGTTGATCAGTGGGCTCACGGGCACCTCGTTCGTCAGCGCGCAACGGCGAGGCAAGTATCTGCTCCTGCCACTCGACTCGGGTGACTCGCTCATGATTCACCTGCGGATGAGTGGTCAGGTGCTCCTCGCCGACGGCGGTGCCGAACGCCCACCGCACACACATGTGGTGATGCACCTCGATGACGGCCGCGAAGCCTGGTTCGTCGATCCGCGGACGTTCGGTGAGGTCGTCGTCTTCGACCCGGGTCGCGTCGACGTGGAGCTCCCGGGCGTGGCGACGCTCGGTGTCGACCCGATCGCCGACGAGTTCCCGAAGAGCCAACTCCGCCAGATCGTTCGTTCGACGTCTCGGGCCCTGAAACCGCTCTTGCTCGATCAGACGGTGATCGCCGGTATCGGCAACATCTACGCCGACGAGAGCTTGCATCGGGCCCGCCTCCGACCTGATCGCGCCGCCGATTCGATCGATGCTGCGGCCACATGGCGCCTGCACGCCGCGATCGTCGACATCCTCACCGAGTCGATCGAGGCGGGTGGCTCGACGCTCGGCGATGCCCAGTACGTCGACCTGATGGGAGAAGGCGGGTCGTATCAGGATGACCACCGCGTGTACGGGCGCACGGGGGAGCGGTGTTCGACCTGCGGCCGAGGCTGGATTCGGCGCACGATGAGCGGTGGCCGGAGCACTCACTTCTGCCCGTGGTGCCAGCGTTGACGCCGATCGGCGGCACCGGTGGTTCGAGACGCCTCGTCGACGACGGTTCGACGTCGCGTCCGACCTTGTAGCGTCGGGCCCGCTGTGTTCCTGAAGAGTCTCGCCCTGAAGCGCTTCAAGTCGTTCGCCGATTCCACCACGATGGTGCTGGAACCTGGCGTCACCGTGGTGGTCGGCCCGAACGGCTCGGGCAAGTCGAACGTCGTCGACGCAATGGCGTGGGTGCTGGGCGCGCAATCGCCCAAAGCCGTGCGCAGCCAGAAGATGGACGACGTGATCTTTGCTGGCACGGCGGCCCGCCCGGCGCTCGGTCGCGCAGAAGTGAGCATCACCATCGACAACGCCGACGGCACGCTCGGCGTCGAGTTCAACGAGGTGACCATCACCCGCGTGCTGTTCCGGACGGGCGAGTCGGAATATCAGATCAACGGCGTGGGCTGTCGACTGCTCGACGTTCAAGAGCTGCTCTCCGATGCTGGCGTCGGTCGCCAGCAACACGTGATCGTGAGCCAGGGTCAGATCGATGCTGTCCTGAACGCTCGGCCCGAGGAGCGCCGAGCGATCATCGAGGAGGCGGCCGGCGTCCTGAAGTTCCGCAAGCGCAAGGAGAAGGCTGAACGGCGCCTCGACGCGACCGAGGCCAACCTCCTCCGAGTGCAGGACCTCTTGCGAGAGGTCCGCCGCCAGCTGCGGCCGCTCGAACGACAGGCCAAGGCCGCCGAGCGGCACGGCACGTTGATCGTCGAGCTGACGGAGTTGAAGACCTTCGTGTCGGGTCGAGAGATCGCCGGTCTGCGCACGCGGCTCGAGTCGCTCGCTGCGACCAAGCACGACTCGGCCACCTCGGAAGCGGCCTTGAAGTCGGCGCTGGCCGGACTCGATACGTCGGTGATGTCGATCGAGGCCGATCTGTCAGCTCGTGGCGCCAGTGACGTCAGCGATCGATTGCGACGGGTGGAGCAACTCCGAGAACGCACGCGCGGCCTCGCCGCCGTGATCGTCGAGCGCCGCCGCGGGCTCGAACGTGACAAGGGCCAGCTGATCGACGCGGGCGTCGTGGCGAATCTCGAGGCAGACGCTGCTCGATTCGCCGCGGAGTTGGTCGACGTGATCGCCGAGCTCGACACGTTCGAGCCCGCCGCCGCCGAACTCGCCGGCGAGGAGTCCGCATTTCGAGCCGAGCGTGAGCAGATGCTCGATGCGGTCGGCGTCGACCAGCCGGCGGCAAAGGCTGCCAGCGCCGCAGCAGAGGTCCGCGGCGAGGCGCGGTCCGTCAAGCAGGCGTTGGAGCGCACGCTCGGAGAGCTCCGCCGGGCGACCGAGCGACACGACTCGCTCGTGAAGCGTCTGGCTCTGATCGACGAAGAGGCCACCCGATTTCGCACCGAGTGCGAGGAGGCCGCCGCGGTCGAAGGCCCGCTGTTCGACGAGATGGCGGCCGCCGAGGATGCGCTCGCGGCGTCGGAGAATGCGCTCGGGCTCGCTCGCGAAGATCGAGCCGAGGCCGCGGACGCGGCGTCGAGTTCGACGGCGCGGGTCGACGCGCTCCAGATGGCCCTTGATGCTGCGCACGCTCGAGCGGGGGCTGAACGTCTCCAGGGCGTCGACGGTGTGCTCGGGACGCTGCTCGACCTCATCGAGATCGACTCGGGCGGGGAACAGGCGGTCGAAGCGGCGCTCGGCGAGTCGCTGACGGCGGTCGTCGTGTCCGACCCATCGGCTGCGAGGTCGGCGCTCGACGCGCTCCGAACCTCGGCCACCAGCGGTGCGGTGATCGCACTCGGTTCGCACGTCGGGGATGCGAACGTCCCCGCTGTCGGCGACGCAGTGCGTCCGCACGCTCGGTCGGAGCGAGATGACGTGAACACACTGCTCGACGGTCTCCTCGGTGCGGCCGTCAGAGTCGACTCGCTCACCGAAGCGCTCGACGCCGCGATCGCGCACCCTCGCGCTGTCGTGGTCACCGAATCGGGCGACCGGTTCGGGCTGTCGGGATGGCGGGTCGGTGCTGCCGGCTCGGGTGCGACGGCTGCGGCGCTCGATGAAGCCACCGAAGCCGCAGAACGCGCCGCTGCGGCGCTCCTGGCTGCCACGACGAAGGTGCGCGACACCGAGGAGCAGTTCCAGTCGGCGCGGGTCGCTGAAGCTGACGTCGCCCGGCGACTCGACGCGAACGACAACAAGCTCAGTGCAGCCTCCGAAGGTCTGGCACGGGCGCAGGGAGAGCGCCGGGAGATCCAATCCGAGCTCGACACCCTCGAACGCACGGTCACCGAATCCACTGAGAACAGCGAGCGCGAGCAGCAGCGTGTGGCAGAACTGGAAGCGCTCCTGCCGGCGTTGGAATCCGATGAGCAGGCCGAGGCCGAGGCAGCCCGGGCCCGTGGCGAACTGCGCGCCGAATTCGAGCATCGTGCCGCTGCGTTGGCATCGAAACGCAAAGACCTCGAGGTGCGCAACGCCGGGCTCGTCGAACATCGCCAGATCCTCGAGCGGCGGATCTCCGAGACCGAGCGGCGGCTCGAAGCAGATGCCGAAGCCCGCGCCGTCGCAGCGGACCGGCGCGAGATCATCGACCGCTCGATCGCGGCGATCGATCGTCTCGCTGAGGTGGTCGCCCAGCATCAGGTCCGCGTCGAAGCGCACCACGCGGAGCTTGCAGAGGTGCGCCGCAAGCAGAGCGACGAGGTGAAGGGCCTCACGACAGAGCTCGAGACCCTTCGGCGTGACCGCTCAGCGAACGAGCAGTCGCTCGACGTCGTCCGCGAACGCGCCCGCAAGGCCGAGATCGACGAGGCGGAGGCGAAGCTCCGGCTGGAGACCGCGATCGAGACGCTGCGCCGAGACCTCGACATCGAGCCCGCTGTTGCGGAGGCTGCACCGATGCCGGAGCTGCCGGAGGGGGCATCTCCCGCTGGGCGAGTCCGCGAACTCGAGCGTGAGTTGCGGCTCATGGGGCCGATCAACCCGCTCGCTCTCGAGGAGTTCAACGAGCTGCAACAGCGCCACACGTTCCTCGAGGAGCAGCTTGAAGACGTCCGTTCCACGCGCCGTGAACTCGCTCGGGTGATCGCGGCCGTCGACGCTGAGATCCAGAACGTGTTCGCCTCCGCCTTCGCCGACGTGGCCGGCAACTTCACCGAGTTGTTCGGGTTGTTGTTCCCCGGCGGCAAGGGTGCGCTGAAGCTGACCCATCCCGATGACCTCCTGAACACGGGTATCGAGGTCGAGGCGAAGCCGTCGGGAAAGAACGTCAAGAAGCTGTCGCTGTTGTCTGGCGGCGAGCGTTCGCTGACGGCGTTGGCCTATCTCTTCGCAGTGTTCCGGTCACGGCCCTCGCCGTTCTACGTCATGGACGAGGTCGAGGCGGCGCTCGATGACGTCAACCTGCATCGGTTCCTCGGACTCATCCAGGAGTTCCGGAAGGACGCCCAGCTCATCGTGGTCTCCCACCAGAAGCGCACCATGGAGGCTGGGGACTGCCTGCTCGGCGTGTCGATGCAGCCGGGCGGCTCGTCGAAGGTCGTCACGGAGCGGTCCGACACCGCTCGGCTCCCGCTCGACGCCTGAACGACCGGCTCGTCACTGGCCGTCGGTTCGAAACAGCGGCGACCGACGTGACGTTCGACAGCGTCCGCCGCATCCGGCTGCTTTCGGTCAGCGGTAGCGTCTCGGCGATATGGGTGCTGTCGAAATCGGTCTGCTCGTCCTGCTCGTCGTCGTCTTCGTTTTCGGCGTCGGCGTGGTCGTCGCCAATCGGCGAAACCAGGCGCGGTTGCCGCCATCGACCCGATCGGTCGAGCGAACCGGTGAGGCGAAGTCGGGGACGATTCTCGATGAACGCGAGGCTGCGGAGGCCGCGGTCGACGTCGTCGAGCCCGAGCTCGTCGAGCCGGAGGTCGAACCCGAGCCGGTCCCGGGAACGCTGCGTGACCGGCTCGCCAAGGCGCGGTCGACGTTTGCCGGAGCGATTTCCGGCGTGCTCGGTCGCAGCGGCATCACCGAGGAGAGCTTCGAGGATCTCGAGGAGGCGTTGCTGCGCGCCGACGTGGGGGTGGGCATCACCGATGAGTTGATCGAGGGCCTCCGGTCGAAGGTGAGCTCCAAGGAGATCACGGAACCGACCGAGCTGCTCGACGCGCTCCAGGCCGAGATGGCGGCGCGTCTCCATGGTGCCGACCGGGTCTTGAACTTCGAATCACGCGGCGAGAACGAACCGAACGTCTGGATGTTCGTCGGCGTCAACGGCGTCGGCAAGACCACCACCATCGGAAAGCTGGCGAACCAGCAGATGATCGACGGGCGAAAGGTGTTGCTCGCCGCGGGTGACACCTTCCGAGCAGCTGCGGCAGAACAGTTGGAGACCTGGGCGGAGCGGTCCGGTGCCGAATACGTCCGAGGCGCCGAGGGTGGCGACCCGAGCTCGGTGATCTTCGACGGCGTCGAGAAGGCAGCGGCCAAGGGTGCCGAGCTGGTGATGGCGGACACTGCGGGGCGACTGCACACGAAGTCCAACCTGATGGACGAGCTGCGTAAGGTGCGGCGGGTTGCTGAGAAGGGGGCCGGCAAGGTCACCGAGACGCTCCTGGTGATCGACGCGACCACCGGCCAGAACGGCATGATCCAGGCCAAGGAGTTCAACGACGCGACCGACGTGACCGGCGTCGTGTTGACCAAGCTCGATGGCTCGGCGAAGGGCGGCATCGTGTTCGCGATCGAGACCGACCTGGGGATCCCCGTGAAGTTGGTCGGCATCGGTGAGACCATCGGCGACCTGATCCCGTTCGACCCAGACGACTTCGTCGACGCTCTCTTCGAGCGCTGACGGGCCGCTCCACCTGGATGCGTACGCATCGGCGATCCCTGCGCCGTTCCGCCCGATCGCCTGCACGATCGCTCGTGACCTCGGCACTCGTTCGGGCAACCTCACAAGCTGTGGGCTGAGGAGGCTTCGAGTGGGGGAGCAGCGTTGACTCGACGCAGCCGTCACCTGCTTCGACAACGGGGCGGTTTCTGACCGGCCGGTATCGTGGGTGACCGTATGTTCGACAATCTGTCCGACCGCCTCGAAGGCATCGTCAAGAAGATCCGGGGCAAGGGCCGCCTCACGGAGGGCGATGTCGACGAGGTGATGAAGGAGATCCGCACCGCGCTGCTCGAGGCCGATGTGAACGTCACCGTCGTGCGCTCGGTGTGCAATCGCATCCGGGAGCACGCGATCGGCGCGACTCGTTCGAAGGCGCTCGACCCGGGCCAGCAGGTCGTCAAAGCGGTCAACGACGAGCTGACCAGGGCGCTCGGCGGTGAGACGCTGTCGATCAGCTACGCCGCGAAGCCACCGACCGTTGTGCTGATGGCAGGCCTTCAGGGCTCGGGCAAGACCACCAACTCCGCCAAGCTCGCATCCTGGTTCAAGAGCCAGGGCCGCCAGCCGTTGATGGTCGGGGCCGACCTCCAACGGCCAGCGGCGGTCGAGCAGCTCCGCACGCTCGGCGCGCAGATCGACGTTCCCGTGTACTCCGACCCGGAAGATCCGGTGCTCACCGCGTTCCAGGGTCTCGAGGAGGCGAAGCGACTCGGGCGCGATGTGCTCATCGTCGACACCGCCGGTCGCCTGTCGATCGATGCCGAGATGATGGAGCAGGTCCGCCTGATCTCTGGTGCGGTCGACCCGGACTACACGTTCCTCGTGATCGACGCGATGACCGGTCAGGACGCGGTGCAGACCGCAGAGGCGTTCCACCAGACGCTGCAGATCGACGGCGTGATCATGTCGAAGATGGATGGCGACGCCCGCGGTGGCGCAGCGTTGTCGGTGAAGGAAGTGATCGGTCGACCGATCGCCTTCGCGTCGACCGGCGAGAAGATCAACGAGTTCGAGCAGTTCCACCCGGATCGCATGGCGTCGCGCATCTTGGGCATGGGCGACATGCTGACGCTGATCGAGCAGGCCGAGCGCGCGTTCGAGCAGCACGAAGCCGAAGAAGCCGCGCAGAAGCTCATGGATGGGCAGTTCACGTTGGACGACTTCCTCGAGCAGATGCAGCAGATCAAGAAGATGGGCTCGCTCGGTTCGATCATGTCGATGATGCCCGGTATTCCGAAGGAACTGAAGAACGCCAACATCGATGACGACGACCTGAAGCCGATCGAGGCGATCATCCGGTCGATGACGATGGAGGAGCGGACGTTCCCGAAGGTGATCAACGGCTCACGGCGTGCGCGCATCGCTGCGGGCTCTGGGACACAGGTCGGCGATGTCAACCGCCTCGTCAAGCAGTTCGACGAGATGCAGAAGATGATGAAGAAGATGGGCGTCATGGGCGGCGGCCCCGGCGGCAAGGGGAAGAAGGGGAAGAAGGGCAAGGGCGGCAACAAGCGTCCGAAGGGTCTGCCCCCTGGTCTGGATCTCGATCCGTCGAGCATGGGCCTGCCCGGTCTGCCCGGGGCGCCGGGTCTTCCCGGTCTCCCACGCTGAGGTAGTTCTCGGGGCAGCTCTTGGGGCAGAGTCTCTTGCGCTCTCGAGCACGCGAACGCGATCGACGTACCGTGTTGCGTGATGTCGGCGAGGAGGCGATGCAGCATGGTGCTGAGTGAACGAAACAGTTCAGATGCGGCCAAACGGTCGCCTGCGTTCGCCAAAGCGTCTCAGCGAAGGCGAGACGGATCCGCGTCGTCCGGCCCTCTGGATCAGGCATCGTCCGGGCGAGTGATGGACGGCCTGAACCGACTTCAACGTCTTGCAGGGAACCAGATCACGCTGGTCGCGCTCGGGGAGCGCCACCACGGTGAAGATCGTCGCTGGGGCCAGCTGTCGTCGTTGGTTGTACCGGAGGGTGCTCGTGACGAAACTCGTCTGCACGACGGGGTCACGATGGAGTCGGGTTTCACGTCCGCACGACCGGGCCACTTCCCACGGCCTGGTATGTCGCCAGTCGCCGGTGGCGGACCGGCCACGGCTGCGCGACTCGTGCAGCGCCAACTCACCCCGGTCGAGGGTGAGACCGGTGCCGCACGGGCTGTGCGGGCCTACAACACCGCTGTCGCTCAGAGCGCCTCGTTGATCCGTCG
>JBGCFW010000340.1:0-17924 GCA_045107155.1 Ilumatobacter sp. | reverse complement strand
GTCACCGTTCCGGCGGCGTTCGCCAAACCGAATCCAGCCGACTGGGGCGACGCGTGGATCAGTCTGAGCGACCCGGTGCCTCAGAACGCGGACGAGGAGGCCCAGGAATATGCCCGGGTGGCCGATCTCCTCGCCGAACTGGGCGCGACGGTGTTCGCGGTCGGCGCGACACCCGACCAAAGACACGACAAGCCGTACAGCACGACCGGCACGTGGGTCACCCACACTCGCCCGGGCTGCCACGACGCCGAGTTCCCAGCGGGCTTCAGCGTCGACTACCCGGCGGGCGAATCGGAGAACGCGGTCCCCGGTATCGAGCTCGGGCCCAGGGTGTACTGGTGCGGGACGAGTTTCGCCGCACCGGTTCTGAGCGCCGAGATCACATGCGCCCTCGTGGGCTTGTCCGAGACAGAGCGGCAGAGCGACGCGATCGGCGAGGCGGTAGCAGCGGCGCTGGACCAAGGCCCGACACCCGACGACGCAGCGGGGCCCTGCGACTGAGCGGTCGACCGGGCTGCCGGTTCGCGCCCGCCGCTGCACTCACTTCCTGGTGACGGTCACCGGGAGGTGCGTGTAGCCGTGGACGAACGATGCCATGGTGCGCTTCGGCTCGCCCTGCACCTCGACGCGTTCGAAGCGGTCGAGGATCTCTTCCCAGAGCACGCGCAGCTGCATCTCGGCCAGACGCAGACCCATGCACCGGTGGATGCCGTATCCGAACGACAGGTGCTGATCGACGTTGGGACGCTCGATGTCGATCGTGTCTGGATCGTCGAACAGCTCGGTGTCGCGGTTGGCCGAGATGTACCAGTTGAGGATCTGGTCGCCTTCCTTGATCTGCTTGCCCCCCAGTTCGGTGTCCTTCGTGGCGGTGCGTCGCATGTAGGCGAGCGGGGTCTGCCAACGGATGATCTCCTGCACCATGTTGAAGATCAGATCCGGGTTGGCGATGAGCTTGTCGTACTGCTCGGGGAACTGGTTGAGCCCGTAGATGCTGCCGGACATGGTGTTGCGGGTGGTGTCGTTACCCCCGACGATCAACAACAACAGGTTGCCGAGCTGCTCCATCGGGCTGAGGTGCTTCGTGGCTTCGCCGTGCGCGAGCATCGACACGAGGTCATGGCCAGGGTTCTCGCGGCGCTCGTCCCAGAGCTTGCTGAAGTACTGCACGCACTCCATGAACCCATCGCGACGCTCCTCGTGTGACTCCACGAGGCCGCCGGGCTCCGGGATGGCAAACACGATGTCAGACCACCGCGTGAGCATCCGGCGGTCTTCGAACGGGAAGTCGAAGAGAGTCGCGAGCATCCGGGTGGTGAGCCCGATCGACACGGTGTCGACCCAGTCGAAGGTCCCACCCTCCGGCAGCGACTCGAGCACGTCGATGGTGCGCTCACGGATCAGTTCTTCGAAGTTCTGCAGGCTCTGCGGCCGAACGGCAGGGGTGACCGTGAGACGCTGCTGGCGCTGCTCGGGTGGATCCATCGCGATGAACGAGCGAATGGCGGGGCCGCCTTCGACGATCTCGGTGACGCGCGGTCCGAGCGTGATGCCCTTCGCCGACGAGAACGTCTCCCAGTCGGACTCGACCGACTTGATCAGCTCGGGCGTCGTGACCGACCAGTAGCGGCCCGAGGTCTCGATCTCGTTGAAGTGAACGGGGTCTTCGAGGCGGAGTCGTTCCATGTGGCTCTGCCACCGGTCTTCGCCGAACAGGTGGGCATTCACCGGGTTGATGTCGGCGAGATCCATCTCGTAGGCATCGGGGACGCCGAGGCCCTTCTCGGCCATCTCCTGTTCCGGCGTCTTGAAGTCTTCGTCCGGCCAGGGGATCGAACCCGTCTGCGGTTCGGTGTCCTGCGGTGCTGCGGTGTCGGTCATGAGGTACCCCTTTTCAGCGTTCGGGTGAACGTGCCCACGGCTCGCTCACGCTCACCGGGCCCCCGCCCGGTGTGGAGAGGGTAGCAATCGCACAGTGTTCCAATCGTGCCGAGCGACCGCGTCGTGAGCGACCGCCTCAGGTGAAGGACGCGATGAAACGATCGACCACGAACTCGGCGATCGAGTGCAAGACAGCAGCGTCGGACTCGTCGCCGTTCCCGGTGATCGAGGCCAGGACGAGCGGTCCGATCAACAGGTTGGTCGCGAGGTCGATGTCGATCGGCTCCGGGAGGACACCTTCGGCCACTCCGAGGTCGAGGACGCGGCCGAGTCGCGCCATCTTGGTGGACTTGTCCTGCTCGACGAACGCGTCGAGTTCGGGCATGGAAGTGCGCAAGGACAGGATCGCCGGGAAGATCCGCGACCAGCCAGGGTCGGCGAACGTGGCAGCGGCGTCGCTCATCAACGCCCGCAGAGCCGGCTCGAACCCCTCGGACAGATCGGGCGCGGCGATGTCGGCAATGTTGCAACGCACGACTTCGATCAACAGCTCGTCGCGGGACGAGAAGTGGCGATAGAGGGTCGACTTCGCAACGCCGGACGCTGCCTCGACGGCGTCCACCGTGACGGAGCGAGCACCGGATTCGACCAGCAGGTCGGTCGCCGCCGACAGGATCCTGTCGCGACTGCGCATCGCTCGTGGCGACATCGATTCGGTCATCGCGGGCTCCCCTCCTGGACGTGCCTGGCCGTCGAAACGGGCCGCCACGACTGTGCCACACGGCTCACCTGTTTGCCCTTGCTCCGCCACGAACGAAACGATACCGTTTCGTTGCGTTGTTGATCGTCCGGCTCGTCCGACGGCCGATGACTCCCCCCACGAACCCGGAAGGTCCACACCATGAGCTCACCAACGCTCAGCGCCACACAGAAGCGCAACATCCTCATCTCGATGTGCACGGCACTGATCGCGGTCGTCGCGTCCGTCTCGGGCCTCAACGTCGCCCAGCAGGACATCGCCGTCGACCTCGGCGCCTCACAGGGCCAAGTCCTCTGGGTCATCAACGCCTACACGCTCGCACTCGCTGCGCTCCTGATGCCGATCGGTGCGATCGGCGACCGATGGGGCCGCAAACCGGTCCTGCTCGCCGGCATCGCCGTGTTCGCAGGAGCCAGCGCACTGGCGGCGATCGCACCGAGTGTCGAGATCCTGATCTTCGCCAGAGCCCTCGCCGGCGTTGGCGCCGCGATGGTGATGCCGGTGACGCTGTCGGTGATCACCTCGTCATTCCCTGCCGAGGAGCGGTCGCAAGCCATCGGAATCTGGGCGGGATTCGCAGGAGCCGGCGGGATCATCGGCCTGTTCACCTCCTCGTTCTTCGTCGACTACCTCACGTGGCGTTGGCTGTTCGTCGTGCCGATTGCGATGATGGCGATCTCGGCGGCGATCGCCGTCCGGTCGGTCCCGAACTCCAGCGAGAGCGGCGAGGGACGATTCGACGTCGTGGGGTCGGTGCTCTCCGCCATCGCGATCGGTGGCCTCGTGTTCGGCATCCACGAAGGGCCCGAGAAAGGCTGGGACTACTCGCTCACCGTGATCGGACTCGTCGCGGGTGTCGCAGCACTCATCGGATTCGTACTGTGGGAACTACGCACCGAGGACCCACTGCTCGACGTGACCGCCTTCACCAACCGAGGCCTCGCCTCAGGCTCGCTCACCATCACCACCATGTTCGCGGTGATGTTCGGCATCTTCCTCGTGCTGTTCCCCTTCATGCAGACGATCCTCGGCTACTCGGCACTGCGCTCAGCGGCTGGCCTCCTTCCGATGGCGGCCACGATGATGACGATGTCGTCGGTGGCCCCGAAGATCGCCGCGAAGATCGGCAGCCGTGCGACCATGATGTCCGGCATCGCGATCGCCGTCACCGGGCTCGTCACGATGGCCCTGAGCGCATCACCGACCGGTGGCTACCTCGCCATCCTTCCCGGGCTGCTGCTGATCGGCTTCGGCATGCGCACCACTTTGACACCGGCGACCGAAGCGATCACCGAGACACTTCCAGCTGAGAAGCAGGGCGTCGCCTCGGCACTCAACGACACCAGTCGCGAACTCGGTGGTGCCGTCGGCGTCGCACTCCTCGGCTCGATCGTCTCGTCGGGATACGCCGACAACATCGCCGCGTTCGCGAGCCAGCTGCCGGGCCCGCTCGGTGACGTGGTCGCCGACGACTACTACGCAGCTCTCGGTGCTGCGGAACAGGTCGCTCAGACCGACCCACAGCTCGCCGGACAGTTGGTGGGCGCAGCACAGCAGGCGTGGGTCGACGGATGGGTCGGCTCGATGTGGATCGGTGTGGCGATGGCGAGCGCGGCGTTCGTCTACCTGTTGGTCGCGGGACCGAAGCGTGCCCGATTCGTCGAGTCCGCTCCGGCCGAACGCGAGCCCATCAACGTGTAACGGCGGGCGCCACGTCAGCTCGCACCGCTCGCCGACACCGGGTCCTCGGAGGCCCAGGCGAAGTGCATCCGACCGTGGTCGGCGTTCGCCGCCATGATTCCACCGACCGTGCCGTCGGCCCAGGGTGCGCCCGGAATCTTCGAGAGAAGGTCCTCGTCGGAGAGTTCGGCCAGGAGTGCGAGCGTGTCAGCACGCACCTCCTGGCCGATCCGCACGAGTTCGACGAACGACTTGCCGCTGTGCTCGGCCTTCCACTCCTCGGTCCAACCGTGGATGTCGGCCATGATCTCCTCCATCGACTGCGGCGAGCCGTCGTCGCGCACACGAGGGGCGAGGCCGCGATCGCCCGAAACGTGACGACGGAACATGTAGTTCCAGTTCCGTTCGATGAGGGTCGTGTGAACGAAGTGGTCGGCGTACGACCAGCGACTGTCAGGGTCGTGCTCGCTGAACGTTCGCGGCGCGGCCAGCTCTTCGGGCGACATCGAACCGAGCCGTTCCAACATCCAGGCGCGGTCCCGGTTCAGCTTCATCTCGATCTCGATGCGGTCCATCGAGCGACGGTACATGCAGCCACCCAACGCATCGATCGTCGGAGCCACCGGAGCGGGCCCGATGATCGATCTCAGCGTGTCGAGCGAGCCGCGACGCAGATCCCCGTCTCGCACGTGGACGACCGGCAGGGCCGACCCTTGCGATGTCGGCGGGCACGCTCAGCGGCGAATCCGTCGACACAAGCCTGGATCGCGCAGCCCTCGTCTCCGCAGGGGAGGCCGATCCGGTGCTTCTCGTTTCGGAGACGCTGCGCGTGCTCAACGTCGGTCAGGCTCTGCCCGACGGACGATCGCTGAGCGGGCGATCGGGTTTCCGCGAGCGCTGTGACGCACCGGTCGAGCGCGCAGCTCGCACGTCCGCATGGTTGGTTCCTCGCGTGAGCGGCAGCCTGTGCATCGGCCTTGCGTTGCTTCTTCTTCGCCTGGCGCGCCGCTCGCAACGGCTGGCACACGACGCATCCCCGCTTCTTGCAGATGCGTCCGCGGTCGTGTGCGATCTGCTGCTTCGACCGCAGCAGTTCGGCCGCTTCGTCGTCGAACACCTGGTCGTCTGAGAACTCGCCCGTCATCGTGTCACCGAGTATCACGCCATTCGGACCGCGTTCCGCGCCGACAGCGGTCGGATCCTGCGGTCAACGGGCCTTGAGCGGTGCGATCACCTGCTCGATGAAACGCAGGGCCGGCTCGACGTCGAGCGGGTGGCCGAAGTCCATGATGAAGTGGGAGGCACCGAGGCCGCTCAGATGAGCGAGTCGCTCGACCCAGGCCTCTGAGTCGGCGTCGGAGGCGGGAAGGTCACCGCCGACGGTCAAGGTGCACTCGATCTCGGCGGGATCGCGACCTGCATCGCTCGCTGCGGCGAACACGATGTCGCGCTTGCGGAGCCAGCCCTCGTCGTCGCCGCGATGATGACCATTCCACATGTCAGCTCGGCGGCCGACGATGGGCAGCCCGATCTGCTCGCCGGAGCTCCCGATGCAGATCGGTGGCGCCACGTCCGGTCGCGGCGTGGCGGCTGCATCGTCGATGCTGAAGTGCTCGCCGCGGAACGTCGGGTGCGCTTCGGTCCACATCAGCGAGCAGATCTGGACGACCTCTTCGAGCTGACGCAGCCGGGTGGCATTCGACGGGAAGTCGTAGCCGTACGAGTCGTACTCGTCCTCGCGCCAGCCAGCGCCGATCCCGAGGATGAACCGGTTGCCGGAGAGGACCTGGAGCGTCGACGCCATCTTCGCGGTGAGCGCCGGATTGCGGTAACCGTGGCCGAGCACGTGGTGGCACAGCATGATGTCGTCGAACCGAGCGGCGAGCCAGGTGAGCGTCACCCACGCTTCGAGGAAACCTTCCTGCTTCTCGGCGTCGAAGCCGTAGAAGTGATCGGCGATCCACAACGAGTCGAAATGCGGCAGCACCTCCGGGAAGAGATGCTCCTCCTGGTACATCACGATGGGCTGAAAGTCACTGCCCGCATGTCCGGCAACCGGCGACAACCATCCGAATTTCGTCACGGTCGCAGATTGCCAGACGCGCGTCGGACCGATCGAAGGGGCGGAAGACCAACCGAGCTTCGAGTCCGGACCGCGCCGTCAGAGACAGGACGTGAGGTGGGCGCGCTTCGCTTCGAACTCGGTGCCTGACAAGATGCCGTCGACGTGCAGCTCGACGATCGCCTGCAACAGGATTTCGGCTTCGGAACTGCGCACGCTCGCGCAGTCCACGCCACGATCCGTTGGTGCGTCGACGATGCCGGGCATGTCGGATGTATCGGCAGCACCGTCATCGACCTTGAGGGGAGACAGGCGGCGCGTGCAGTTCGATCACCGCTTCGTGTTCGATCGATGCGATGGGGCGCCCGTCGGCGGTGACGCGAACGTCGGCGACGGCGCGCTTGCCGGCCCGGGAGTCGAACCGATCGATCACGGTGGTGTCGATCGTGATCGTCTCACCGAGCGACACGGTGCCGTGGTGCGCGATCAGACTGCGGGTGTGGATCCACGATCCGGCGACCAGCTGGGCGTGGAAGATCTCGTTCGCGAAGGCCACGAAGGCAGCCGGGTGAATCAGGCCCCGTTCACGAAAGCGGCCGACCCGGTCGCCCAGTCGATCGCCATAGGTCGACCAGTCGACGCCCGGCTCGAAGCGCCACGGCGCGAGTCGCTCGCCGGTGCGTTCGGTCATCGTCGGGCCCTGCAGAAGGAACTGACAGCTCGCTCGCGGCTCGCCACCCACACGCAGCTCGACGGTGTCGTCGCCGACCACCAGAAGATCGAGCGGGTCCTCGTCGAACACCGGCGCTGCGAATCGGACGTGGGCACCGCCACCCGTCAACCAGGAATCGCCCCAGGCCAGGGTCGGTGCATGGGTCATCACGGCGTACGACGACACCCCCGCCACCAGCGCCCGCGGGTAGCCGGCGAGGCGCGCTCCGGCATCGGTGTGGATCGCGTTGACGGCGTGCTCGGGAAGGTTGACCGCCGAGATCGACCAGTCTTCGAGTGGTCTGAACTCACCCGCATCGGAGCCCTCGACGTCAGGACTCATCGAGCGTCAGGGTCTGGCCCCGCACCAATGCAACGGGGTCGTCGACGACGCGCACCGTGATGTCGTGGACGGTGTTCCGTCCGCGCGTGGCCGAGATCGAACTCGAAGCGACCATTCGTTCACCGACGCTGACCGGCCGCAGCCACTCGATCGACGCTGAGGTCGACAACGTGCGGCGTCCTGCCGCGTTCGACGCGTGCGCCATCGCCGTGTCGGCCAACGTGAAGATGATGCCGCCGTGGCACACGTCGAGGCCGTTGGTCATCGCCTGGGTGACGGTCATGCTCACCACAGCAGCGCCAGGCTCCGCCGAGATGATCTCGATGCCGAGTTCGCGGGCCACGTCGTCGTTCGCGTGCATCGACTCCGACGCCGCTGTCAGCTTCGCATCTGGCATCGCCTGATCGTAGGCCTTGTGTCCGCGTCGACCGCGGCCCGACGGTTCGGCCCGTTGACCCGGTCGAACATGCTCCTATCGTGCGTCGCCATGACAGCCTCGGGTGGACTCACGGTGACGCACACGAGCACGGTCACACCCGACCAGATCGATCACCTCGGCCACATGAACGTCCGCTACTACGCGGTCAACGCTCGCGCCGCGACCAAGTCGATCTTCGGGAACGTCGAGGTGTTCGACATGTACACCCGGCACCACCGCGAGCAACTGGTCGACACCGAACTCGAGGTTCGCACCGGAATCCTCGGCGTCGATGACAGCCAGACAACGATCTATCACGAGCTCGCCGACACCGCGACCGGCGCGCTGGCGGCGACATTCGTCCATCGCGTCCGCTCGACCGAGCCCACCGACCGCGTCGCGTCGATCGAGCTGCCCGAGCACGGGCGGCCACGGAGCATCGACATCGATGCGGAGATGGCGGCCCCGACGCTTGGCGATGTCGAGCAACTCGGCTTGGCGATGCGCGCTCCACGAACCGTCGACAGCGACGACACCGCCGGCGGCGAACGGGTGCCGTCGAGCATGACGCCGTTCCTCTTCTGGGGCGGCGAGCCCGCCGACGGCGCCGAATTCGAGCTCCTGCACACCGGTCCGAACGGCGAGAGCATGGGTTGGGCAACGATGGAGACCCGTGTCGCGATCGGCCGACTCCCGACCCTCGGGACGCGCATTCAGTCGTTCTGCGCGACCACCGCCGTCGCCGACAAGACCACGCAGCAAGCGATGTGGCTCTTCGACCTGGACACCCAGGAGCTGCTCGCCACGTTCGAGAGCGTCTCGGTGCTCTTCGACATCGGCGCTCGTCGGGCGATCTCGATCCCCGACGTCATGCGAAGCGAGCACGAGGCTCGCCTCCACCCAGAGCTCGGGGCTCGCCGCGTCCACTGAGACCGGCACAGACGATCACGACGAGAACATCGACGCGGGGACCTCGCCGGGGCCGAACTCGTGTCGCTCCTTGCGAGTCCACACCGTGACACGGCGGCCCACGACGCGATAGGTCCCCTCGACGTTCACCAGTGCGGTGTCGCCGTCGACGCCGATCAACGTTCGATCCCGTCCGAGCGCCAAACGCATACCCGCGACCACGGGCCCCGGGATCTCGTCGAAGTGCGGGACGATCGTGCAGCCTGGCCACAGACCGAACCCGCCGTGACTGCGGGGCGCTCCTGCGAACACCTCGCCTTGGATCATCGCGCCGGCGCTGCACCCTGCGAGGAGGCCACCGCGGTCGAGCACCGATGCGATCGCGGCCCACGCACGACTCCCCACGAGCGTGTCATGCAGATACGCCGGCTTACCGCCGGACAAGTACACGAAGTCGGCTGCTTCGATGCGCTCGGCGAGCTGGGGGTCGTTCGCCGAGTCCTCGTCCCAGACCCGCACACCGTCCACCGCGGCGCCGAGCGACGTGAAGTGCTCGACGCCACGCTGCAGCCAGTCGTCGATCATCGCATCGCCTTCGCGACCGGCAGCCGTCGGCAGGCACACGACACGCGGTGGGCCCTCGAACAGACCGAGGAGTTCGGCATCGATGGGCTCCATGGGAGTGAGGTATTCGCCACTTCCGATGATCGCCAACATCTCGACAGCCTGGCGGGCATTCCCGACGTCGAACGAACGCAGCGCCATCGACGGTTTCGAGAGCGAGATCCCCCAAGCTGTGAGCGATGAACGTCGAGAGCAGCTCGCCGAGCGAACGACGTCAGACGGGTCTGGCGTTGCTCGCCGTGGTGGGAGCCGCGGCGCTGTTCGGCTCGACCGGGATGATCGCCGCGATCGCACCAGAGGAACTCTCGGCGGTCGGCGCCGGCGTGTGGCGCTCGATCGTCGGCGGAATCGTGCTGGTGGTCGCCGCATCGATTCGGTCGACCCCGATCTGGGCGTACTCGTTGACCGATCGGTGGATCTGGATCGGAGGATTGGGCGTCGCCGGCTACCAACTCGCGTTCTTCGAGGCGGTCGACCGAACCGGAGTCGCGCTCGGGACGCTCGTCACGATCGGTGTCGGCCCGTTGGTCGCAGGGGTGATCGACACGTGGCGCGAGCGACAGGCTCCACCGACCACCTGGCTGGTGGGGACCGCGATCGCGGTCGCCGGCGTGGCCGTGCTCACCTTCGAAGCCGCCGACGTCGACGCGATGGGCATCGCGCTCGCCGTCGTCGCCGCGTGTTCGTTTCCCACCTACGGCGCCGCTGCGCAACGTCTCATGAGGGACCGGCCCTTCCTGCCCGCGGTGGCCGCCGTGTTCGGAGCGGGCGCCGTCTTGCTGTCCCCACTCGCCGTCATCACCGCCGCGGAAGCGACGTCCTCGGTCGGCTCGATTGCGGCGATCGCCGTGCTCGGCGTGGCAACGCTCGCGTTGGCGTACGCCCTGTGGGGCGTCGGCTTGAGGTCACTGAGCCTCAGCATGGTGGTCACGGTGACGCTCGTGGAGCCGGCGGTGGCAGCCAGCCTGGCCGTTCTGGTCCTCGACGAGCCCTTCTCCGCAGCGTTGGTGCTCGGCTTGATCTTGGTCGCTGCCGGCGTACGCATCGGTTCGCGTCCTCGGCGAGTCCTCCACGACGACTGACCGGGACCGTCGCCCGCTGTCACCCCGCGTCGCGCCATCGCGAGAGCACCAACCCATCGCTGGGAGAACGACGCGCCGCACCGGAACGCTGAGCGGTCGACATGGTTGCCAGGGGCCGGAGGAAACCTCCGACGATCCGCGAGGGCTCGCGCCGTACCGTGGCCGCGTGACGATCACGACGACAAACGAGGCTGCGGCGCGCACCTCGACCGGAGACGGGCGCGAGCCCGATCGTCGCGCACTCGCGAAGCGGCGGATCGATCGCGGTCGGCTACGCGGCCCCGGCACGGTCGCTGCTCTGATCGCCGCCGCCGTCGCCGCGATCGGCCAGGCCGTCGGCACGATCTACATCGGCCGCGTCGCTGCCGAGCCCGACGGCGACCTCGTGGTGGCTCTCGCCGTGTGCGTACTCGGTTCGGCCGTGGCCGACACGCTCGGTCGCGTTGCCTGGAGCGCCGTGATCGATCGTGCGGAGGGGCGGCTGCGCGCCGATCTTCTCGACGCAGTGATGGCGCAGCCGCTCGACGCACTCACCGAGCAGGCGGTGGGCGAGATCCTCGACAGGATCGACGACGACACCCACGAACTCGGGACACTGCTGCGCATGAGCGCATGGCGGGTCATCCGGCTCGGACTCGCCGTCATCCCACTGCTGATCGTCGCCGGCCTGACCTGGTGGGCGACATGGTTGCTGTTCCCGCTGATCGGCTACGTCGTGTTCGTCGTCGTTCGACCGCACCTCGCACGACTGGCGGAGCTCAAAGTCATCGAGGAAGCAGCATGGACCGACCACGCCGCGGCGATGGAGGAGGGAATCGCCGCTCGCGACGACGTCCGGACGAGCTTGGGGCAGCCCTACCTGGTCCGACGCTGCGCGGAACTCGCATCGACCATCCACGACAAGATGGCTGACGTCGTCGCCGTCGAAGCGATCATCATCCGTCGCTCGGGCGTACTGCTCAACGGCCTGCTTGCGGTGGTCGCCGCGATCGGCTTCTTTCTCGTGGCCGACGGCACCACCTCGACCGCGACCCTCGTCACGCTCTTCGCCGTCACGGTGGCATTCGTCGGCCAGGTCGACCAGGTCGCGCACCACCTCCCCGATCTCCAGTCGGGAGTCGGAGCGCTGATCCGTCTCCGGGGTCTCATGGCATCGCCGGCCGAACCGGCCGACGGCGACGACATCTCCGATGCGCCCGCCTCGATCGAGTTCCGCGACCTCCACTTCGTCTACGCCGAGGGCTCGTTCCAACTCGATCAGGTGTCGCTCTCCATCGAGGCGGGCACCACCTGCGCGTTCGTCGGCCGCAGCGGATCCGGCAAGTCGACGCTCGCCTCGTTGCTCTCGCGGGCGGTCGATCCACCTCGCGGTTCGGTGTTCCTGGGCGGCGTCGACGTCCTCGACATCGGCCTCGAGCAACTCCGGTCGGCGGTCGGGCTGGTGACACAGCGGACCGAGATCATCGCCGGAACGCTCGGCGAGAACATCGCCATGTTCTCCGACGTCGACCGCTCGCGCCTCGAAGACGCGATCACCGAACTCGAACTCGGCGAATGGGTCGCCGGGCTCCCCGACGGGCTGGACACAGTGCTCGGGCCCGCCGGCACGACCCTGTCCGCCGGCGAAGAACAGCTCGTCGCCTTCGCCCGCCTGCTCGTACGCGACGTTCACGTCGTCGTGCTCGACGAAGCGACGGCGCGGATGGACCCGGTCACCGAGACCCAAGTGGTCGACGCGTCACGACGCCTACTCGCTGGGCGGACCGGCATCATCGTGGCTCACCGACTCGGAACGACCGAGCGGGCCGAACAGATCGCAGTGCTCGACGCCGGACGAGTCATCCAGTCGGGCCCGCGCGCCCAACTCGCGCATGCCGCCGGCCCGTTCCGAACGCTGCTCGACGATTCGACGACCACCACCCCCACGTCGACCGGCGACACCGCCACGTCATCCGCTCACCGGGCATCGGCGATCGGCCAGACCCGACGCACGGGCACCCCACCACCGGCGCCCGACGTCCCCGAGCCACCGAGCTTTGCTCGAGGAATCCGTCGAGCGATCCTGACCCGCCCCGAGTGGGGCGTGCTCGCCGTCGCACTGTTCACGCTGTTCAACCTGCTCGGCGCATACGGCATCTTCACCGGCTGGCTGTGGGGAAACATCGTCGCCGACCTCGACGACGGGGGCCGTCCCACGACGCCGCTCGCGTTCATGATGCTCGGATTGGTCATCGCGCCGTTCGCGCTGGGCGAGGCCGTACGACGTTTCCCACATTGGTGGATCTCGGTGATGCTCCGCACGCGGACCTCCGTACTCATCGGCCAGACCTCCCAGAAACGACTGCACCCCACACCGCCAGGCGAAGTCGTCGCGCGCGCCATGGATTGCGACCGGTACGCGCGCTACGGCGACCGCTGGTACGACTTCATCGTCGGTCTCTTCATCGCCGGACTCGCGGCCGTGTTCGGCGGCACAGTGCTCGCCAGCGTGGTACTGCTCGCCGTGATGGGGCTGACTGGAATCGCCTCGGCGTTCGGGTCCCCGATGGCGGGACGCTCAGCAGCCGCCTCCTCGACCGCACGTTCCGAGTTCGGGCGCGCATTGGTGTCATCGCTCGACGCGATTCGCACGGTGAAACTGTCGGCATCGACGCGCGCCGTCCACCGTCACCTGCATCGGGTCGACGCCGGCCGCGTCGACGCCGCGGTGCGCGAGCACCGGATCCAGTCGTTCCTCGACGGTGTGCCGGTCGTGATGGTCCAGGCCGGCATCGTCGCCGCGTGGGCGATCCACGTCGCAGGCGGATGGGGCCTCGCCACCGCGCTCCTCGTGTCTGGCACGGTGACGGGCTTCGAGTGGTTCGGCCGCGTCGCCGGCTCGGTGATCACCGAGGCACCTGGCACCAAGGCCTGGCAGCGCGAGACCAGCAAGCTCGCCGGTGGCGTCGACCTGATGGACCTGCCCGACGGCGTCGACCTCGTGGAAGGTGTGGGTATGGCCGTTCATCCCGGCGAGACCGACCCGCTTCAGCGACTCGAGCTCAACGCGTTCGACGCGGTTCACCCCGACGGCACGGTTGGTGTGAGCGGGCTGGACCTCGTCGTCGAGCGCGGCGAACTCGTGCTCGTCCTCGGCCGCATCGGTTCGGGCAAGTCGAGCCTGCTCGCAGCCCTCGCAGGGCTGGTCCACTCGACCGGATCGATCGCGTGGAACGGTGCCGAGGTCACCGAGCCAGAGACGTTCCTGCGACCCGGTCGCGTCGCCTACGTGGCACAAGTCCCACGCGTGCTGTCGGGAACGTTCGCCGACAACATCGCACTCGACCACGACCGCGAGGTCGACGAACCGATCGAGCTCGCTCGCTTGTCGCGCGACATCGACGACGCAGGCGGGCCCCACTCTTTGGTGGGTCATCGAGGCGTTCGATTGTCGGGCGGCCAGGTCCAGCGCCTCGCGCTGGCACGAGCCCTCGCCACCGAGTCGGAGCTTCTTGTGGCTGACGACGTGTCATCGGCGCTCGATGCCAGCACCGAGATCGAGCTGTGGGACGCGATGCGACGCAGCGGACGCACGGTGATCGGCTCCAGCAACAAGCGGTCCGCGCTCGCTCGCGCCGACCGCGTGGTGGTGTTGGTCGACGGCACGGCTGCAGCGAGCGGGCCGTGGGCCGAACTCGCCCCTGCCTGGGATCACCTCGCGGGCTGACGCTGCACGATCCGCTCAGGTGAGGATCTGCAGAGCGTCGCCGAGCAGGTTCACGCCGAACACCAGCATCAGCACGGCCATGACTGCGGTGTTGTTCGCGATCAGCCAGGCCTTCGCGCGGTCGAGCGAGGGTTCAAGCCGTGCGCCGGCGATCAGCGAGGCGACGACCGGAACCACCACGGTGAGCGCTGCGATGGCGGTGAAAACCGCGATGGCACCAGCGGTCTCTGCACGCGACAGCGACAACGAGCCGAGGGTTGCACCCGCCGCCGCACCGAGGAGCAGGTTCTTCGGATTGACGGCGGACAGGAGGAATCCGAGGGCCAGCGCGGACCCAGGGCGTAGTCCGTCGATCTTCGCCATCCAGCCCGGGACGGCTGGTTCCTCTTCGGGGCCAGGCCGCGAGCGCCATTGACGGACGCCGACAGCGAGCAGCAGGACCCCGAGCACCAGCTTGAACCAGCCCACGGTGCTGCTCTGCTGCGAGTCATCGGCCTCGAGGCCGGGGATGGCGACCACGACCACGGCGACCGTCGCGATCCCTGCGATCCACGCCAACATGAACGCGACGCTGTTCGAGCGTGCGCGGTCACTGAACAGCATCAGGATCACGGCCGCGATCGGAATCGGGCTCACCGCGATTCCCACGGCAAATCCGACTGTCGAGCCGATGGCATCACCCACGGCGCACCACCGACGTGAGCGTCCACGACACGAACGCTCCGCCACGCGACGTCGAGCCGGCCTCGCACCGACGAAGCGACTCACCGCCGCCGCCGTCACCACCACCTTGGTTCTCGGGCATGCCGTTCGCTTTCACCAGGAGGCGCATCGTCGCGACAGTGTCGCCCATGGACGCCGCGTGCGCCAGTGCCGAAGCAGCGACCGAGCGAACCACGCCGCGGGTTCGGTCGCTGCGCATCTGGGTGTTCGTCACGCCACCCGGTCCGCGATCAGCCGCGGGACGTGGCCGCGCGGATGAATGCTCGATAGCTCGGATACTCGAGCTCGGGCGTCACCCAGCCCGACGCGACCAGCTCGTTGTGCAGCTTCGGCAGGTTCCGCCACGGCACACCCATGTCGACGTGGTGAGCGAGGTGCCAACCCGTGTGATACGGCACCATGAACGCCCGCGCGAGCCACGTCTGGCGGATCACGTGCGTGGTGAGTCGCCGGTCTTTCGAGCGGATCATCCCGCCGTGTTCGGCGATCGCCCGGATCCGATTCAGCACCCGCCACAGCGTCGCCCACGACACGAACCACACGAGGTACATCAGCGGACGCCCCACGGCGATCGACGCGACGAGGAGCCCGAGCTGGACCGCGGCGATGTACCAGGCCTCGACCTTGCGAGCCCGGAACGCCGCGTACAGCCCACCCAGGATCTTGACCGCACTCCGGCCGGTGGCGTCGCGTTGAATCTTGCGCCGCCACGACGCAACGGTGACCGGATACCCCGAGTACAGCGACAGGTCCGGCTCGTTCGGACCCATCTCGTCACGATGATGCGCGAAGTGCGATCGGCGATACGCCATCAACGCCTGCGCTGTGGGATATGACAGCAACCAGCGACCGACCCAGTCGTTGGCGCGACGACCGCTGAACAGCAGTCGGTGGGCCGACTCGTGGCCGAGGATGTTGAGCCGAGCATGTCCCCCACCGAGCAAGAAGAACGCCGCGACGTACGCCCACCACGTGTGAATCAAACCAGCAGCGATCACCACCCCGAACGACATCGTCAGTGCGCCGGTCACGGTGAAGACGTTTCGGACGTTCGAGATGCTTCGCAGATCGTCGCGCCAGAGCGCCGTCGCCATACCGCGTTCGTTGAGCCGTTCGGTGGGGAGCACGTCGGGCAGGTTCTCCGAGCGAGGCACCATCGTCGTCAACGGGTCCGCAGTGGTCGACATACGTCCGATGATACACAATTCGTTCGATGCGATCGGAGTCTGTGACATGGGATGTCGCCGGGTCGATACGATGCGGGTGTGCGCATCGACACCTCCGACCTCGGCGTCGATGCGCTCGACGCACGGTCGCTGGTGCTGTCTGCGCTGCTCGGGACCCATCCACCCGCGCTTCCCGTCCGCGCCCTCGTCGCACTCGGCGAACTGTTCGGCATCCGCTCCGGCACGATCCGGACCGCACTCTCGCGCATGGTCGCAGCGGGCGACCTCAACGCAGACGACGGGTGGTACCGACTGACGGGGCGCCTCCTCGAACGTCAACGCCAACAGGACTCGGGGCGCCGCATCAGCAGGGATACGTGGGACGGCACGTGGTGGAACGTGACGGTGGAACCGGATCGCCGTGACACCTCCGAACGACGCGCCTTTCGCTCGACGCTCGAGGGGGCGCGTTTCGGCGAGCTCCGACCCGACATCTGGCTACGTCCCGCGACCGAGCCCGAGCTCCCGCGATTCGCCGGAGCGATCGTGATGCGCGGCGATCTCGGCGTCGACGATGTCCACGGCCTGGTTGCTCGCCTCTGGCCACTCGACGACCTCGAAGCGCGCGCGAGCAAACTCCTCGCGGCGCTCCGCGAGCAACGCGAGCTACTCGACAAGGCCCGCGACGACGACCTCCCGACCGCTTTCGCGGTCGCCGCTGCCACGGTCCGGTTCCTGCGCGTCGAGCCGCAGCTGCCCGACGAACTCCAGCCGGCCGACTGGACGGCATCAACGCTGCGCGCCGTCCACGACGACTTCGCGCTCGTCTTCGAACAACGACTCCGAGCGTTCTTCGCCCGCTGAAAGCCGAAGGTGTTCAGCCGAGCATCTGCGCGAAGCGACGCCGCCACTCGACCGACGGCTTGTCGGACTGCACGCTCACCGTGGCCCGCTGATCCAGCGGAAGCACGCCCTTGACCTTTTCGAGCATCGCCTTGTCCTCGGCGCCGATCGCCCGGTCGAACGCGATCGTCTCCTCCGGGTCGGCCGAGTGATCGTCGTTGCGCCAGATCACGAACGTGAAGTACGAGGTCACATCGTCGATCGGCGTCGAACACAACAAGATCAAGTGATCGAGACCGGTCTCGTAGTGGATCGTGCTCCGCACGGTGAACGGCAGGTTGAAGCCCGTACTCATCTTGCGATGGATCACATCGGCATCGAGGCCGGACACCGCCTTGCCGCTCTCATCGTCGTTACGGACCTCGACGTCGTACTGGTACCCGAAGAAGTCGTCATCGAGTTGCTCCATCTCGATCTTCGGGACGTCGTTGTTCTGCTCGATACCGAACGTCCCGATGTGCACGTAGGGGAAGTGCGAGATGTCGAGGAAGTTGTCGGTCATGCGGGTGGCGGAGACCTTCCACACGTCGACGCCGGAGTTGATCCGGCGATATGCGCCGTCACGTTCGGCCGCCATGTCTGGGATCCCGCTCGCAGGCTCCCCGAGGCAGATCCACACGAGGCCGTACTGCTCACTCACCAGGACCGTCGACAGATGCGCGTTCGGCGGCACCGTCTTGCCGGCGCCCGACGATGGCACCTCGACACACACGCCGTCGTCGCCGAATTTCCACCCGTGATACGGGCACACGACGCAGCCGTCGGTGACCCAACCTTCACTCAACGGCGCTTCGCGGTGCGGGCACCGATCGGGTGCCGCCACCAGCGAGCCGGTTGCAGACCGCCACACCACGAGGACGCGCGACAGCCGGCGGACCGCCAACGGTGCATCGCTCAGGTCGACCGATTCGGCAACCAAGTACCAGCGCTTCAACAACGCGGTCTTCACGCGCAAC
>JBGCFW010000034.1:0-5332 GCA_045107155.1 Ilumatobacter sp. | reverse complement strand
AACTACTTCAACACGATGTCGTCGAGCGTCGGCGCGCTCTCGCCGGACTCGATCATCCCCTGCTGGATGAGCCGGGCGACGGTCGGGCCGTCGATGGTCTCGTGTTCGAGCAGCGACTCGGCGATGAGCTCGAGCCCGCGGCGGTGACGCGTGAGCACATCGGTCGCTCGCTGCTCCTGATCGGTGAGGATCTTGGAGATCTCCTCGTCGAATAGCCGGGCGGTGTCGTCGGAGTACTCCTTGCCCGACGACATCAGGTCGTCGCCCAGGAAGGTGGCCTGCTGTCCGCTCCACGCTTGGGGGCCGACCCGGTCGGACATGCCCCACTCGCGGACCATTCGGCGTGCGATGCCCGTGGCCTGCTCGAGGTCGTTCGCGGCACCCGAGTTGAGGTGTCCGAACACGACGACTTCGGCAACACGCCCACCCATCGCCTTGCAGATGGTGTCCTCGAAGTACTCCTTCGAGTACGTGTGACGCTCCTGGGGGAGTGACCACGTGACGCCGAGCGCCATGCCGCGGGGAAGAATGGTGACCTTGTGGAGCGGGTCCCCGTGGGGGAGCACGGTGGAGAGCAGTGCGTGCCCGCCTTCGTGGTACGCCGTGGCCTTCTTCTCTTCGGCCGACATGATCACCGACTCGCGTTGTGCGCCGAGCACGACACGATCGCGGGCGTTCTCGAAGTCGATGCGCTCGATCTCCTTCGAGCCGCGGCGCACGGCCACGAGAGCTGCTTCGTTGACGAGGTTCGCGAGGTCGGCGCCGGCCATGCCGACGGTCGCCTTGGCCATCGTGTCCATGTCGACGTCGGCGCCGATGCGCTTGTCACGGCTGTGGACCTCGAGGATCGCCTTGCGCTCTTCGGCCTCGGGCACCGGCACCACGATCTGGCGGTCGAAGCGACCCGGGCGGAGCAGCGCCGGATCGAGGATGTCGGGGCGGTTCGTGGCCGCCATGATGACGATGCCTTCGGAGGTCTCGAAGCCGTCCATCTCTGCGAGCATCTGGTTGAGCGTCTGCTCGCGCTCGTCGTGGCCGCCGCCGAGCCCGGCGCCACGCTTCCGGCCGATCGAGTCGATCTCGTCGATGAAGATGATCGCTCGGCCCATCCGCTTGGCCTGCTGGAACAGGTCGCGGACGCGACTGGCGCCGACACCCACGAACATCTCCATGAAGTCGGAACCGGTGACCGACAAGAAGCCGACGCCGGCTTCGCCGGCGACCGCACGGGCGAACAGGGTCTTGCCGGTGCCGGGCGGGCCGACGAGCAGCATGCCCTTGGGGACGCGAGCGCCGATCTCCTTGAAGCGTTCGGGGTAGCGCAAGAAGTCGACGACCTCGCTGATCTCCTGCTTGACGCCCTCGTATCCGGCGATGTCGTCGAACGTGGTGGAGGGTCGGCTGGCGTCGTACGCCTTCGCCTTGCTCTTGCCGATCGACATCACCCCGCCCATCTGGCCCTGGGCTCGGCGCTGGATCCAGACGAAGAAGCCGATGATGAGCAGCACCGGGAGCATGAACGACAACAAACCGAGCAACGCGTTCGAGCTCGGCGCTTCGAAGCGGAGGTTGACACCTCGCTCCGTGAGGAGTGGCCGGTCTTCCTCGAGCACGCCCTCAGGTGGTGCGCCGGTCGAGTTGTACGAGTCACCGTTGGTGAACTCGCCCGTGATGCGTCCGTTGCCGGTGTTGACGAGCGCGGTCTCGATGTTGCCGGCGTCGACCTCCGCAATGAACTCGGTGTAGTCGATGCTCTCGCCGTCGTTGCTCGGCCAGAGGCTCGGAACGAGCAGCGCGCCGAGCGCGACGATGCCGATGATCCACCAGCCCCACCGCGGAAAGCCCGTGCGTTCTTCACCCTCGGCGCCGGTGTTGTTCGGGGGCCCCTCGGGCTCGAACTTGTTCTTCGGTGCGGGCCGCTCGGGCTTGCCGGGGCGACGCTGACCCCGGCCGGAACCCGGCGGCGGAGGCGGCGGGGGAGGAGGCAGGTTCGACATGGCCTCATGATACGAGGCCCCCGGCGCCTTGACGGGTCGAGTGGTCCGAACCGATGTGGAAACCGACACAGTCCTTGCGGGAACAAGGAGCGAGCCGAGCGTGTTGCCTGCCGGTCGGATCAGACCTCACGCTCCGAAGGAATCGCGCGGGGAGGCGGGTATCCACCACCTGGCGCGCGAGGTTGCGTACCGTTTTTCCATGGACGTCGGACCCGACCATCGCCCCGATCAGCACAGCCTGTTCGACCGGATCGCCCAGCAGATCGCGTCGCAGGTCGAACCGGCCGCAGCCGACGAGACCGCCGAGTTGACCCGAACGCCGCTCGAGCGGTCAGAGCCGGTCATCGAGGCCGCAGCGAGCCGTCCCGACAACGCGAGCGAGGTCGATGAATCGCCACCCGGCGGCGTCCTGCTCGCGGGGAGCTGGCCGGCGCCTGACATCTCGACGCAGATGGAGCGGCCGATCATCGCCGATCGGCACTGCTCGCGCAGCGGATGCGCCGAGATCGCAGCCGTGACCCTCAGCTACCACTACGCGACGTCTCAGGTCTGGATCGACCACCTCACGCCCGAGCGCGATCCGCACTTCTACGACCTCTGCGATCGCCACGCCGACCGGCTGTCGGTGATGCGCGGTTGGCACCTCGACGATCGCCGCGGTGCCCGTCGCGGAGATCTCATCGCCGTCTGAGAAGGCTTGGGTGCCTGACACCGCGGATCGGGACACCATCGGGTCACGACGCCGACGCGACTCGACACGAGCGGATGTTATCGCGACGACCGGCGCGTCGGCTCAGCCGAGCGGAGCGGCGTGCAGCGATAGCGTTGATCGCCGTGTCGATGGTTGATCACACCGAAGAGGTCGCGGCCGAGCCGACGGCCTGGTTCGGTGCCTTCCTGCTCACGTGGGTGAGCGCGGCGGTCGCATCGACCGTCATGTTGCTCGTCGCCGGTGCCACCGATCCCGACACCCCGACGTCGATCCCGGTACTCGCCGTCTCCTTGGCCGCCGGGTGGGCCGTCTACACGGCGGGCAGCGTGGTCGCGGCGCGCCGCCTCGGCCGCAGCGGCCCGCTGGCCGAGCTCGGCATCTCGGCCCGCCCGATCGATCTGATCGGGGTGCCGATTGGGGTCATCGGGCAGCTCTTGCTCATCCCCGCGGTGTACCTGCCGTTGCGCGCCATCTGGCCCGCCACCTTTGATGAGGGGGCGCTGACCGAGACCGCAGAAGACCTCATCGATCGTGCCGATGGCGGTCTCTTCGTCGTGCTGTTCGTACTCGTGGTGATCGGTGCCCCGGTCTTCGAGGAACTCTTCTATCGAGGCCTACTGCAGCGGCCGCTGCTGGCGCGTTACTCACCCGTCGTCGTGATCGTCGGGGTCGCAGCGGTGTTCGCACTCATCCACTTCCGGCCGGTCGAATACCCGGGACTCTTCGTCGCCGGGCTCCTGTTCGGCGTGTGTGCGTGGCGTACCGATCGACTCGGGATGGCCGTCGCTGCTCACGTCGGCTTCAATGCGACCGGCCTGGTCCTGGCGCTGTGATCGGGCTGTCGGCGGCACGGTCACACGTGCACAATGATGAACGATGGGTCCATGACCGTCGCCGACCCGTGAGGTTTGTCATGATCGTGCGGGTGATGGGCGATGCGTGACGACGGCAGCCACGGCTCCGACGACCTCGGGTGGCTCGACGAGCGCGGCGGCGACTCGCCGGTCGCTCTCGTCGATGACGAGGCATCCGACGAGCTGGCATCGGAGATGCTCTCGACGGTTCACGCAGACCCCGGCGACGAACCGCCGTCGGTCGAAGATGACCGGCCCGCTGCCGGGAGCCGCCTCGACCGGGTCGTGGATCGCGTCATGCGGCGGCCACGAGCATGGTGGGACGCACCGTGGGACAACGCCCGAACCTGGCGTCTGATCGTCACCGCTGCATCGCTGTCGATCACCACGGTGGCGGTGATGCTGGTCGTCCACTTCAATCCGATTCCGTTTCTCGGCGGCGAAGGCGACCTGATCTTCGACGAGACCACGCCGACCGGCGGCGACATGGGCGCCCATGTGTGGGCGCCGGCGTTTCTCCGAGACCACCTCCTCCCGCTGGGACAGCTCTCGGGATGGACGATGGATTGGTACGGCGGACTGCCGCTGTACCGCTTCTACATGGTGATCCCCGCGCTGGCGATCGTCGCACTCGATGTGATCCTGCCGTACGGCGTCGCGTTCAAGTTGGTCGCGATGTCAGGGCTCGTCACCTTTCCGGCCGCCTGCTGGGCCTTCGGTCGCCTCGCCGCCTTCCGCCACCCGATCCCCGAACTGTTCGCGTTCGCCGGACTGAGTTTCCTGCTCGACGAGAGCTTCGAGATCTACGGCGGCAACGTGAAGTCCACGATGGCGGGTGAGTACTCGTTCTCCATCGCGCTCACGCTGTCGGTGCTCGGACTCGGTCTCCTGGCGCACGGACTGCGCACCGGGAGATTCCGCGTGTGGGCTGCGGTGGTGCTTTCACTCGCCTGTGTCTCACATGGCATCGTGCTGATCTTCACGGCGTTCGCCGCACTCGTCATCTGCATCGTCTGGTGCGTCGCTCGATTCGAGCTGCAGCGGGTGCTCTTCACCGTCACGACCGGCATCACGACGTTGCTCCTGATGGCGTGGTGGGTCGGGCCCTTCCTGCTCGGTCACGAGTTCATGACCGACATGAAGTACGGGTTCCGACCGAGCGGTCCGACGGACTCGTTCTGGGACATGTTCTTCCCGCTCACCACGGCGCTCGACATCGCGGTGTCGGCGCTCGCCGTGATCGGATTCGTCAGCTTCGTGCTGCGGCGCCAACTCACGGGCATCTCGATCGGGCTGATCTGTCTGCTCTTCGCGCTCGGTGTCTACGTCACCCGCGGCAGCATCCCAGGGCTCGGGCTGCTGTGGAACCCGCGCCTGCTCCCGTTCGTATACCTCACCCGCTACCTGCTCATGGTGGCCGGTGCCTACGAACTGCTCTCGTGGGCTGTCAACGCGTGGCGCCGCCAGGTGGCTGGCAGCGAATTGCGAGCGGCGGACTCGTTCGGCGTGTTCTCCGTGCTCGCCGTGTCGATGATGGTCGTCTTCGGCTGGATGTACGAGGTGCTGCCGGGCGGTGGTCGGGTCACCATCACGAACAGCGACGGACAGGTCACCAGTGTGTACGCCTGGGGGCCGGTGCAGAAGCTGCCGACATCGGGTCGAGCGGTCGCCGATGGCTGGACTCGCTACAACTGGCAGGGCTACGAGGGTCGGCCCGCCTATCCGGCATACCACGACCTGGTCACGACGATGGACGACGTCGGGAGCGA
>JBGCFW010000339.1:0-24584 GCA_045107155.1 Ilumatobacter sp. | reverse complement strand
GACTCGGCGGCGGCACGGTGGTCCTGTCGACCCACGTGATGGACGTGGTCGAGCGTGTGTGTGACCACATCGGACTGATCCGCGGCGGACGCATCGTGCTCCAGGGACCGATCGACGAGGTACGGGCCGGCCGCTCCCTCGAAGACGCGTTCGTCGAAGCGGTCGGAGCAGGCCACGGCATGTCAGCGGGACTCGACTGGCTCGGATGAGCGGCGTCGTCGCCACGTTCACCCGGCTTCGGTGGCGGCTGTTCGTCTCGACGATTCGTGCGGGCGGGGCAGCGGCATTCGCGTCCGGAATCGGGTTCCTCGGTGCCGGTCTGCTCGGCGTGATCAGCGGACTCGGCGTGGCTGTCGCCGTTCGAAGTGTCGACGACCCGGACTCGGTCCTCACGATCGTGCCGCCGATCGCACTGCTGACGATCATCGCAGTCGGCGTGATCACCGGCGTCACCCAACCGGTGGATCCGCGGGTCGTCGCAACCGAGCCGCTGTCCGATCGGTCGTTGGCACTCGGACTCGTGACCGCGACCGCAGTCGGACCTCCGGGGCTCGCGACGTTGTTGTTCGTTGCCGGTCTGCTCGTTGCGTCGATCGACTCGGCGCTGGCGGCCCTGCCGGTCGCGATCGCCGCAATCGGATTGCTCGCGACGTTCGCCACCGTGTCCCGCGTGACGGTCAACCTGCTCGGGTTGTTGACGATCCGACATCCCCGAGGCGGTCAACTCCTGATCGGACTCGGGAGTCTGGGTTTCTACGGATCGTTTCAGTTCGTGCCGCCTGCGCTCGCCGCAGCGGGTGTCGACGGGCGGCGCAGCCTGGCGACAGCTCTGTCGTACACGCCGCCCGGTCAGCTCGGACGGGGCTTCGCGCTCGCCGACACCGATCCGCTGCTGGCCGTCGGCCACGCCTTGCTCGGATGCGCATGGCTTCCGCTCGTTGCGTGGGCGCTCGTGACGTCGACGCGACGCTTCCTGTCTGCGCCGGGCTCGGGGACCGGCGAAGCCCGCGATCAGCGGGCCGGTGTGATCGGGGCGCTCGCTCGCCGCGCGTGCGGTCGCGGGGCGGTCGGGGCCTTGGCGTGGCGCGGCATTCGGACACGGATGCGAACCCCTCGATCTGCCTTGGAGACCTTCATCGGCGCGGGCGTCGGCATGGCGATCGTGCTCGTCCCCGCGCTCACCCGCGACGAGGTGGGCGCATCGGCCGTGCTGGTCGGAGGGGCGATCCAGCTCGCGGTCCTGTTCATCGCCGGCAACAGCTTCGGTTCGGACGGCCCTGCGCTCGGCGCCGAGCTGTTGTGCGGGGTCGACCCGGAGATCGTCGTGCGAGCAAAGGTGCGCTCGATTCTCATCGTCGCATCCCCGCTCACCGTGATCGGACCGTTGCTGGCCGCAGCGGTGACAGGCGAGTGGTCGTTCCTGCCGGCTGGCGTCGCCGTCGGGGTCGCTGGTCTGTTGTCCGGCACCGGCGGCGCCGTCGTGCAGTCGGCCGTCGTTCCGATCGCCATCCCGGAGTCGGACAATCCTCTGGCATCGGGCGACTCCGGCAGCGGGCTCCTGGCAGCGTTGATCCTGGTCATCGTGCTGGTGGTGCTCGGTGTGGCGACGCTGCCGTTCGCGCTCCTGCTCGTCTACGCCCTCTCGGTCGGCTCGGCCTGGTTGGTGACGCTCGGCGCCATCGTCACGACGTGCGGCGGTTGGGTCGCACTGCGAGTCGGTTCCACGATCGCGACTCGCCGTTGGCGCTCACACGAGCCCGAGATCTTCCAGGCCCTGATCCCCTCGCGCTGAGCGTGTCGGAGCGGGTCAGACCCACTCCGACACGCTCAGCGCGAACTCGATGGATCTGGTGCGCCGCACTCACGGTCACCCGCGCAGCCAGACACCACAGTCGGGCGCGAGCTTCGACGGGCTGTCGTGCTGGTCGGGGTCGGACGAGACGATGATCTCGCCGGGCGGCATCGGGATCGACTCGTCGCCCATGTTGATCACGATCCGAACCCCACCGCGGTCGATGTCGAGGACGTCATCGCCGAGTTCGCCGAACTCCAGATGATCGCCCCCGGCGAGGACTTCTCGGCGTGTCCGAATCGCGTTCCGATAGAGCTCGAGCGTCGACGACGGCGAGCCGTCCTGCTCGGAGGCGGCAAGCCCCGCGAAGAGGTCGGGTTGCGGCATCCACGGCTCCGCGGTTCCGAAGCCGAACGACGGCCCGTCCGCGGTCCACGGCAGCGGAACCCGACATCCATCACGGCCTTTTCGCGTGCCAAGAGAGTCCGTCCACACCGGGTCGTCGAGCACCTCGGTGGGGAGATCCCACACCTCCGGCAGACCGAGCTCGTCCCCCTGGTACACGTAGGTCGATCCCGGAAGCCCGAGCGTCACGAGCGCTGCTGCGCGAGCTCGGCGCTCACCACGAGCTGCGTCGAGCAGGTCGTGAGGTCCGTCGAGCAGCCATCCACCGCTGTCGACACCCTTCGGGAGTCCGTAGCGAGTCGCGTGGCGAACGACATCATGGTTCGACAGCACCCACGTCGGGTGCGATCCGACGGCCCGAGCTGCGTCGAACGACGACCCGATCATCCGTCGGAACTCCTCCGCGTCCCAAGCTGTCCCGAGGAAGTCGAAGTCGAACGCCTGGTGGTACTCGTCGGGTCGCAGATACAGCGGCCGTCGGTCGGCGCGCACCCACGCCTCGGCCACCATCATCGTGTCGGGGTACTCGTCGAGCGTGGCTCGCCACCGGCGATTGATGGCATGGATCTCGTCTCGATCCCAGTGCGGATGGCCCTCCGTCCAGGCAGCGCCGTCGCGGTGGGATCGATCACCGAGGTCCGGGTACCCGGGCGCCTTGACCAGCGAGTGCGCCACGTCGACGCGGAAGCCGGACGCACCCCGGTCGAGCCAGAACCGCATCACGGCGTCGAGTTCCTCGGCCACTTCCGAGTTCTCCCAGTTGACATCGGGCTGGGTCGTGTCGAAGAGGTGGAGATACCACTCGCCCGGCGACCCGTCGACCTCGGTCACCCGAGTCCAGGCGGGTCCGCCGAACACCGAGCGCCAGTCGTTCGGCGGCTCCGAACCGTCGTCCCCGCGACCCGGCAGGAAATGAAACCGGGCCCGCTCAGGTGACCCCGGCGACGAAGCGAGTGCCGCCGTGAACCACCTGTGATCCGATGAGAGGTGGTTCGGGACGAGGTCGACGATCACCCGGATGCCGTGTGATCGGGCATCCGCGATGAACTCCTCGGCCTCGGCCGTGGTCCCGAACTGCTCGTTGATCTTCCGGTAGTCGGCGACGTCATATCCGCCGTCATGGAGCGGCGAGTGGTACCAGGGGTTGACCCAGATCGCATCGATACCCAGTCGTTCCAGGTACGGCAAACGGGCGCGCATCCCGGCGATGTCTCCCGTCCCGTCGCCGTTCCCGTCCGCGAACGAGCGCACGTAGATCTGGTAGACGACGGCGTGACGCCACCACTCCGCCTCCGCGGCGGGCGTGGCTGCTGTGGTCGAGTCGGTCGTGGTCGGCGTGTTCATGAGTGGTCTCCGAGGGTGATCGAGATGGCATCCGATCGCAGCGCGCCGGAGCCGTCGAGGACGATGTTGATGAGGTGGTGATGAGGTGGTGATGAGATGGATCGAGGACGAGGGTCTGACTCAGCCCATCACGCGATCACTTCTGCGCCGAGGGCGATCGATCCGGGCGCGGCCACCAGGCACCCGACGGCGAGGAACGTCGCCCGCTCGGCATTGATCATCTTCAGAACGTCGAGGTCGCGGTCGAGGCCGGGCTGCGGGCGACTGACCATGACGCAGCGGTCGATCGGCTTCACCACATCCAGGCCGACATCGCCGATCTGAATTCGGCTGCCCACCATCTCGTCCTCGCCGCCTTCGTCGACGATGAGGTTCGTCCGGAACCTCCGACGATCCCAGTCGCGCAACGTCACCTCCGACACGAGCGACACCCGAGACCTGTTGGAGTCGTGATACGCCCCGCCCGGGCCCTGCCAGCTGACCCAGTCGGCATCGTTCTCCGCATCGAGCGGTACTTCGTACGTCCCTCCGACTTCGAGGTTGTGGTCGCCCGCCGAACGCACCTGCACCGCCCGCCCGAGCCACTCGGAGATCACAGCGTCGTCGTCTTCGTTCGCTCGGCGGCCGTCGGGCAGCTCGATCTCGAGCTCACCGCCCACCACTCGCGCCGTCGCGAACAGCAGCTCGGGCGTCCGGCGCGCGGTCAGCGTGGTGCCGGTGTCGAGATCGAAGATCGACCAGCCCCGATCACCTTCGATCCCGAGGTCGGACACGTCGGCTTCGAGCAGCGTCTCACCACCCATCGACTTCACCGGGAACCGCCAGATCTCCACGACGCGCATCGCCGCAACGTACTCCGCCCATGCCCACGTCAGAACGCAGGTTCATCGAATGATCGGACGTCGTCTCGGCCCCGCACTTCGGCCACTCCCACCGACGCGAGTACGGTGGCGGCATGGACGAAACCACCGCGAACGAATCGGTCGAAGAGGCTCCCGAAACCGAACTCGTCGAGGACGAGCTGCTCGTCGAAGAAATCTCCATCGACGGGATGTGCGGCGTCTACTGACGCCGCCGCTGAAGCTCGACACCGTGCTCGACTCGGCGCTCGATCTGCACCCGCAGGTCGCGCTACGTCCCGAACCGTTCGGAGCGCTGGCGTATCACTACGACACCCGCAAGCTGGTCTTCCTGAAACACCCCGACGTCGTGCGCGTCGTCGAGTCGCTCGGCGACCACGAGTCGGTCGCCGACACCCTGACCGCTTGCGGCATCGACGAGCGGCGCTGGCCGTCGTTCGACCGAGCGCTCACCTCGCTGTACGAATCGGAGATGCTCCATGACCGTTGCTGACACCGCGCCTCTGGTCGCCCAACTCAAGGGCGGGCTCGACGCGCCGATCTGTCTCACGTGGGAACTCACCTACGCGTGCAACCTCGAGTGCGTGCACTGTCTGTCGTCGTCGGGTCGACGCGACCCGCGCGAGCTCACGACCGCCGAGGCGAAGGGCGTGCTCGACGAGCTGCATGACCTGCAGGTCTTCTACATCAACATCGGCGGCGGTGAGCCGATGATCCGCCGCGACTTCTTCGAGCTCGTCGAGTACTCGATCGGCAAGGGCATCGGGGTCAAGTTCTCGACCAATGGTGCGTTCATCGACGCTGCGAAGGCCCAACGTCTCGCGGCCATGGACTACCTCGACATCCAGATCAGTCTCGACGGCACCGATGCGGTCACGAACGACGCAGTGCGCGGCGAGGGCTCCTACGACACAGCGATCACCGCCATGCGGCATCTGCGCGATGCCGGCTTCGGCGAGTTCAAGATCTCCGTCGTGGTCACCCGCCACAACGTCGATCAACTCGACGAATTCAAGGCCCTGGCCGACGAGTACGGCGCACAGCTCCGTATCACGCGCCTGCGTCCGTCGGGGCGTGGCGCCGACTCGTGGCATGACCTCCACCCGACGCAGCCACAGCAACGACAGATCTACGAGTGGCTGCTGGCCAAGGGCGATGACGTCCTCACCGGCGACTCGTTCTTCCATCTCAATGCGCTCGGCGAAGAACCTCTGCCCGGGTTGAACATGTGTGGGGCCGGGCGCGTCGTGTGCCTCATCGATCCGATCGGTGACGTGTACGCCTGCCCGTTCGTGATCCACGACGAGTTCAAGGCCGGATCAGTCCGCGACGCCGGTGGTTTCTCTCACGTGTGGAAGCAGAGCGATCTGTTCACCGAACTCCGTGAGCCGGAGTCGGCCGGAGCCTGCGCGTCCTGCGGGAGCTACGACGCGTGTCAGGGCGGCTGCATGGCTGCAAAGTTCTTCGTCGGGATCCCGCTCGACGGACCCGATCCCGAGTGCGTGTCTGGCCATGGCGAAGCCGCCATGCTCGCTGCCGCTGCCGACCAAGTCACCGCGCCTCGCCCGATGATGGATCACTCCAAGCCGGCACGTGTGCCGGTCACGATCACGCGGCGCTGAATCAGCCGACCGGGCGCCACCAGGATCTCAACGTGCCGATCGTCCTTGCCGCCTTCGCGTATCTGCTCGGCACGTTCCCGAGCGCCACCTGGATCGCACGCGCCAACGGCGTCGAGATCTCCGAGGTCGGCTCCGGCAACCCGGGCGCCTCGAACGTCACGCGTGCACTCGGCTGGCGTGTCGGCATCTGGGTGTACGTGCTCGACGCGCTCAAGGGTCTGATCGCCGTCGGCATCGCGCTTGCGCTCGACGGTCGTCCGGTCGCCTACGTCTGTGGTTTTGCCGCAGTGCTCGGTCACATGTTCCCTGTGTTCCGTCGCTTTCAAGGCGGCAAGGGCGTCGCGACGGCGTCGGGCATGCTGATCGCGCTGCATCCGGTGGTCGCGCCATTCGCCCTGGCGCTGTGGTGGGTCACCTCGAAGGTCACCGGCAAGGCGGCGATCGGCACCCTGGTTGCCGTTTCAGCGGTCCCCATCGGGCTCGCCGTGCTCGGGCGCCCTGCGTGGGAGTACCTCGCCGTCGCCGCGCTCAGCGCACTGATCCTCGCAAAGCACTGGAAGAACTTCGTCCGGATCATCCGACGCGAGGAGCCCGCACTGCGGGGTGGGAGCTGACATGAGCAGAGCCGACCTGTTCGACATGACCGACCGAGTCGCGGTGGTCACGGGCGGCTCGCGCGGACTGGGTCGAGAGATGGTCCTCGCGTTCGCCGAACGCGGCGCAGACGTCGTGATCGCCAGTCGCAAGCTCGACAACTGCAAAGACGTCGCTCGCGAGGTCGAGGCGCTGGGCAGGCGAGCACTGCCGATCGCGTACCACGCCGCCGACTGGGATGCCGCCGACGACCTGGCCGCATCGGTGTACGACGAATTCGGCCGCTGCGACGTGCTGGTCAACAACGCCGGTATGTCACCGCTGTACCCGAGTGTCGACGCCGTGTCGGAAGAGCTGTACGACAAGGTGATGGGGGTCAACCTCAAGGGTCCCTTTCGACTCTCAGCCCTGATCGGTACGAAGATGCGCGACGCCGTCGTGGCCGGCTCTCAGTCCGGTGGCTCGATCATCTTCGTTTCGTCGATCGCCTCGAGCCGACCGAGTCCGCAGGAGCTCGTGTACGGCGCTGCGAAGGCCGGAGTGAACAACCTCACCACCGGCCTCGCCGGAGTCTTCGGACCGCAGGTGCGGGTCAACTGCATCGTCCCTGGCCCATTCCTCACCGACATCTCCAAGGCCTGGGATCTCGACGCGTTCGCGGCGACGGCACCGGAGGCGTTCGCGCTGGGGCGCGCTGGTCGACCCGACGAGATCGTCGGCGCTGCGCTCTACCTGGCAAGCGATGCGTCGAGCTACACGACGGGCGCGCTGCTCGCGATCGACGGCGGGCCCCGCTGACGCTGCGGACTCGTTGCGTGACGATCGACACATCACGCTGATCTACGGTCGAGGCATGGAGATGCACTTCGCCACCGTCTGGGAATCAATCGCAGACGCAATCCCCGACCACCCCGCAACCAGCCACGGATCAGTCACCCGCACTTGGGCCGAATACGACGACCGGGCTGCCCGCCTCGCGCAGGCCTTCACCGACGCCGGTCTCGAGCCCGACTCCAAGATCGGGCTGTTCATGTACAACTCGAACGAGTATCTCGAGACGCACTATGCGGCGTTCAAGATGCGTGGCGTCGCGGTGAACATCAACTACAGGTACCTCGACGAAGAAGTCTGGTATCTGCTGGACAACTCCGATGCCGAAGCGATCGTGTTCCATGCGTCCCTGGCCTCGCGCGTGGCGAACGTGCTTCACCGGCTTCCGAAGCTGAAGCTGGTCATCATCGTCGACGACATTCGCGACGGCGACGACGTCGTCGATGTTCCCGGAGCGCTCGCCTTCGAGGAGGTCCTCGCCGGCCACGACCCGATGCAACGCATCACGCGCCGCGAAGACGACACCTACATGCTCTACACCGGCGGCACGACCGGCATGCCGAAGGGCGTGATCTACGCCGTCGGTGGGCTCTGCGGAAGCCTGACGGGTGGCGGGTTCCCGCTCATGGGCATGGAGCCTCCCGAGACCGCCGATCAGATCGCGCCGCGCGTGAAAGCTCTCGCTGAGAGCGACCTCGGCCTCTACACGTCCATCCCGTGTGCTCCGGTCATGCACGGGACCGGGTGTTGGCTGGGTTGGTTCATCCCGATGGTCGGCGGCGCACACATCGTCACGCTGACATCGCGCAGTCTCGATGCCCACGAGGTGTGGAGCACCGTGGAGCGCCACGCCGTCAACGGATTGACCATCGTCGGCGACAGCTTCGCGAAGCCGCTCCTGCGCGCGCTCGATGAGGGCTCGCCCGGTGACGGCACGTACGACACGTCATCGATCCGGATGATCAACTCGTCGGGCGTGATGTGGACCACGGAGGTCAAGGATCAACTGATCGACCGCGTGGAACAGGCCGTGCTCATGGACGCGATGGGGTCCACGGAGGGCTCGATGGGCGTCCAGATCGCGATGAAGGGCGTGCCGACCGAGACCGCCCGCTTCGACAAGAGTCCGGACGCGAAGGTGTTCGACGACGACGACCGCGAGGTCGTTCCAGGGTCCGGCCAGATCGGGCGAGTCGCCGCCGGCGGCAACGTGCCATTGGGCTACTTCAAGGACCCCGACAAGTCGGCGCGAACCTTCAGGGTCATCGACGGTGTGAGCTACTCGTTCCCTGGCGACCTGGCGACCGTCGAGGCGGACGGCTCACTGGTGCTCCTCGGACGCGGCAGCCAGGTGATCAACACCGGCGGCGAGAAGGTGTTCCCGGAGGAAGTCGAAGAGGCGGTCAAGCGCGTCGACGGCGTCGTCGACTGCCTCGTGGTCGGCATCGACGACGAGAAGTTCGGACAAGCCGTCACCGCGGTCGCGTCGTTGAGCGAGGGCGCAGATGTCGATCAGGCGGCCGTGATCGCATCGGTCAAGTCCGAGCTTGCGGGGTACAAGGCGCCCAAAACCGTCGTGTTCGTCGCCGACGTCCCGCGTGCGCCGAACGGCAAAGCCGACTACAAGACAGCACGCGCGCTCGCCGAAGCGGCACACAGCGCCTGATCCGGATCACGCTCAGAGGGTGAACCGAAACAGCGCGGTGACGAGTTCGCCGTCCTGTTCGAATTCCAGGGCGGCGAGGTACTCGCCAAGCCCGGGGAGATTCACGTCGAAACTGAAGCGACGGGGGTCCACCACCTCGCCATGGGCGTGGACGAACGCGAGGTCTTCACCTGCGTACAGCGTGAGAAACGCAGGGCCCTCGAACACCGGCTCGCCATTCCAGGTCTCGTCCAGGACGAAGTCGAGAAACTGTCGCCGCACGACGACGCCTCCGTCGCTCCACTCGTCGTCGTCGACGATCACGGGCGAGGCGATCTCGTCGCCGCCGACGACCACGTCAGCACCGAGCTCGACGAAGTCGTCGCCGCCTGACGGTGCCACCTGCGCGATCACACGAACCCGCCCCGCTGGAGCGTCGAGCACCGCCGAGGGCTGATCCGCGACCGTGTGGGCGACATACGACAGGTCCTGTGCCACCACGAAGAAGTGCGTGCCGCCGCCATGGACATCGTCGACACCGATCGCCTGCCCGGCGCGCAGCACCTCGGCACGCACGCGGTTCGGGCCATCGGCGGTCACCACCAGTTCGTCAGCGCCGACCTGTGCGGTCCGTGCGAACGTGAAGTCGCGACCATCGTGGTGGCCCTCGTCCTCGCCGAGAAAGATCTGCCCGTACAGGCCGCCGATGGTCGCCGCGACACCGGCCACGATGAGCACGATTGCCAGCGTCGTCGCCGAACGCGACGAGGTCACGGGAGCAGCTTCTCCGAGAAGAAGTCGAGGACGCGTTCGACACTGTCTTCGTCACGCTGCTCGGTCAGCACCGAGTGATCGGACTTCGCCTGGCTCGGCAACTCGATCGCGATGAAGGCGTCGCCGAGCCGCTCTCGCAGCGTCTCGAAGCGGGTACCGACGGCGCGATCCTCGGTGAACCGCAACCCGAGGACCTGGCACCCTTCACCAGCGCGCTGGATCACTGCAGCCTCGTCGTCAGGCGACAGCCCGAGATCCGCGGAGCGGTCCGCGCCGATCGAGAACGGCATCGACGGCTGCGACAGCACCGGGGCGACCATGATCTCGTCGACCATCATCCCGAGCGCGAACCCACCGGAGAAACACATCCCGACGGCTCCGACACCGGGTCCACCAACCTCGAGGTGCACATGACGGGCGAGCGCTCGCAGCCATGCGATCACCGGCGAGGTCTTCCCCGTCGCCATCGTGGTGAACTCCTTCGCCACGCAGATCTTCGCCACCGACGCGAGGAGGTTCGCCGCATTCGGCCCACGGCCTGCGGTCCCCACGAGGTCCGGCATCACCACGGTGAAGCCACGCTCGACGACCTCGTTCGCGAACTGCGTCACCTTCGGCGTGATCCCGGGGATCTCGTGGACCACGATCACGCACGGTCCGCTCCCCCGTCGATAGGTGGCCCGGCTGATTCCGGCAGCGGTGAACTCGTCACGCGTCCACCCGGACAGTACGTCGGTCGTCGTCATCCGATCATTCTCGCGTCGTTCGCGCCGGCGACAACACACCGGTCATCAAGCCTGCCGCGAGGAGCGGCTTTGCGTCGGTCGTTCAGCTCGGCGCCAGCGCGGCGAGGGCTTCTTCGGCCAGTCGCTCGGTGCCGGTCTTAAAACTGTCGAGCATCGCCGGGTCGACCTCCTGGTCACCCATCGCTCCGTGGAGAAAGCGCGCATACACGCCTTCGGAGATCACCGCGAGACGCCAGGACGAGAAGGCCACGTAGTAGCCGATGTTGCTGAGGTCGCGACCGGTGCGACGTTCGTAGCGCGAGAGCAGCTCGGCGAATGTGGGGAATCCGACGACTCCGGTCGGATCGTTCGGTCGGGCTTGTTCCTCGCCGGGGTCCGACCAGTACACGCCGAGGTAGCCGAGATCGGCGAGCGGGTCACCGAGCGTGCAGAACTCCCAGTCGAGAACCGCCGTGACGCGGCCCGCGACCGGGTCGACGAGACAGTTCCCGAATCGATAGTCGCCGTGGGCGATGGACACCCCGTGTTGGACAGGGAGGTCGGCGGCCAGGCGACGCGCCACCTCGTCGATCGACGGGAGTTCGCGGGTCTTCGACTTCTCCCACTGCGTGGTCCAGCGACGCACCTGGCGCTCGACGTACCCATCACGTTTGGCCAGCGTCCCCAATCCGACCTCGTCGACGTCGACCGCATGCAGATCGGCGAGCACGTCGATCAGGTGCTCGCCGGCCAGACGCCGTTGTTCGATGCCCACACCACCCGCGGCTGCGGGCGTGTCGAGGACGACCCCGTCGACGAAGCTCATCACGTAGAACGGTGTGCCGTTCACGGACGTGTCCTCGCACACGCCCAACGTCTCCGGTACCGGCACATCGGTTTTGCCGACTGCTTCGATGATCCGGTGCTCACGCACCATGTCGTGCGCCGAAGCGAGCACTTCCCCGATCGGCGGACGCCGCAGCACGAATCTGACGCCGTTGGCGTCGGTCCCGCGGAACGTGAGGTTCGAGCGGCCACCCGTGATGATCTCGAACGTGTACGGACCCGCCAGGCCGTCGACGTTCGCGTCCAACCAGGCGGGGACTCGAGTGCTGTCGATGCCAGTGATCTCCACGGGACGAAACGGTAGCCGCGGCATGCGACCGCCCAGGATTCAGATCACATCATCTCGTCGCCGGTCATCTGACGCGCCGACGCGCGGACCGCGAGGTCGGATCGGCCAGCAGGCCAGGCAATGCCGCGATCGGCGGTTCGTGAGCGTGCTCAGCCGGGACGGCCGATCGCGGTGACCTTGCCCCAGTTCACCGAGACGATCTTCACGACGGACCCCGTGTTGGGCGCGTGCACGATCTGGTTGTTGCCGAGGTACACGCCGACATGGCTGATCGGGCTGTGGTAGAAGAGCAGATCGCCGGGCTGAGCGCTCCCACGTGACACGGCAGGGATCGACGCAGCCTGAGCTCGCGACTGGTGCGGGAGATACACCCCGGCCTGACCCCAGGCGTACTTCGTGAGACCCGAACAGTCGAAGGCGACACCGGGGCTCGATCGTGCGAACTGATACGGAACACCCTGCTGGCTCAATGCCGCGCTGACGGCGACCGACGCACGCGACGACGGAGGCGGCGTCGCGACCGGAGTGGACGCGGCAGGGGTCGACGCAGGTGCAGGCGTCGCAGCGGGAGTGGACGAACCACCGGAGTTCGAGCTGCCGGAGTTCGAGGAACCGGAATTCGAGCTGCCGGAGTTGGACGAGCTCGAATTGTTCTGTGCGGCCTGCTGCGCGGCGGCGAGCTCGGCCTGGATCCGAGCGGCGGACTCAGCCGCCCGACGGGCTTCCTCCTCGGCGATCAGCTGGCCGAGTTCCGCCTCGGCATCGATGCGTGCCTGCTCGTACTCGGCGGTGAGGTCTTTCGTCTCCGCTTCGGCGTCTTTCAACGACTCGGCGAGGTCTTCGGCTTCTTCGACCTTGTCGCCGAGTTCCTCGCGGTCGTCCTCGAGGTCGCTGACGAACGCATCGAGCTCGTCGGTGTCGATGTCGCCAGCGCTCAGCGCCACGCGTGCGAGTTCGTCGCGCTGCAACACATCGTTGATGTCGGCGGTGTTCTCGAACAGCGGGCCCAGTGGTGTGGTGCCCGACCCGACGAAGGAACGGATCGCCAAGTCGCCGAGGTCTGCACGCAGATCGGCGAGTTCGCCTTCCTTGGCCGCGATGTCGGCCTCGAGCTGGACGATCTCTTCATCGAGCAGACTCTTCGCGTCGAGGGCTTCGACGTAGTCCTCGGCGATCGCGTTCGCCTGCTCTTCGAGTCGCTCGAGCTCGTCGACGATGTTTTCGACGCGTTCGCGCTGACGTTCGACCGGGCTCGCCGAAACGACGGAGGGGGTCAGCGCTGGGACGACGACCCCGATCACGAGCGCAATCGGTGCGAGGCGCAGGAGCTGCTTCACGAGTCGGAATGGTACCGAATATGACGAAGAGGTTGCAGAATGACCGGAAATTTTACAAACCACGTCATGTTGCCGCGCCGCAACACACCGAGGTGTTCACGCGCAGAGCGTGATTCGGTGTCACTCCAGCGCGGCCTCACTCCCACTCAATGGTCCCCGGCGGCTTGCTGGTGATGTCGTACGTCACCCGGTTGATGCCGTCGACCTCGTTGATGCTCCGCTGGCTCATGATCTCGAGCGTCTCGTACGGGATTCGCGCCCAGTCGGCAGTCATTGCGTCGTCGCTCGTGACCGCACGGATCACCACCGGATTCCCGTAGGTGCGCTCATCGCCCATCACCCCGACCGAACGCACGTCGGCGAGTAGCGCCGCGTAGCTCTGCCAGATCGCCCGCTCGAGTCCCGCAGCTTTGAGTTCGTGGCGAACGATGGCGTCGGCCTCCTGCAGCACAGCCACACGTTCGGGGGTGACCTCGCCGATGATCCGCACGCCGAGACCGGGCCCGGGGAACGGCTGACGCCAGACCATCTCGTCGGGCAGGCCGAGTTCGGTGCCGAGCGCACGCACTTCGTCCTTGAAGAGATCCCGGAGCGGCTCGATCAGCTCGAGCTCCATGTCGTCGGGCAAGCCACCGACGTTGTGGTGGCTCTTGATCACCGACGCGGTCCCGTCGGTGCCGCCCGACTCGATCAGGTCCGGGTACAACGTCCCCTGCACCAAGAATTTGGCTTCGCTGATGCCGCCGGTGTGCTTCTCGAACACGCGAATGAACCGCTCACCGATCGCCTTGCGCTTCGCCTCGGGCTCGGTCACGCCGGCGAGCGCATCGAAGAAGGTGTCCGCCTCGTCGGCGTGGATCAATTCGATGCCGAGATTCCGTCGGAAGGTCTCGACGACCTGTTCGGACTCGTTCTTGCGCATCAGGCCCGTGTCGACGTACACACACGTGAGCTGGTGTCCGATCGCCCGATGGACGAGGGCGGCGGCGACCGACGAGTCGACACCCCCGGACAGCCCACAGATGACTCGGGCATCACCGACCTGCTCGCGGATCATCGCGATCTGCTCATCGATCACCGATGCCATCTGCCAGTCGGGCGAGATGCCCGCAGCCTCGACGATGAATCGTTCCATCGCCGCCATCCCGTATGGCGAGTGCACGACCTCCGGGTGGAACTGCACACCGTAGATCCGGCGATCGTGGTTCTCGAGCACTGCCACCGGGGCCCCGGCCGACGTTGCGGTCTGGACGAATCCTTCGGGCATCTCCGTGATCCCGTCGAAGTGACTCATCCAGCATTCGTGGTGTTCCGGAGCATCGTCGGGAAGGATCACCGACGCACCGGTCCGTTCGAGCTGAGTACGCCCGTACTCGCCAGCCATGCCACGACCGACCACACCACCCAGTTGCTGCGCGATGAGCTGGGCGCCGTAGCAGATCCCGAGGATCGGGATCCCGAGCTCGAAGATCTCCGCGTCGAGTTGCGGTGCACCCTCGACATGGACGCTCGCAGGGCCGCCCGACAGAATGATCGCCGCCGGTCGACGAACTGCGACCTCGTCGGCGGTGATCCGGTTCGGGACGATTTCCGAGAACACGTGCAGCTCGCGGACGCGCCGCGCGATGAGCTGGGCGTACTGAGCGCCGAAGTCGACGACGAGCACGGTGTCGTGGGTGACATCGTTTCCGGTGTCGTGATCGGCCGGGCTGTGCGGTTGACTCACGTCATGAAGCGTAGAGCGATCGCCGAGCTTCCGAGGTGGGCTCAGGTCGCAGCACTCGCTCTGTTCGTCGTCAACGCCGCAATGCTCGTGTGGGTCGCATCGGTGTTGCTCGCACCGGCGTCGATCGCCACCGCGGCGCCCGCCGACACGCTGCCTGATGCGCCCCCGATCACGGTGAGCGAGTTCTTCCCCGAGGAGAACAACCTGTCGGACTGCATCGGACTCGTCGAACGGCCCGGATGCGGCAGCGAAGCGCGAGGCGGCTGGCGTCAGACCGCGGTGTTCGTCGCCCTGGTCTCCGGGCTCGGCGTGATCGTCTGGCGGATCTCTCGCGGTGTCCGGGCGAACCGCTCGGGAACGCAGCCGTCGGACGTGAGCTGACCGTGCGACCGGCCAGCGGCTGGTCGGCCGTGGTCCTGGTCGGCTGCGGAGCCATCGTCGCCCAGGCCTTCGGCCGATTCACGTACAGCGTCCTCCTGCCGGCGGTGCGCGACGATCTCGGGCACAGCAACACGATCGCCGGTCTGCTCGGCACGATCAACGTCGGCTCGTACCTGATCGGGACCTTCGTTGTGTCGACGATCACGGCCCGGTTCCGACTCCTCGACGTGTTCCGAACGGGCTTCGCCTTCTCGCTGACCGGTCTCGCCATCGCTGCCTTCGCGCCGAACGCCGCCGTCCTCGGTCTCGCGCTGTTCGTGATGGGACTCGGAGGTGCGATGATCTGGATTCCGTCGCCGGCGATCGCTGCCGCTGCCGTGGACGAGCGCCGACGCGGCACTGCGATCGGTGGAATCGGCGCCGGGATCGGTGTCGGCATCGTCTTCTCCGGCCAACTCGCACGGTTCTTCCGCGAGCGTGGCGGCGATGCGGCATGGCGCGAGGTGTACCGAGTCGACCTGGTGCTCGCGGTGCTGGTCGTGCTCGCGATCCTCGGCTTCCTTCGCCACCGCCAGGACCGGCCGAGTGGCGAGCGGACGTCGATCGGAGTCGGTGTCGTCACCCTGAAGCGGATGCCCGGGTGGGGAGCGATCACCGGCGCGTACACCGCGTACGGGTTCTGCTACCTGCTCGCCATCTCGTTCCTCACATCGCGGCTCGAAGACGACGCTGGCTTCTCCGAGGGCCTGGCGTCGACGATGTTCACCCTCATCGGGGTCGGGGCGATCGTCGGTGGCATTGCGCTCGGTGCTGCCGCCGACCGGTTCGGCGAACGGGCGACGATGACCGTCGGCTATGCCGCGTTCGCTGCCGCACTCGGGGCCGTGATGACCGGCGTGGTGCCGCTCGTCGCGATCGGTGCGGTCACCGTGGGCGCGATGTTCGGCGGGCTCGCCTCGGTCATCGCCGGGTACGTGGTCGCGAACACGACGACGGCGGCGTTCGGCCCGAGCTACGCGGCCGCGACGCTCGCGTTCGGCGTGGCACAGCTCACCGCACCCCAGGTCGGCGGACTCATCGCCGACGCGACCGGCGGATTCACGGAGGTCTTCGTCCTCGCGATCGTGTTCGCGCTGCTCGGCGCAGCCTCGTCGAGCCGTCTTCCGGCTCGCTGACCGACGCTCCGCGTCGGGCGGCGGGTGCGGTCATGCCCAGTGCGGCTCCGTACCGTTGCGGCAATGACTCCCGAGCAGTTCCGCCGCCACGGTCACGAGCTGGTCGACTGGATCGCCGACTACCGCCAACACATCGCAGAGCGGCCGGTGCTCCCCGAGGTCGAGCCAGGCGACATCCGGGCGATGCTGCCCGAGCATCCGCCGAACGAACCCGAGTCGTTCGGCGAGGTCATGGCCGATGTCGACCGATTGATCGTGCCGGGCATCACGAACTGGCAGCACCCTGGCTGGCTGGCCTACTTCCCGGCGAACTCCTCGTTCCCGTCGATCCTCGGTGAGCTGCTCTCGGCTGGGCTCGGCGTGCAGGGGATGAGTTGGGTCACCTCCCCTGCCTGCACGGAGCTCGAGACCTTGATGCTCGACTGGATGCTCGAGCTCCTCGGCCTTCCCGAGACGTTCCACTCGACGAGTGAGTCAGGCGGCGGTGTGATCCAGGGCTCGGCCAGCGAGGCAACGCTGGTCGCGATGCTCTCGGCTCGCCATCGAGCGACTGGCGGTGCCGTCAACCTCGACGGTGACACGACGCGTCTCGTCGCCTACACCACCTCACAGTCGCACTCGAGCATCGAGAAGGGCCTCCGAATCGCCGGTATCGGCACGCAGCGCGTTCGCACGGTCCCCCACGACGACGCCTTCGCGATGCGACCCGACGCGCTCGCCGCGATGATCGACGCCGATCTCGACGCCGGACTCGTTCCGTTCTTCGTCAACGCCAACCACGGATCGACCTCGTCGTTGGCGTTCGATCCGAGCGCAGAGGTCGGCCGGCTGTGCCGGGACCGGGGGATCTGGTTCCACGTCGACGGAGCGATGGCCGGGATCGCCGCGCTGGAGCCCACACTGCGGTGGGTCAACGACGGCATCGAGTTCGCCGACTCGTACTGCACGAACCCCCACAAGTGGATGGGCGTCAACTTCGACTGCACCACATATTGGACGTCGGACCGGGGTGCGCTGCTCGGTGCGCTGAGCATCCTCCCCGAGTATCTCCGCTCGGCCGCGGCGGAGTCAGGCGCCGTCATCGACTACCGCGACTGGCAGGTTCCACTCGGACGTCGATTCCGGGCGCTCAAGCTCTGGTTCGCGATCCGAATGACCGGGGTCGACGCGATGCGGTCGATGATCCGGAACCACATCGAGTGGGCCGAGCTCCTCGCCGACCGCATCGAGGCCGATCCTCGCCTCGAACTCGTCGCGCCGCCGCGGCTCAATCTCGTGTGCCTCGCGGTCGCCATGACCGACCTCGACGAGGCCAACCGCGTCACCGACGAACTGATCGATCGCGTCAACACCTCAGCAGACGTGCACGTGACACGCACGGTGTTAGATGGCCGCTCCACACTGCGGCTCGCGATCGGCGCACACACCACGGAGCGCCGCCACGTCGACGCAGCCTGGAGCATCGTCGAGCGGTGCTGCGACGCCCTGACACCACCGCGACACCCAGCGTGAAGCACTCGCAATTCATTGCCGCGCCTTTGCTCAGCGTCGTAGGGTGACCTCGTGGGCTGGGCGGGCGTAACGGGACGGCAATCTTTGGCGAGCACCGGGCGATGGGGTCGCCGCGTCGTGAACGCAGCGTTGGTGGTGGCCGTCGGCGTCCCGGGCATCGCGCTCGCTCAGGCCGATGACCCAGCGGCCGGCCTCGACGTCCTCCACATCGGCGGCGGCATCGCGAACTCGCAGGACACGAAGATCGTCAACCACCTCGAGAGCGGGGGACACACCGTCACCCGAGCCGATGACGATGCGCTGCCATCGGTCTCGGAGATCGAGGGATACGACCTCGTCTGGATCTCTTCGAGCGTCGTACCGGGCACCGTCGGAGACGCCTTCACCTCCCTTGCAGTGCCGGTCGTCAGCAGCGAAGCCCTGCTCTTCGACGACCTCGAGATCGCGACCTCCGCCGGTCAGGCCAAGGACCAGAACGGTGTCCGACTGACCGCCGACGCCAGCAGCGTCACCACCAGCTCGACCCGCCGCTCCTACGCGTGGGGAGTCGCAGTCCCCAGTGCATCGGTCATCGCGACCCTTCGCTCGAACACCGCTCGCGCCACCGTGTTCACGCTCGAAGCCGGTGCCACTCTCGCCGACGGTTCGTCGGCGGCCGAGTGCCGAGGCGGCTTCTTCATGGACCACGCCACACCATCGGTTCTCACAGCCGCTGGTTTCGCCCTGCTCGACGACATGGTCGACGCCATGGCCGAGTGCGGCATCCCGAACAACGCACCGACCATCGACCCGATCGCCGACCGCACCGATCGAGAAGGCGACACCGTGTCCGTTCCCGTGTCTGCCAGCGACATCGATGGCGACCCACTCGTGATCTCGGCGAGCGAGCTCCCCGACGGCATCAGCTTCGACACCACGACGAATACCATCACCGGCTCACTCACCGGTGCGAGCGATGGCCAGTACTCCGTGACGGTCGCTGCACGTGACGCTCGAGGCGCGCTCGCCGTCACGATGTTCACCTGGACCGTCGACGACGACCCGGCGCTCGAACCACCGGAGACCAACGACGTCGTCGTGTTCATCTCCGGCCAGATCACCAACACGAACGATCGCCCACTCATCGACCGGCTCACCGATCGAGGCTTCGATGTGACCGTCTACGACGACAACGCACTGCCACCCGACGAGGTCATCGAGGATGCGGGAATCGTGTGGATCTCGTCGACCGTCGCGCCGTGGCGAATCAAGACCCGCTACAACGACCTGCGCGTGCCGGTGGGCTTGCACGAGGCGCGTCTGTTCGACGATCTCGAACTCGCGACGTCGTCGGGCGAACGTTCCGGCCAGCACAGCATTCGTGACGCCGACGGCAACGCGATCCGAGTGAGCACCAGCACTCGCAAGGTGTCGTGGGGTCTCGTCGGCGATGCCGCCGACGTGCTCGCGACCCAGCTCCAGAACACCACCCGCGCCGCAGTCTTCACGTACGACCGAGGCGATCCGCTCGTCGACGGGTCAAGCGCGCTGCAGTGTCGGGCGGGGTTCTTCGCCGGACCGACGATGCCGCCGAAGCTGACCGACGCCGGCTTCCAGATCTTCGACGACGTCGTTGACTTCCTCCACGACTGCGCGGAGCCGCTCGAACCCAACACCGCCCCAGTTCTGGACCTGCTCGGACCCCGCACCGACATCGCGCGCGATGTCATCGACCTGCAGATCTCGGCGACCGACGCCGAAGGCCACGACCTCACGTTCGAGGCGACGGGCCTCCCTCCCGGACTCACCATCGATTCGGCGACCGGCGCGGTCGACGGAGCGCTGCCGTACTCGTCGGCGCTGAACAGCCCGTACACGGTGGATGTCACCGTGACCGACCAACGCGGCACCCAGGACACCGCGACATTCACCTGGACGATCGATCCCTACGTCACCCAACCCACACGAACAGATCGACCGAACGTGCTCGTCGTCATGACCGACGATCAGACCGTCGAACAGATGCGCTGGCTCCCGTCGCTGCGGAGCTACATGGAACAGGGAACCGAGTTCACGAACTCGATCACCAACTACCCGCTGTGCGGCCCGTCCCGTGCGACCTTCCTCACCGGTCTCCACGCGTCGAACCACGGCCTGCGCTGCAATCCGTCACTCGACGTCGCGTTCACCGAGAACCATGCCGAGGACTCCCTCGCGCCGTGGCTGCAGGCCAGCGGCGTCCACACGATCCACGTCGGCAAGTACCTCAACGGTTACGGCGTCACCGACGAGCGACGCGCGATTCCTGCCGGGTGGGACGATTGGCGAGCGCTCGACGGCACGACGGCGTACAAGTACACACGCTTCCGGATCTTCAACAACGGCGTACGCGAACAGCATGGCTTCAACGGCGACGTCGCATACTCGACCGACGTCATCACCGACCACCTCGACGAGGCGTTGCGCAGTGCCCCAACCGACGATCCGTTCTTCGCCGTGTTCACTCCGCTCGCCCCGCACTACGAGGGCGGGCAGCGCTACGCAGTCCCAGCACCTCGCCACGAGAACACGGTCAGCGAGATCTTCCGGCCGCCGAACTTCAACCACTGCTGGACCGACGCACGCGAATGCGCAGTCCGCGGCGGTGACTTCAACGACCAGGATCCGCTCACCGCCGCTGAAATCGCTCAGATCGACAACGGGTACCAGACCGCGGCCGAGAGTCTCGCTGCAGTCGATGAGTCGTTCGATCGGATCCTCGCGACGCTCACCGAGCTCGACCGTCTCGACGACACGGTCATCATCTTCACGTCCGACAACGGCTTCGTGTTCGGCGAGCACGGCCTCGACTTCGGCAAGCGAGTTCCGTTCATGGAGTCGCTGGCGGTACCGCTGTACATCACCGGGCCAGGCTTCGACGGCGGCTCCACGGTCGAAGCACCGGTGAGCAACATCGACCTCACGCCCACCATCGTCGACGTGCTCGGCGCACCGACGCCGCAACCATTCGACGGACAATCGCTGCTGGATCCGTTGTCACCCGACCGGGCGCTTCTGATCGAGGCGAAGAAGCAGGACGGCACCCAGGGGTACTACGGCGTCTACGCCGACGGATGGCTGTACGTCGACTGGGAAGAGATCGGCCGGAACGACCTGTACGCGCCTGACGATCCGTACCAGCTCGCGACGCTCGACAACGACCCCGAATGGGATGCCGTCGAGGCGGAGCTCGGCGCGGTCACCGAACAGCTCAAGGTGTGTTCGGGCGCGGCGTGCCGGATCGACTGGACACGTCCGGCCCAGCCCTGACCGACCGGGCGCGGCGCCGCGCGGTCGACACGTTCTCACACCAGCCGGCCTGCCAAGATCCGGCGATGACCCGCCCAGTCGCATTGCTCACGATGGCCACCGGCTACGTCGGACCCGCGCTCGCGAGAACGATGGCCGACCGGGGTTTCGACCTCGTCCTGCACGGTGCTGACCAGAACGGTTCCGTGGTCGACTCGATCGAGGAGTCGTTCGCCGATCAGGTGCCCGACCTGGAGGCGCGGGGTGCCGCCGTGCACACGGTCACCGACGTCGACCTCACCACCGCCGAAGGAAACCAAGCGCTGGTGGCAACGACGATGGAGCGGTTCGGCCGCATCGACTCTGCCTGCTTCGTGACCGGAACGATCGTTGTCGGCAAGTTCCTCGACATGACCGAGAAGCACTGGGAGATGATCAAGCGGGCCAACCTCGACATGGTGTTCCACGCGCTCCAGGCGACGATCCCGCCGATGCGCGACGCCGGCTCCGGGCAGATCGTGGTGTTCACGTCGGCGACCGGCGGGCGGCCAGACCCGATGACGTCGATCTACGGCGGCACCCGCGCCGGCGCGAACGGCATCGTGCGCGCGGTCGGCCTCGAGCACGCCCGAGACGGACTCCAGGTCAACGCGGTCGGTACGAACTTCATGGACTTCCCGGGTTTCATCAAGGCCTCGGGTGCCGACGAGCCGGAGCGGCGAGCTCGGATCGAGGCCCAGACGCCGATGCGTCGGCTCGGCACGGTCGACGAACTCGCGCATGTGACCGCTCCCCTCCTCGATGGACAGAACCGATTCCAAACCGGCCAGTTCTTCGACTTCTCGGGCGGCTGGGGCGCCTGAACCCGACCGCCTGTCAGCGGGGCAGCGTGAGCAGATCGACCAGCATGCGGCCCGTCGCTCCCCACACGGTCTCGTCGTCGAGGTGGAAGAAGTGCAGCGGTCGGTCGAGCGGCGGGATCCCCCATCGCTCTCGGTGATACGTGCCCGGCCGCGTGAGGTCGGCGATCGGCACCCACATCACCCGGTCGGCCTCCATCGTCTGGGGCGACAGCTCGACTCGCTCATCGAGGGTCGCGACGATCGGCACGATGTAGCTCTTCGACACGATGGTCGAGAGATGCTCGAGTTCTCCCACCACGTCTGGACGGTCGGGATGCAGACCGATCTCCTCGTGCGCCTCGCGCAACGCGGTCTCCCGCGGCGTCTCCCCCGGGTCGCAGCGGCCACCGGGAAAGCTCATCTCACCTTTGTGGTTGCGAAGCTGCATCGAACGGCGCGTCAACAAGACCTCGGCGCCCTGAGGTCCGTCGGCGAGCACGACGAGCACCGCGGACGGACGCGCATCGGGAAACGTCGGAACGACGGGCGCAAAGCTCGGTGTCACCGGCGCGACGACCTCGGGAGTCGTCCAGCGCGACCCCTCCGGCCATGGCGGGTCGTACTCGACGACGACGTTCGCAGGTCGTGGCACGCGCTGGCGGCCACCGGGGCGTCGAGGTGCCGTGGTCACTCTGGCTCGGAACGCTTGTCGGTGACGGCCTTCTTGAGACGCTTGGCGGCGAGATAGCCCTCTGCAGCAGTGCGCCCAGCGCTCCGGCCGGTGGCCTCGGCGTCAGGCCGTGCGGTCTTGACTCGACGCGTCTGGCGTTCGTCCTTTGTGGCGAAGTCGCTGTTGTACCAGACGAAGGCGAAGACCACGCCGAGGAGGCCCATCACGAGACGCGCGTTGGCATCGATCGACACGAACGGCTGCACGACCGCGAAGACGATCAGCGCCATGATCACCATGTCGACGTACTTGTGCGTCCGGCGATGGATCAGCCGGAACGCGCCGCCCGGCCCGACGGCAATCGCTGCGTTCACAATCACGATCGCGCCGATCGCGGAGGGAATCAGCGGCGTGGAACTCCCGAGCGCCGTCGAGATGAACACGGCTCCCAACAGGTACTCGACCAGTTGATGCATCCAGAACGGTCGATTCGCACCATTCGTCTGCTTCAGCATGAGTCGGATCGTACCCACGACCCCGAACCCGACGGCGCTCGTACGTCCACGGATCGACGGATGTCGGCGTCGGCACCCGGGACGCGAAACGGGCGGACCGGCTGGTGCCGATCCGCCCGTTCGAGCGTTGGGATTCACTGCAGAGGCGCGTGGCCTCAGCAGGTCATCACATCATGCCGCCCATGCCGCCCATGCCGCCGGGCATGCCGCCACCAGCAGCGTCATCTTCGGGCTCGTCGGCGACGAGGCACTCGGTGGTGAGGACCATCGCGGCGATCGAGGCAGCGTTCTGGAGGCCCGCACGGGTCACCTTTGCGGGGTCGATGATGCCTGCAGCGAGCAGGTCCATCATCTCGCCCGTCGCGGCGTTCATGCCGTTCGAGCCCTCGGCTGCTTCGACTTCCTTCACCACACCGGCGCCTTCGCGGCCGGCGTTGTTGGCGATGTTGAGTCCCGGAGCGGTGAGCGCCGCCCACACGGTCTTGGCACCGGTCTTCTCGTCACCGTCGAGGGTGTCCACGACAGCAGCGACGGCGCTGCGGGCACGGATGAGGGCGGTACCGCCACCGGCGACCACACCTTCCTCGATCGCTGCACGGACCGACGACACGGCGTCTTCGATGCGGTGCTTCTTCTCCTTGAGCTCGACCTCGGTGGCGGCGCCGACCTTGATCAGTGCCACACCGCCGGCGAGCTTCGCGAGGCGCTCCTGGAGCTTCTCACGGTCCCAGTCGGAATCGGTGTTGTCGATCTCGGCCTTGATCTGGTTGACGCGGCCTTCGATGTCATCGGACTCGCCACCACCGTCGACGATGGTCGTGTTGTCCTTGGTGATCACGACGCGCTTGGCGGTGCCGAGCAGGTCGAGCGTCACGTTGTCGAGCTTGAGGCCGACTTCTTCGCTGATGACCTGGCCACCGGTGAGCACGGCCATGTCCTGCAGCATTGCCTTGCGGCGGTCGCCGAAGCCCGGTGCCTTCACCGCAGCAGCGTTGAACGTGCCGCGGATCTTGTTCACCACGAGGGTGGCGAGTGCTTCGCCTTCGATGTCCTCGGCGATGATGACCAGCGGCTTGCCGGTCTGCATGACGGCCTCGAGGGTCGGCAGCATCGTCTGGACGGTCGAGATCTTCGCGCTGTGCAGCAGGATGGACGCGTCGTCGAGGACGACTTCCTGGCGCTCGGCGTCGGTCACGAAGTACGGGGAAAGGTAGCCCTTGTCGAACTGCATGCCCTCGGTGAAGTCGAGCTCGGTGCCGAACGTGTTCGACTCTTCGACGGTCACGACGCCGTCCTTGCCGACCTTGTCGATTGCGTCGGCGATGACTTCGCCGACGGAAGCGTCAGCGGCCGAGATGGTGGCGACCGAGGCGATGTCGGACTTGTCGTCGACGTCCTTGGCCTGACTCTGGATGGAGTCGACCGCAGCGGC
>JBGCFW010000338.1:0-15138 GCA_045107155.1 Ilumatobacter sp. | reverse complement strand
ACCGTGTTGGAGATCAATTGCGCCGCATCCCGGTCGGCGGTCCGCGGTGGACCTGTCGAGATGTTCTCGAATCGCCGGCCCCCGACCGGCTCGAACACCTGGAGGTCCTCGTCACCGTCGCCGTCGAAGTCTCCCACCACGAACCCGTCGGTCTGGCCGCCGGTCGGGAGCACGATTTGGGAATTGAGCCCATCGCTGGCAATGACCGTGAGCGTCCCGCCGTCGTTGAACACGACGCGACCGTCAGCCACCTCAACGCCACTCGCCGAGTCGGCGCCGAGGCCGATCACCTGCGGTGACCCGACGATGAACGAACCAAAGCTGGTGTACAGCAGGACGGTGCCGTTTTCGTCCTGAGTGAACACGTCAAGGTCACCGTCGTTGCTCCGGTCGAAGAACGCGGCGAATCGGGTCGGCTCGGCGCCGCCGAGATCGAGCCGGTTGCCGAGATCGGAGCCCAGCCAGTAGGCGAAATTGGAGCCGCCGACCACGGAACCGAGGATGTCTTCGAGCCCATCGCCGTCGGTGTCGCCTGCGTCGAGGAGACGGACGACGGCGCCTGCGAGATTGTCGAGCGTGAGAATCGCTCCGTTGTCGTAGAAGTCGGGACCGACGCGGTCGTTGAGGGTCACCGTGGACGCGTTGGTGCCGTCCGTACCGACCACGAGGTCGTCGGCGCCGTCGCCGTCCACGTCGGCGAGCAGCACGCTGATGGCGTTCGGCGCAGGCGTGGTGACAGGGGTCGTGAGTACGCCAGGCGTGCCTGCCGAGCCGACGAAGACGATCTCGTTGTTCGCAGGATCCGGGTTCGCGCCGACGACGGCCGCGTCGGACACCCCGTCGAGGTTGTAGTCACCGACGTGGAGATCATCGAACACCCGCACTCCGTTGCCGCCAACGCCGACCGGATTGGCGAACGTCCCGTCGGCGTTGTTCAAGTACACCTGGACGTTGGAGCCGTTCCCCGGGCTCACCGCGAAGTCGAGGTCGCCGTCACCGTCGATGTCAAGCGACTCGACGTCGGCGATGTCTGCAGGATTGGTCAACGATGATCCGGCGTCGATGAAGGGAGACGTCGAGCCAACGTGCTCGAAGTAGCGGAGGATGTCGAACGCCGGGTTCGGGCTGCCGGATGCGGCGACGACGGAGTCGAAGTCGCCATCACGATCGAAGTCGGCGATCGCGAGCTGGCTCAGGAACGTCGCCGAGCTCCGTGACACCTCGAGGGGCGCGGCCGTGGTCCACCACTCGGCGATGCCGTCGTTGCGGAACCAGCGAAACTCGTAGAAGGACCCGTCGTTGCCGATCTGGACGATGTCGCGGTCGCCGTCGTTGTCCATGTCGTAGATCTCGACGTCGGTGACGACAAAGCCGGGGTCGGCGGCCATGCCCTGGGTGCCAGAGTCGACGAAGTCACCGCTTTCGTCGAACTCCATGAGCCCGATCTCCGAGGCACCTCCGCCAAACTCCTCGATGAACACCTCGAGGGTGCCGTTGACGTCGAGGTCACCGACGGCCAACTCGGTGATCGCAGTGCCTGCACCCGAGCGCACCAGCTCGAACGGCCCAGACGTGCTGAATGCTCCGGCGCCGTCGTCGTTGCCGAACCAGCGGACGTCACCGTTCTCCATGCCGACCACGAGGTCGAGCTCACCGTCGCGGTTCAGGTCGGTCGGCACGCCGATGGTCGCGTTGTCGTTGCTGACGATCGTCGGGAACTGGGCCGAGAACGGGGTGGCGTTCCCCTGGTTCTGGAAATACCAGATGTCCTGGCCGAAGGTGACGATGTCGATGTCGGCGTCGTCGTTGAAGAACCCGGCGACCACCTGGGTGTGTCCGACCGCGTTCGAGACGAGGCGCGGCGCATCGGTCGAGAACGGAGTGGAGGTGCCGCTGTTCTCGTGGATCACCAGGCCGGGGGTTCCCGCCGGGTACACGACGATGACGTCGAGGTCGCCGTCACCTTCGACGTCCGCGAGTTCGACGTCGACGGCAGGGCCGTGCGCCGGGCCGATGTCGACACCGACGGCGCCGGTGAACGGATCCGTCGTGCCGTCGCCCGCGTACCACCGCGTCGCTCCGTCGCTCACGGCCACGATGTCGTCGTTCCCGTCACCGTCGAGGTCGCCAACCGCCAGGTCGGCGAACGCGTCCATGTCGGGACTCACTTGGACGGAGTTGTTCCGCAGACCGCCGTAGACGGGCCTCGCCAGTGGGAGGGAGAGGAAGCCGTCGTTCCACCGGGCCGTGCTCGCGGAGAAGTCCTGGAAGTTGTCGTCATCGAACGGCTCGGTGAACGTGGTGGCACCGGGGATGATCACCTGGGCAGCGACCGGTGGCGACGGCAACGCCAGCACCGAGGCGCCCACGGCCATCGTCGACGCGATCGCCGCGAATCTGCGCAACCGCGCGCCGCTGCCGCGCCGCGTCGTGTTCGTTCGTCCGCCTTGCGTGTCGCTGCCCGCGCTCACACTGCTACCCGTGCCCGTCATCAGATCTCCCGTCCCGACGTTCGGTGGGACCCTACGACCTCCGGGCTCGCCAATGCGAGAAGATCGCTAAGATTCATGCACAGCGGGTGTCAAGAATGACCTCGACCGCCACGGAAAGCGGCGAACCGGCGTCGGCGACGGCGGGTCGGCCGACGCGCCCAGACGGAACGTTGACGATCAGTCGGGCGCAGCGATCGCGTCGCGCTCGATGGCGGTTCGCGTGGCCTGTCGCCCGATCCGAATCAACTCGTCGACCCGATCGACCTGTTGCGCGCCGAATCCATCGACCGGCGGCGCCACGACGATGTCACCCGCATCAGCGGCATCGTGGCGGACGTGGGAGAGGCGGCGCATCGTGGTCGACAACGTGAGTGCCTCCGAGGAACGTCGCGTGTCGCGGCGAGCAAGCCACCGTGAGATCAGCCGACGGCCGAACGTGAGCTGTTCGGCCTCGGCGGTCGCATCGACCAGACCCGCCGCGTCGAGTTGCGCCGTCGAGAACCCCGCGTCGACGGCGATGTCGACCGACAACACCGTGGCGCCCGGGTGGGCGCGTCGGGCCGCGCGCACCGGGAGCGAGTCGGAGACGCCCCCGTCGACCAACAACTGCTCACCGCGTCGCACCGGAGGAACGATGCCTGGGGTCCCGACGCTCGCGCGGACGGCCACCCAGACGGGCCCATCGGACAGCGCGACGCTCTGACCGCTCGCGAGGTCCGTCGCCATCAACGTCAAGTCGAGGTCGAGGTCGGTGAAGCGGCGATCACCGAACAACTCGCGGAGCCGATCGTCGAGCCGCTCACCCGACGACAATGCGAGCGTCGACGGGCGGACACCGAGTGATCGGATCGACGGAACGAGTACCGAGCGACACGCCTCGATGGCATCGGCGGTCGACATTCCCGCAGCGAGTACTGCTCCGACCACGGCGCCTGACCCCGATGCGACGACGGCATCAACCGACACACCGGCGGACCGCCAGGCTTCCGCCGCGCCGAGATGCGCGAAGGCGCGTGCTCCCCCGGCGCCGAGGACTGCGACGACCGAACGCCCCCACATCCCACGAACAAGGCGCGGAGGAACATCGTCGCCCGGGCGGCGCAGGCGAGTCCGAGTCGCACCGACCCAGTCGGCCGCGCTCGACGAGTCACCGGCGACGACCACCTCGACCGGTCGAGTGCCGATCACCGCTCGAACCGCCTGGTCGAGCGCTCCGTCTCGGGTGGCCTCGCCGTCGACCACGAGGACGAGTTCGTCGGCCGTCGCACACGCGAGACGAACCTGGTCGAGTCCGGTCCCCGAGGTCGCAGCTGTGAGCACCACCGCATCGCTCGCCTCCTCCGCGCGCTGGATCTCGATGCGATCGCTCGTGGCTGCCGGAAACACGCTCGCTGATGGCTCGACCGATACCGCAGCCGCGACCAGTTCGTCGACTGTCGACGACACGGCATCGGTCTCGTCGATGGCGATGAACGCAAGCGACGGAAGCGACACGGGCGCCGAACGGTCGGGACGGTCCGACGAGAGCGTCCGCACCAATCGCGAGGTGATGCCGCGGAGTACCGCAGGATGACTACTGATCACCGCGATGAGTGCCTGGGGGCCCAGCTCGAGCACCTGGCTGTCTCGGCGCGCCGTCACGGTGGCTGCTCGTCGGTCGTCGCTCAGCATCGCGATCTCGCCGACCCATTCACCGCGCCCGACCGAGCCCACCGACGTGACGCCGCGCCCAGGACGCAGCGCAGTGACGTCGAAGCTGCCACTCATCACCAGGAACGCACCGTCACTCGGGTCGCCCTGGCGCATGAGGACCGCTCCAGCCGGCACCTCGCGAATCGTCGCACGCATCGCCAGCTCGCGAATCGTCGACGGGTCCACCTCGGCGAGCAGCCGACTCGATGCCAACGCCCGGACACGTACATCGTCTTCGTCGAGCCCGGCGTCGACGATCTCGACCGCGCCCATCGCGATCGATGCACGAGCGCTCTGGACGAGCGTGCGCTCCGGCACCGCGACGAGACCCATCCGACGGACCGCATCGTCGATGTCGTCGGACGGATTCCGACCACGCACCTCTGCACGCAACAGCTCGGTGACGACGCGCTCGTACTCGAACCCCTCGTCGGCGGCGACCTTCGCAGACGCCTCGAGCTCCTCCAGCGCGGATGTCGACTGTCCTCGCAGTGCATAAACGAGTCCGAGCAGTCGGCGGGTGACGACCACCACGAGCGGGAGCGGATCGGACGCGAGCAACGTGTTCGCCCGCTCGGCGCCTTCATCGAGCCGTTGCGCCAGGACTGCGTTCTCGACGAGCCGAGCACGTGCGTCATCGGCCATGTCGTCGGCTCCGAGCGACGAAAGACGTTCGACGCCGTCACTGAGGAGCCGTTCGGCTTCGTCATGACGACCGCTACGAGCCGCCGCCCGTCCGAGATTCGACGACGCGAGCGCGATGCCCACGGCGAATCCCGATGCGGTCCAGTCGGCGAGGGCGCTCTCCAGCAGGTTCCGCGCATCGGCATGGTGCCCCTGATCGGACAGCACCTCGGCGAGGTTGTTCGCCGACGTCGCTGCGCCCACGACATCACCGCAACGCTCACGCGCCTCCTGGCTTCGTTCGTAGAACGACGCGGCATCATCCCACCGGCCCGCGTAGTACGCCTCGATGCCGAGGTTGTTCAACATGTTGCCCTGGCCGACCGAATCACCTTCGGCTTCGAAGATCGGCAGGCTGATGTCGCGATGCTCTGCCGCTTCCGGACGCCCGAGGTACACGTTCGCGATGTGCAACAACATGTGGGCGCGGGCCAGGACCAGCTTTGCGCCGACACTCGTCGCCACGTCGGCGGCCTCTTGGCCGAGTTCGATCGCCTCGTCATTGCGAGCCTGACGATGGCGAACCGCGGCACACTCGTAGAGAGATGTCGCGCGGATCTCGCCTGCCTCCTGTGAGGTGTCGCCACGAATCGACTCGAGGACTTCCTGCAGCATTTCGAATGCGTCGTCGGGCCGTCCGGTGCGCTGCACCAGTTCGGCCTGCTTCTGCTTGAAGCCGGCCACGGCCACCGACAACTCGTGACGCTGGGCGAGCCGTTCAGCCGACTCGAAGGCTTCGATGGCGTCGGAGTAGCGGCCGGCGAGGTTCAGGACCTCACCAAGCGCACGGAACGCGTCGAGGCGCCGCTCGACGTCGACCGTCCCCTCGTCAGCCTGTGCTGCGTCGGCGAGCGCGCGCTGATACAGATCAGCGGCACTGCCGTTCGCGAACTTGTCCGCCGCGTCTGCGGCGGCGCGCACCGACCACTCGAACGACCCCGCCCATCGCTCGGCGAAGTGGAGATGCAGGGAGATCGTGGCCAGATCCTCGCCGCCTTCGACATCGATGAAGTGGTCTGCGAGTGCACCGTGCACCTCGCGCCGGTGGCGATACGGCAACCCCTCGTAGGCGACGTCACGGAACAGCGCCTGCCGAAACCGCATGTTGCCGCGCCGTGCGAGCTGGACGAAGTCCGACGCCGGCCCCCACGGAACGATCGTGTCGATACCGACCGCTCGCAACAGGTCGTCGAAGAAGTCCACACCGATCACCGCGGCACGCCGGAGCTGCAGACGAAGCGCCGCCGGAAGCTGATCGATGCGCGTCGTCAGCAACGTCTCGACCGACTCGGGCAGCGCATCCGAGTCGCCCACGCCACGGGTGACGGCGTCGATGGCCAGCTCGCGGAGGAACAGCGGGTTGCCACCGGATCGTTCGGCGACCTTCGCGACGACGTCGTCCGACAGCGCCTCCGAGCCACCATCGGATGTCGATGCCGCCACAAGCCGGACGAGTTCCCGGGCCTCGTCGTCACGCAGCGGCGGTACCGCAAGCGTCAGCCCCGTCAGGTCGATCTCGGTCACCGGCGTGCGCGTCGTGAGTGCGAAGAGCCAGGGTCGATCGGCGAGCACCAACGACGCCATCCAGGTGACGAACTCGGTCATCTCGTCGTCGAGGTGATGCGAGTCCTCGATCACGAGTACGGCCGCCTCGGGGAGCACGGCGTCGAGGTAGTCGAGCACGGCCCGGTGGAGGCGATCACGTCGGAAGGCCGGGTCCAGCGCGTCGACCTCCGGTGTCGGATCGACCTTGGCCCCCGCGAACACTGCGAGCAGCGGCAGCCACGGCGCGAGTTCGGGCGCGACTTCGGACACGTGTGCTGCGAGCGCAACGCCGGTCTCAGCCGGCGATGCGGCGGGCGCGAGCTCGAGCAGCGTACGTGCGAGTTGATGTCCGGTCGCGTAGGCATCGAGTTCGTCGTACGGGTACGAACGGAGCCGAATCGTGCGAATCGGTCCGGACGGGTCGGGCACGCGGAGGAGTTCGCGGACGAGTCGCGACTTTCCGCTCCCCGAGCCACCGCTCACGACTACCGCTGTGCCGCGTCCGGCAACAGCGTCGGATCGCAGGCGGACGAGCGTGTCGAGCACATCGGCACGACCGACGAACGCGATGTCGTCGCGCGCCGTCTCGGCCGCACCGCGGTGTTGTGCGATCGACACGACGCCGGCTTGGATCGGCGCTGTCTTGCCCTTCACCGTGAAGGCCTCGACCGGGTCGGACCCGAACGCTGGGCCCGCGACCTCGACCAGCTCGTCGGTGGCGAGCAGCGCGTCGGGCTCGGCGTGCTGCATGAGGCGGGCCGCGAGGTTGACCGCGTCGCCCATCACCGTGAAGGTCCGCCGTGACGGCGAACCGAGGAAGCCCGAGAAGATCGGCCCGGCGTTGACGCCCGCGCGCAGTTCGAGGTCGGTCTCGGCACCGAGCACCGCGAGCACGGTTCGAAGCATCGATTCCTCGTCGTGCCCCGACGACGTCGGGGACCCCGCCGACAGTAGGAGCTTGCCGCCGTCGAAGTAGATGTCGGAGTAGAGCAGCGTCGACGCGAACCGCTGCGTGTACTCGGTGGTGCGGCGGACGAGGGTGTCGAGGTCGGCCACGACCGCATCCACCTCACCGGCAGCGACGCGGTCATCGATTCCCTGAAAGCGCACGAACCCGACGGTGGCGCGTCGGTGTTCACCACCGATCTCCTCGATCGCTGCGACCTGGGTCCGCAGACTCTCCGGCAACGCGCTCCCCGACGGCGCGGGTGCCGCGAACGCGGGTGGGGCCATCACCTCGAGGGCTGCCGCCTGCGAGCGATCGATCACCACGCCGCCGTCGTCTCGCACCGTCGTTGCATCGCGGTCGACGACGTCGGTGCTGAGGTCGGTGGCGAGCGCACCGACGCACGGCGCATCGACCAGAACCATGCCAGCCTCGGCACTGTCCTCGAGGCGTGCGGTTTCCGTGGCCCCGGGCCCGGCGACGATCAGCTCGCGATGGTCATCGCCGACCAGAAACAGATCGATCGGACCGGTGTGGGCGCCCACCGACATCCGGAGCGCGATGCCCGCCGCAGCTTCGCGAGCTCGATCGCTCTCGATCGCGTTCTGCATGCGCGCGGCCGCGACCACGGCGCGGCGCGCGTGGTCGTCACCGTCGAAGAGGATGAGGAGTGCGTCACCGCCGAATTTCAAGATGTCGCCGCCGAGCGCCTGCGCTTCGTCGATCAGCAAGGTGAACACCTCGTTGAGCGCGAACGTCAGATTCTCACCGCCGACCTTGCCGTCCCCGGCCAACCGTTCAGCGAGCTTCGTGAATCCCGAGATGTCCGCCGAGGCGAGCGTGCCGTGGACGACCCGATGCTGTTGCTCGGGGTATTGGTCGAGCCACACCGCGACGGTCCGCGGTACGTAGGCATCGAGCGTGACAGTCACGGACACTTCATCAGTGTCGCGCAACGAGCGATGGCGAGCCCGGAAAACAACCGGCCCGAGCGCCGTGAAATCGGCGTCGTCGCGGGTCGGCTCCTGTGCCCTTCGGGAAACCTTGACGATGTCTTGAACGGCGGAGTCTTTCCCGCGGCCGGCCCGGTCGCTACGTTGAGTGTCTGTGTCGTCACTCCACAACGCCGTGACCTCGACCCTCAAGGGGCCGACGCTGCGATGGATCGCCGTGTGCGTCGTGCTGGACCTGTCGACGAAGTACCTCGCCGTGCAGGTCGGGAGCGGTCTTCCATTCGTCACGGTGTCGGAGCGCGCCGACCTCCAGGTCGGCAACTTGTTCGTCGATCCAACCGATGTGCGCTCGCTCTTCTTGATCATCGTGGGTGTCGCCGTGTGCCGCCACGCGCTCGCGTTGACGCAGGACCATCAGCACCGGCCGCTCGTGCTGGCCCCGATCATCGGCGGGGCGCTCGCCAACACGCTCGACCGCCTGGCGACCGGCGTGGTCCACGACTGGCTCGACGTCGGCGTGTTCACCACGAACCTCGCCGAGGTGATGATGTTCGCCGGTCTCGTCGTCTACGTCTGGTTGGCGTGGCGCGTTGCTCCGAGCCCCGACGACCGACGAACGCTGACCACGCCGGTCGACGAGCAGAACCCACAGCTCACCGAACGCGCGTGACCCTGTGCCGCCCCGGCGCTACCATGGAAACGACGCTGCTCAGAGGAGTCGACCCAGAGGGGTCAGGCGTGATCTCGAAATCACCCATGAACCGAATCCGTCGCGACGGCCCGGTTCCACACCTTCTGGAGGACATGCGATGACCGATGTCGACAATTCCCACGACGGCGAGGAAGAGATCGACCTCGCCGAACTGCCCGACGACGAACTCGTCCTGCAGATGCATGACGATCTCTACGACGGCCTCAAAGAAGAGATCGCCGAAGGAACGACGATCTTGCTCGACCGCGGCTGGAGTGCCGACAAGGTGCTCAACGACGCCCTCGTCGAGGCGATGCGCGTGGTCGGCGAGGACTTCCGCGACGGCATCTTGTTCGTCCCCGAAGTCCTGCTCGCCGCGAACGCGATGAAGGCAGGCATGGCCATCCTGCGGCCGCTCCTCGCCGAGACCGGCGCCGAGCCGATCGGCCGTGTCGTGATCGGTACCGTCAAGGGCGACATCCACGACATCGGCAAGAACCTCGTTGCGATGATGCTCGAGGGCGCCGGCTTCGAGGTGTTCGATCTCGGCATCAACACCGACGTCGATGAGTTTCTCGCAGCCATCGAGAAGCACAAGCCCGACATCGTCGGGATGTCGGCGCTGCTGACCACCACGATGCCGTACATGAAGGTCGTGATCGACACCCTCATCGAGCAGGACAAGCGCGACGACCACATCGTGCTCGTCGGCGGGGCACCGCTGAACGAGGAATTCGGTGAAGCGATCGGTGCCGATGCCTACTGCCGCGACGCGGCGGTCGCATCGGAGACGGCGAAGCGGCTCGTGATGGCGCGGCGCGGCGTTCCCGAGCCGGCCGGCCCGTCCGCAGCCTGACGTGAGCGACCCCGACGACCGCGGGCGTCGGACGCTTGTCATCGCATGCGGAGCGCTCGCACGCGAACTGCTCGCGATCGTCCAACTGAACGCGCTCGATGACGTGGTCATCGAGTGCCTGCCGGCGTCTTTGCACAATCGCCCCTCCGAGATCCCCGATGCGGTGCGATCACGAATCCGTCGCGCCCGGGGAAGCGGGTGGGACCAGGCACACGCCGCGCCCCTCGTGATCGACCAGCCTGGCACTGACTTCGTCGATGACGACGGTCTCGTTTCCAGCGCCGCCGAAGCATCAGCTGTCGGCGACGGAGGATTCGACTCGATCTTCGTTGCCTACGCCGACTGCGGAACCGGCGGACTGCTCGCTGCGGTGTGCGCAGAAGAAGGCGTCGAGATGCTCGCCGGCGCCCACTGCTACGAGTTCTTCGCCACGTCTCGGAGGTTCCACGAGATCCAAGACGCAGAGATCGGCAGCTTCTACCTCACCGACTTCCTCGTGCGACACTTCGACCGAATGGTGTGGCAGGGTCTGGGACTCGACCGACATCCGGAGCTGCTCCCGATGTACTTCGGCAACTACACACGACTCGTGTACCTCGCCCAGACCGACGACGACGAACTGTCTGCAGCAGCCGAGCGCGCCGCTGAACGACTCGGGTTGTCGATGCTGGTCGAGCGAAGTGGGTACGGAGAACTCGAGACCACGATGGTCGAACTGAGTGGAGTACGACGATGAACGACGAATCCGACATCACCGCCGAGGGCCCGGCGCTGGGCGCCGACCAGGGCGACATGCGCGAACGCCGACGCACCGAGCGGACGGGGCGCCGCCGCGGGCGGGCCGCTTCGCCGTCGTTGTCGGTCATCTCGTGGCGCGACATCCCCGCGCAGCTGACGGCTCGAGCCGCCGACGACCAGCAGAAGGTGCTGTTGCACGCTCGCTTCCAACACGCGATCGACCGCGCCGCGGCCGTTGCGGGACTCACGTCGACCGACGACTACGTGCAGCAGTGGCGCAACGAGCAGCGACCGCTCAGCGAGGGTGACACCGCGGCCCAGCTCGACCAGGAGTGCGCGTCGATCGAAGCCGCCTACCCTCGCGAGCGGCTCGAGGCGCTCGTCGCCAACGGTGGGCTCGAACCCGCATCCGGCGACGGCCGTTCGCCAGAGCGTCGCGCCGCCAACGCCGCCGATGCCTCGAACGACCACCCGACGCTCGAAGATCTCGACGACAGCCCGAACGACAGCCCGAACGACAACAAGGACGCTTCCTCATGACCGACACCGTCATCTCCTCCGCAACGAAAGAGGTCGTCATCGGCTTCGACCGACCGTTCGTGATGATCGGTGAGCGGATCAACCCGACGGGACGCAAGTTGCTCGCAGCGGAGATGAAAGAGGGCAACTTCGATCGAGTGTCGGCCGACGCCATCGCTCAGGTCGCAGCCGGTGCCCAGATGCTCGACGTCAACGCCGGCATCCCGCTCGCCGATGAACCGGCGCTGCTCGCTCAAGCGATCCAACTCGTCCAGTCCGTCACCGACGTGCCGTTGTCGATCGACTCGTCCATCATCGAGGCACTCGAAGCCGGCTGTGCGGTGTACCAGGGCAAGCCACTGATCAATTCGGTGACCGGAGAGGACGAACAGATGGAGCGCGTCCTCCCGCTCGTGAAGAAGTACGGCGCCGCCGTCGTGGCGATCTCGAACGACGAGACCGGCATCAGCGAGGACCCCGACGTGCGCTTCGAGGTCGCCAAGAAGATCGTCAACCGCGCATCGGACTACGGCATCCCGTCGTCCGATGTGGTGGTCGACCCGCTGGTGATGCCGATCGGCGCAGTCGGTCAGGCGGGCCGTCAGGTGTTCAAGTTGCTCCGACGCCTGCAGGGCGAGCTGCGGGTCAACACCACCTGTGGCGCGTCGAACGTCAGCTTCGGACTCCCCAACCGGCATGCGATCACGGGCAACTTCTTGTCGATGGCGATCTCGAACGGAATGACTTCGGCGATCATGAGCCCGCTCCACGACGAGGTGAAGGCCGCGGTGAAGGCGGCTGACGTGCTGATGGGCAACGATCAGGACTGCGGCGCGTGGATCGCCGCGAACCGCGAGGGCGGCGACGCCAGCGGCGGCGAGGCAGGCGGCGCACCGCGCCGACGCGGTGGACGCCGCGCACGCGTCCAAGAGAGCTGACACGATGAGCAGTCGACCGGGATCTGCCGCGCGCGAGCGCTCGCGGAGGGCGTGAAATGGACCCGTTGTTCCGTGTCTCGTTCGCTCCGTCGGGGTTGAGCGCCGACGTCACCGAGGGCACGACGGTGCTCGACGCGGCACGAGCCGCCGGCACCGACCTCGATTCGACCTGCGGCGGCCGCTCTCTGTGCGGCCGATGCCAGGTGGTGCCGACCGATCCGGGTGCGCTCACCGGCTGGACGACCGCCGAAGACGAGTACAAGGGGCGCCGACCGATCCTCGAGGGTCAGCGCCTCGGCTGCATGGCCCAGGTGTGCGGCGACGTCGTCGTCGAGATCCCGGCTGCCAGCCAGGTACATCAGCAGGTCGTGCGCAAGTCGGTCGACGTGGGCGACATCGAGATCGACCCTCTCGTGAGGCTGCACTACGTGGAGCTCGACAAGGCCGAACTGAGCTCGGAGTTGCGCGGCCTCGCCGAGCAGATCGCCGAACGGCTGGCCGACGACTTCGACCTCACGATCGAGCGCTTCGACATCGGAGTTCTCCCGCTACTCGCGGGCGCTGCCAAACGTGGCGACAACTCCGTGACGGTCGGGGTACGGCACCAGCGCGAGGTCTGTGCCGTGTACCCGGGATTCGTCGATCAGGCCTTCGGCGTCGCCGTCGACGTCGGCTCGACAACAGTCGCCGGGCACCTCGTCGATCTGGCCACTGGCGAGGTCGTGTCGACGAGCGGGGTCATGAATCCCCAGATCCGCTTCGGCGACGACCTCATGTCTCGCGTCTCGTACGTGATGATGAACCCGGGGGGCGAGGTCGAGCTCACGAGAGCGATCCGCACCGCACTCGACACGATGGTCGGCGAGCTCGCGGCCGACGCCGAGCTCGAACGGGATCGCGTGCTCGATATCACCATCGTGGGCAACCCGATCATGCATCACGTGATCCTGGGCATCGACCCGACACCGCTCGGTCAGGCCCCGTTCCTGCTCGCGACCGACAGCGCCGTCACGATTCGGGCCGGTGACCTCGACATCGACGCCCCCTTCTCATCGGCGTATCTGTTGCCGTGCATCGCCGGCCACGTCGGTGCCGACACCGCCGGTGCGATCCTCGCCGAAGGCCCCCATCGCGACGATGCGATCCAGCTGCTCGTCGACGTGGGCACCAACGCAGAGATCGTGTTCGGCAACGCCGATCACGTGCTCGCTGCTTCGAGCCCCACCGGTCCGGCCTTCGAGGGGGCACAGATCTCGGCGGGCATGCGAGCGACGGCCGGCGCCATCGAGCGGGTACGCATCGATCGGGACACCCTCGAGCCGCGGGTCCGGGTCATCGGAGCCGACGCGTGGTCTGACGATCCACTGTTCGACCTCCAGACGATGAAACTCGACATCTCGGGCATCTGCGGCTCGGGGATCATCGAGGTCATGGGCGAGCTCTTCCTGGCCGGCCTCCTCGACGTCGACGGCACCATCCGCTCGGACGGACCCAGCAAGACCGACCGGGTGTTCCCCGATGGACGCACGTTCTCGTATCGGCTGTTCGGCGACTCCGACGACCCGGCCGAGAACGTCAACGTGACCCAGGATGACGTGCGGGCGATCCAGCTCGCGAAGGCAGCACTGCGCGCCGGGATCGACCTGCTGTGCGAACACGCCGGGCGAACGGACCCCGACGCGATCGGCACCGTGCGCCTCGCCGGCGCGTTCGGTGCACACATCGATCCGCTCTACGCGAAAGTGCTCGGCCTGGTGCCCGACGTTCCCGTCGCACAGGTGGCGGCCGTCGGCAACGCTGCGGGCGCCGGTGCCGTCCGGGCCCTCGTGTCGGCAGCGCAGCGACGTGAGATCGAGGACGCTGCCCGGCGTGTCGAGAAGATCGAAACCGCGACCGAACCCCGCTTCCAGGAGCTCTTCGTGAACGCCATGGGGTTCCCCCACTCGACGGTGCCCACGCCGAACCTCTCGACCGAGACCGAGCTCCCGGTCGCACAAGCGAAGCTCGAACCTGCTGGCGCTCGCCGCCGTTCGAACCGTCGCCGCCGCTGACTCCACCGCGCCCTCGCCGATGCGGGTCCGCGCCAAGCAGCTGCGGTCCGTGGGCCAGAAGCCCTTGACAGCGGCGTCGGGTGCGAGACGAATCAACTGGGGGCGGCTGCCGGCGAAACGGCCTCGGGCGACGGTGCGGCAGCACGCGTTGCCAACAGGATCGCGCCGAGACCCGGCACACCGAAGCAGATCGCGCCGACGACGAGTGGCGTGACCGTGCCGCCGACCCGAGCGTCGACGACCGCTGCGAGGAGCCCGCCGAACCCGAGCTGGCTCAGGCCGAGGATGGCACTCGCGGTCCCCGCCTTGGCCGCCATCGGCTCCATCGCGAGCGACGAGACCATCGGTCCGATGACCATCGTCATCGCATTGACGAGCAGCGCCCAACCGAAGAACCACCCGAGTGCCGGAACTCCGTCGGCGACGAGGACGGGACCGAGGATCAGGATCGACGCAGCGACATGGCACGTCGCCGCCGAGCGAGACACCCGACGCACCCCGAACCGGTCGATCAGACGGTTGCTCACCAGGAGCGCCGCGGCCATGCCCGCACCCGAGAACCCGAAGAAGATCGTGAACTGGGCATCGCGGTCGTACACCCGGTCGAAGATGGGTTGCGCACTCCCGAGCCATGTGAAGAACTGCGCAGTGAACATCGTCGTGGCGATCACCGACCAACGGGTGACCGGTGCGCCGACGACCGAGCCGAACGCCTCGGCGAACGGCGAGAGCCGGATCGGGCGTCGGTGTTGAGGCGCCATCGTCTCGCCGAACCGGATGGTCCACACCACCGCAACGGCTGCGAGCGCGACACCTGCGAGAAAGACGGCTCGCCAGGAACCGACGAGCAGAATCGCCTCGCCCACGAAGGGGACCACGATCGGACCGATCAGGAACGCCGCGGTGAACAGCGAGACGACGCGGGCCATCCGGTCGCCTGTGTAGAGGGCTCGAGCGTTCGCAACCCTCCGCCCCGACGGTGCCCACGCCCCCAGCCCCCACACGAAACGGGCGACGAGCAGGACACCGAGAC
>JBGCFW010000337.1:0-11427 GCA_045107155.1 Ilumatobacter sp. | reverse complement strand
CGGCGCCTCAACGATCTGGGGTTCTGGAACTTCCTGCTGATGAACATGAGCAACGAGGCGTTCAGCTACCTGCACGACGTCGTCGGCCACTTCTTCGAAGTGGCGAACTGGAACTGCGCCGAGGCATTGCCCTGGTTCCTCGGCGATGGAGCGGCGGCCTACCGAACCCTGGTCGGGGGCTACGACCAGCTCCCGAAGCAGCTCGCCGACGAATTCGGCCGAGCTGGGGGTCTGGTCCAGTTGAACACGCCGGTCACGGGCGTCACGAAACCGCCGCTCGAACCGTTCTCTCTCGACGTCCACCCCGGTGTCGGCGCGACGCCGTACACAGCAGGGCGCGTGGTGCTGGCGATGCCGCAGCGTGCCCTCGATCTGCTCGCGCCCCACTGCGTCGCGATTGGCCACGAGTCGATGAAGTCGGTGATGTCGTCGGTCACCGGACGCAAGGTGATGAAGATCTTCCTCACCTTCGACCGCCCGTGGTGGAACGACGTCGGCATCACTTCGGGCGCGAGCAGCACCGATCTGCCGCTCGGCCAGTGTTGGTACTTCGATCCACCTGCGTCGGGAGGGGACGGCCTGATGATGGCGTCGTACAACGATACGTTGGCGACCACGTACTGGCAGGGTCTCGAGGGCGGGACGCGCTTCACGAACACTGCGCCGAACGTGCCGAAGAACTGGGCTGAGCAGACGGCCAGCCAGGGAATGGTCGATGAGGTGCTGCGCCAGCTCGCCGAGATGCATCCGGGGGCCACGATCCCGGCACCCACGTCAGCGGCGTACATGGATTGGACCAAGGACCCCTTCGGCGGTGCGTTCTCGACGTGGAACGTCGGCGTCGACGTCCAGGCGGTGGAAGACCGGATGATCCACCCTGACCCGTCGTTGCCGCTCCACGTGTGCGGTTCGACGTACTCCTCCGACCAGGGTTGGGCTGAAGGGGCGCTACAGACCGCCGAACGCGTCGCTCAGGAGCACTTCGGCCTGTTGAAGCCGAACTGGCTCAACTGAGCGTCAGAGCGCGTACACCTCGTACTGGACGCCTGCGTCGGTCGTGGAGCCGATCGCCACGCAGAACAGATTGTTCAGCCAGGCGTAGCGCTCGTCACCGGTCTCGAACCGGGGAGCTGTCTTGATGCTCGCCGAGCCGTCGTCGTTCGGCGAGCCGAGTCCGGTGTACGTGACGTAGATGTGGGCGCCGTCGTCGGTGCGCAGCGACAGGCGCACGTCGAGCGAGAAGCTCTGGTCGGCTCGAATGGTGAGCCAATCACCAGCAGCGACACCGTCGGGCAGCGACGCGTTGACCTTGGGGCCGACGAAGGTTGCCTCTGTGACGGTGGCGACGACCTTCGTGCCGAACGGTCCGCCGGCCACGACCGGCCGCTTCACGTCGTTGGTGGTCGCCGTGAGGGTGCCGATGTGTTCCGCTGGGAGTGCGTCGAGTGCCATCGCCAGAACGTACGGCACGGTGCGGCCAGGGATCGAAGCGCCGCCGCCCGGTTCACTGCTCGACGGCAGCGGATCCGGCACGGCGGTGTCGGTGCTCTCGGTCGGGAGGCACGACGACCACGGGGCACTGGCTGTGCAGCACGATGTCAGCGCTGGTGCTGCCGAGCATCGAGCGGCCGCTGCCGCCGGCGCCGTGCGTCGCGACCACGACGAACGCCGCGTCGACTCGTTCTGCCTCCCGGAGCAGCCCGCGCGCCGCGCTGCCTTGCACGCAGGTCCATCGCCACTTCAGGCCCGGTCGATCGGCGAGCGGTTCACACCACTCGGTGGCCATCGCTTCGTCGGCCGCTCGTTCGCGCGCCTCGACGCCGTCACGCCAGTTGCCGCGGTTGCCGACCAGGCCGTACGCGTGGACGGCGATCACCTCGGCGCCGACGGTGTGTGCGAGGTCGGCGGCGAACTCGAGACCGCGAGCGGCCTCGGGCGAACCGTCGGTGCCGACGACGACGGGGCCGCGGGCGACGAGGCCGCCGGAGCTCGCTCCGGTTCGGCCGGTGGTGGGATCGTTGGACATCTCGTTCTCCGGGGGTGTTGGCTCGACGTGCACTCAGGTGGGGTCGGGGTTCATCTCCCAGTGTTCGGGAGCTCTCCACAACGATGAGGCGACCAGTTGGCGCATCGCGGCCATCTCGGTCGGGATGCGATCGTGCAGCTTCATGAACAGTGCCTCGTGCTCGAGCAGCTCGGCTTCCCACTCTGCTCGGTCGATCGACATACAGCTCGTGAAGTCGGCCTCGGTGAATTCGTCGAGACCGGTCCAGTCGAGGTCTCGGTGGCGTGGCATCCACCCGAGCGGGCTCTCGAGGCCGGGTGCGGCGCCGCTGGCGCGTCGCACGATCCATTCGAGCACCCGGACGTTCTCTCCGAAGCCGGGCCACACGAACGTCCCGTTCTCGTCCCGGCGGAACCAGTTGACGGCGAAGATGCGCGGGGGTCGTTCGATGGAGCGTCCGAACGACAGCCAGTGATTGATGTAGTCGCCCACGTGGTACCCGGCGAAGGGGAGCATGGCGTACGGGTCTCGCCGCACCACGCCTTGTTGGCCGAATGCTGCGGCGGTCGTCTCCGAGCCCATGGTGGCGGCGAGGTACACGCCGAACGCCCAGTTGAGCGATTGGACGACGAGCGGCATCGTGCCCGAGCGGCGACCGCCGAACACGAAGGCGTCGATCGGGACGCCGGCGGGATCCTCCCACGCTGGGTCGATCACCGGGTTCTGGGCTGCCGAGACGGTGAAGCGCGCGTTCGGGTGCGCCGCTGGACGATCGGCGTCGGGCGTCCAGTCGCCGCCGCGCCAGTCGATCGCGTGTGCGGGAGGTGGGTCGTCGTGGCCCTCCCACCACACGTCTCCCTCGTCGGTCAGTGCGACGTTGGTGAAGATCGTGTTCTCGGTGATCGTCGCCATCGCAGCTGGATTCGTCGCCGTCGAGGTCCCGGGCGCCACGCCGAAGTAGCCGGCTTCAGGGTTGATGGCGCGGAGATCGCCGTCGGGACCCGGCTTGATCCAGGCGATGTCGTCGCCGACGGTCGTGATCTTCCAACCGGCGGCTCGCATCGACGGCGGCGGCTCGACCATCGCGAAGTTGGTCTTGCCACACTGCGAGGGGAAGGCCGCAGCGACGTAGGTCTTCGCACCGTCGGGTTCTGTCACGCCCATCAGCAGCATGTGCTCGGCCAGCCAACCCTCGTCGCGGCCCATCATCGACGCGATGCGGAGCGCAAGACACTTCTTGCCGAGCAGCGCGTTGCCGCCGTAGCCGCTGCCGTAGCTCCAGATCGAGTAGTCGTCTTCGAAGTGGACGATGTATTTCGTTTCCGGGTCGCACGGCCAGGCCACGTCGGTGTCGCCGGGGTCGAGCGGTCGGCCGACCGAGTGCAGGCATGGAATGAACCGGCCGTCGGCGTCGAGCACATCGAGGACGGCCGAACCCATCCGGGTCATCAGTGCCATGTTGACGACGACGTACGGCGAGTCGGTGATCTCGACGCCGATCTGGGCGATGTCCGAGCCCAGTGGTCCCATGCTGAAGGGGATGACGTACATCGTGCGCCCCCGCATGCAGCCGTCGAACAGCTCATTGAGCGTGGCCCGCATCTCGCCGGGGTCGGCCCAGTTGTTGGTGGGTCCGGCGTCGACTGGATTGCGGGTACAGATGAAGGTGCGGTCTTCGACGCGAGCGACGTCGCTCGGATCACTGCGGGCGAGGAAGCTGTTCGGCCTGATCTCCGGGTTCAACCGGGTGAAGGTGCCGGAGTCGACCATCTCGTCGCAGAGGCGTTCGTATTCCTCTGGCGAGCCGTCGCACCACCGGACGGCATCGGGACGGCAGAGTTCGGTCACCTCCTTCACCCAGAGCCGGAGGTCGTCGTGTCGCAAGTTGGGAGGAGTCACACGACGATCTTCTGCCGACATGCGATGCTGCGGTAGGGCCGAAGGTCATGCCGTCGGCGACGCGGGCGTCACCGGTCGTGTTCGACGATGAGAACGTCGCACGTCGAGTGTTGTGCGACTCTCGTCGATACCGATCCGCGGACGAAGCGCTCGACGGCTCCGAGTCCCCGGGCGCCGACCACGATCAGATCCGCGCCGATCTCCTCGGCCACTCGGAGGATCGCGTCCGCCGGTTCGCCGCTCGTCGGGTGGGCGATCATCTCGAGGTCGGGACCGAGGATCTCTCGTGCTCCGTCGAAGCGGTCTTGGGTGTCGAGATGCGGCCCCACCAGGTCACGGAACTCCTCGGGGAGCGACGCTCGGATGTGCGACACCTCCTGGGGCGAATAGGCGCGTCCAGCGCTGATGACGTGGAGCCGCGAGAGCCCGCTGAGTGTCGCGAGTCGGCTCGCAGTGCGAATCGCGGCGAGCGCTTGCTTCGAGCCGTCGGTGCCGACGGCGATCGTTCGATACACAGGATCTCCTCTCGATGGTCGCCGCGTGTGACGCGGCTGGTGTCTTGCCAGCGTGCTCGCAGAAATCAGTCACCGACAGAGACAAAGGTCCCGGTGACGAAGGTGACGTTCGGCCCTTTCGCAAGAGACCGCTCGGTCTGTTCGATGGAACCATGCGACGAAATGGTCACGGTTTCCAATGATGAGTGCGCTGACACGGCGATGGACGGTCGGACACGACGGGTCCGGCGGCGCCTCGCACGCCGCGAGGTGGGCACTGGAACAGGCCACGGGGCGTGACGTCGACGTGGTCGTGGTACGAGGGTGGGACATTCCCGCGCTCGACTTTCCGTTTCCTTCGGAGGCGATGGAGGACTTCGTGCCCCCGGCCGTGAGTGGTGACATCGGCGAGATCGAGGCGTCGGCTGCCGAGCGCGGCGTTTCGCTGGGGTCGAGCGTGGTGCGAGGCGCCGCAGTCAACGTCCTGCTCGACGAGGCAGTGGACTCGAGTTTGGTCGTCGTCGGCTCTCGGGGGATGGGAGGATTTCGGCGGTTGCTGCTGGGCTCGGTGAGCTCGCAGTGCGCTGCGCACGCGACCGTGCCGACCGTCGTGGTGCCCGCAACCGCGCCGCAGCGGGCGGTGCGGCGAATCGTTGTCGGACTGGATGGTTCTGATCGGTCGCGACGCGCGCTTGCCTGGGCGATGGAGTTCGCTCCCGAGGGCTGCGAGATGCTCGTGGTTGGCGCGTGGATGCCATCGAAATCGGGCTTCGTCGCCGTTGCCCAGCACTACAGCGATGAGCACCGTCAGGCCCGGGATCGGTTCGACGAGATCCTCGACGAGGTGGAGGCTGACCCCGATGGTGTGCCGTTCGAGCGGCGTTTCGTGTTCGCGGACCCGGCGGCGACCCTGCTGGAGGAGGCCGAGTCGAGCGATCTCGTCGTGGTGGGCCAGCGCGGTCATTCGGGTGTGAGTGCGGCGATTCTCGGCTCGGTGTCGATGCAGGTGTTGCATCGCAGCCCGGTCGCAGTGGCGGTGATTCCGGATGGGAGCTGAGTCCACGGGTGATGACGCGACATCGGTCGATGACGCCGCACCCTACGTCGAGCGCCTCACCGTGCCGGAGTGCTGGGAGTTGCTCCGGGTGTCGCCGGTCGGTCGGATCGCGCTCCCGGGCGACGACGAGATCGAGGTGTTCCCGGTCAACTTCGCGGTCGACGGCGGGACGATCGTCTTCAGAACGGCGGTGGGAACGAAGCGCACCTTGATCGGTGACGGAGTGTCATGCACGTTCGAGGTCGATCATGTGGCGGCGCGTGCTCAGTTGGTGTGGAGCATCGTGCTCAAGGGCACCGCGACTCCGTTGCTCCGCCATGACGATCTGCTCGACTCGCTCGACCTGGAGGTGGCGACGTGGCAGGTCGGCCACAAGCCGACCTACGTCCGACTGACGCCACACTCGATCAGCGGTCGACGCTTCGGCGTCTGAGGCGTCCTGGAGGCGCCGACGGTCAGCCGCTGACGACGGGCAGGCCGGCGTCGATCCAGCTGACGATGCCGCCGTCGACGTCCTCGACGTCGGTGAAGCCGAGTTCGGCCATGATTGCTCGGGCGCCGCTGCTCCGGTTTCCGGAGCGGCAGTAGAGGACGTAGGGGACGTCGGGGTCGAACTCCGCCAGCGCCTCGGCGAAGTCGTCGCGGTAGAAGTCGAGCATCACGGCGCCCTCGAGACGGGCTTCTTCGAATTCCTCGACCGTTCGTACGTCGAGGATCACGAGGTCGACCGGCGGGTTGGCGATGGTGTCCGCCGCTTGCTCGGGTGCGACAACGCGAATGCCTGCCGGAGTCTCCTCAACCGGGGCATCTGTCGGTCCGGATGAGTCGGCGTCACTTCCACCGCAGGCGGACAGTGCGAGAGCGGCGGCGAACAGTGCAGCGAGCGGTCGGGTGGTGGACATGGGTCGAATTGTACGGTCAATTCATCCGATGTCGGTCGCGAGCCTCGTTCGTTGGTCGCCCGATTCGTCGAAGTTCGCAGGGTCGAGCCACGCCGCATGTCGTGTCCGGACCGGCGGCCAGTCGTCGGCGGTGATCGCAAACCAGGCGGTGTCGCGGCTGCGGCCCTTGTAGTGCGTGGCGTTTCGGAACGTGCCTTCGAACACGAACCCGAGTCGCTCCGCCGCCCGGCGAGACGGCGCGTTGAGGTCGTCGCACTTCCACTCGACTCGACGGAACCCGGCATCGAAGGCGGCATCGATCATCATCGACATCGCTTCGGTGGCGGCGGCCGTGCGTTGCAGCGCGCTCGAGTACGTGATCGAACCGATCTCGATGGCGCCGTCGCGCAGTGCGATCCGGAGGTATGCGGCGACGCCCTGGGGGACCCCGTCGACGAGGATCGTGAACGGGACAGCGGTTTGCGAGGCGCTGAGTCCGTCGTAGACCTGGGCCAAGCCGTCCGGACTCTGGAACGGTCCCCATGGCATGTAGGTCCAGAGGTCGTCGGCCGAGCGTCGGAATCCGGCGAGGAGCGGTTCGGCGTCGGTGCTGGTCCAGCGTCGGACGGTGGCCCAGTCGCCCGCGAGGGTCCGGGTAGGCGCGGCCGATGGCGGTGTCCACGCTCCGAGCGAGGGTCCGACGGGCTGACCGAACTCGTTCACCGGCATGGTGACGACGCTAGGTCGCAGCGGGCGCCGTCGGAATCGCGGTTTCGCAGTCGGGGCAGCTCCGGCATCGGGCCGATGCTGCACCGGGCCGTACCGTGTGACGATGAGCTCCACCGTCGATCAGGTCTCGCCGAACGTCACGGTGCGCGTCGCCGGGGACGCGCACGAGATCGAGGTCGTGTCGGCCGACGGGCAGATCGGTCGTTACAACCGCTTCTGGTTGCGCGACAACTGCCCGTCGAGCGGTGATCGTGCGACGCTCGATCGCGAGGCGTCGGTCGCCGAGTTGCCCGAGGACCTCGTGATCCGTTCGGCGCAGGTCGGACCAGACGGCGTCGTGCGCGTGCAGTTCAGCGACGGCGTCGTCGATGACTTCCCACCGACGGTTCTGGCCGGCGCGTCGCCTGCAGAACCCGACGTGTGTTGGCGTCCCTGGCGGGCCGGGCACGAGCCCGACCGGTTCGTGTTCGGCGAAGTGGAACCGGGTGCGCCATCGCATCACCTGCTCGTCGAGGCGATCGCTCGCGACGGGTTCGCCATCGTGGACGGGCTGCAGCCCGACGACACCGAGCGGTTGGCGGAGCTGCTCGGACCTGTCCGCGAGACCGACTTCGGACGCCTGTTCGACATCGTGAGCGAACCCGATCCGTTCACTCCGTCACAGTCGCAGGCGGCGCTCGACCCGCACACTGACGATCCGTATCGCTATGGGCCGTCGGGCGTCAGCATCCTGCACTGCGTCTCGCCGAGCGATGGCGATGGTGGAGCGTCGACGATCGTCGACGGGTTCGCGATCGCCGTCGAACTGTCGCACGTTGCACCCGAGGCGTTCGAGCTGCTCGTTCGGACGCCGATTCCTTACCTGCATGTTCGTGACCAGGCGGTCGAACAGGGCGCCGAAGTGCATTTGCGCGCCGACGCTCCGGTCATCCGGCTCGACGCGAGCGGTCGCGTGTGCGGCATCCGCTTCCACGAACGCTCGATGGCACCGTTGGCGCTTCCGGTCGACGAGATGGACGCGGTGTACCGGGCGCTGATGCGGTTCGCCCGCGCAGCTCGTGGTGACGAGTTCGCCTATCACCGCCGGCTCGCGGCGGGTGAAGCGATCGTCTACGACAACCAGCGGGTGATGCACGGCCGGAGCGCCATCAGCGGTACGACTGGTCGCCGGCACCTCCGGCTCTGCACGATCGACCGCGATCAGGTGCACAGTCGCTTGCGGAGGCTCCGCGCCGTGCACCGGCCCGGCACCGAACATGGCCATCTTCCCGCTGGGAACCTGGCATGAACGACTCGCTCGCTCGTCCCCGAATCGGGTTCATCGGCCTCGGGAACATGGGCCGACCGATGTGCCTTCGGCTGGTCGAAGCCGGATACGGCGTCGTCGCGTACGACCTCCGGCGCGACGCGGTGGACGAGGTCGCCGCAGCGGGTGCAACGGCGGCGAGGTCTGCCGAGGAGGTCGCAGGCGAGGTCGACGTCTTGCTCACCTCACTGCCCGAGCCGCGACATGTGGACGCGGTGATGCGGGAAGGTGGGGCCTTGGCCGCGTTACGTGCCGGATCGCTCTGGATCGACCTGACCACCAACCGCCGCTCGTTGGTCGAGTCGCTTGCCGCGGAGGCGCCCGCTGGGGTGACCGTCGTCGACAGCCCGGTCACCGGCGCCGTCGATGGGGCGCGAACGGGGCGTCTCACGCTGTTTGCCGGTGGAGCGGCCGACGACCTGGGTCGAGCGGTGCCGTTGCTGTCGGAACTCGGTCGGGTCATCGAGTGTGGAGCCCTCGGAACGGGCAACGTGGTGAAGCTCGTGACCAATCAGCTGTGGTTCGTCCACGCTGCGACGATCGGCGAAGGGTTCGCGCTCGGCATGGCGAACGGTGTTGAGCTCGGCGTGCTGTACGACGCGATCTGCGATTCGGTCGGCGACTCGTTCGTGGCCCGCCACGATGCGCCGTCCATCTTCGCCGGGCACTACGACCCCAGCTTCACGCTGGCGCTCTGTCTGAAGGATTTGGGTCTCGTCGAGGAGCTCCAGTCGGCTGTGGGCGCCGAACTCCCGATGACCGCAGCTGCCCGCGGTGTCTTCGCCGACGCGGCGAAGCGTTACGGCGGCGGCGTGGGTGAGTTGCACGTCGCGAAGAGGTTGGAAGACGACGGCCAGCTGTCGTTCCGGCTTGATGGTGACTGGGTCGCCCCTTGGGACGTCACCGATTGAGTCGTGGCCCGAGCCGGCGTCGGCTGCACGTTGGGGCAGTCGTGCTCGCGATGCGGGTGACGCCGATCGCGGTGCCGAGGTACGTTGGCGACACTGCTGCCGACATGTGCTCGGTGCGGACGAGAACGGAGGCGACATGGAGAACCGTGTGAGGCGAGAGCGGCCGGTGGCGCGACGCAAGCTGGTCGTCGGAGCTGCTGACGATCGTTTCGAGCGCGAGGCCGACCGGATGGCACGTCATGTCGTCACCTCGATGGCAGCATCGACGTCGGAGCCGTCGTCCACGGTGGCGCGCCAGGATCTCGACGAAGAAGAACTCGCGATGAAGCGAGCCGATGCCTCGTCGGCGACATCGAAGGACCCCGTACGCCGCGCCGTCGTCGGGCCGGAGGGCGGCGAGCTCGATGCGTCGGTCGCATCGGAGATCGATGGCGCGAGAGGCGGTGGCCGTCCGCTCGAGGCCGGGCTGCGCCGCTCGCTCGAGCCAGCCTTCGGAAGCGACTTCTCTCAGGTGCGCATGCACACGGGGCCCCGGGCAGACCGTCTGAACACCGCACTCGGTGCGCGTGCGTTCACCACCGGTTCCGATGTCTTCGTGCGGTCATCTGACTACGCGCCGCGCTCGCGGGCTGGTCAGGAGCTGATCGCGCACGAACTCACGCACGTCGTCCAGCAGGGCGGCGCACGTGATCTCGACGATTCGAGGTGACGTCAGACGTGCTGACGCTTCGTGGCGAATTGACCGCTGAGCAGGGTCTAAGGTGATCGCTCACACTTGGAGGTGAGGGATGCACTCGATCGACGTCGGCGTTTTCGACGACAACGTCATCTTCGCGAGCGGCGTAGTCGCGGTCCTCCGTGACGATCCGCGCGTGAATGGCGTGTCGCTCGATCCCGACGACGCTGGACGTGTCGACGTCGCGGTCATGTCTGCGCACCAGATCACCAGCGCAGCGGTGACATGTCCGATCGTGGCGTGCACCTCACCCAGGGAGCCGGCGCTCGTCGAGCCCGAGACGATGGGGGTGGTCGCCATCTTGGAACGCGATGAACTCACGCCCGATCAACTCTGCAGCGCGATTCACGCTGCGGCTGCGGGTCTTCGAATCCATTGGGATGCCAAGCCGGGAGCCGGTCTTCTCGACGATCGGAGTCGCGAAGTGCTTCGCCTGCTCGCCTCCGGCGCCGGGACGAGGGAGATCTCCTCGCAGCTGGGGTACTCGGAACGCACCATCAAGGGCACGATCAGCGAGGTGCAGCGGGCGCTCGGTGCTCGGTCGCGAGCCCACGCGGTCGCCGTTGCGTTGCGCTCCGCGCTGATCTGACGGTTCGTCGAGCGATCGAACTTCGATCACCGTCAGTTCATGGTGCAAGCGCCGTGAACTGACCCGGCACTGTGACCTGGATGACGCCGCCGAACGAACAGACGCAGGTCGAGGTGTTCGTGAGTGCTGGCGCTGGTCCGGACATGACCGTCGGAGAACCAGGCACCCACGGTGCTGCGGTCATCGGTGTGCACGGCATCGGCGTGAGCACGCCGAATGCTGCAGCCGTCGCGGCAGCAACAGCCGGGTTGGCGAGGCTCATGCACATGCCGAAGCCCATGATGTTCACGAATGGCTTGGAGTCGGTGATGTTGGCGACGGGCTGACCAGACGACGTCACCCGGTTCACCGGCAGCACGGTCAGCGGCCCGGGGGCGATGCCCATCGCGCACTGCGTCATTGCCGAGTTCACGACCAACTGACCCATGCAGCGAAGCTAGGCAGCGTCGCGGGAGTCGCGAGGACTGCCTTTGGGGCACGCCGCATGCACGATCAGGCTGCTCGGTCGCCTTGGGCGTCCATGGTCTTCCCGATCGTGAAGCGTGACCGTGCACGATCTTCTGGCCGAAGACACCTGTCGGAGCGGATCACGTTCGTGCTCAAGTGAGGTCATGCAGGGAGACGTCGTACGAGTGTAGATCGCGGAGCGCGACGGGACCTTACGAAGAAGATTGCGAATGTGTCTGGCAGCGTCCGACGACATCACGGTCGTCGGTGAGGCGGCGCAGTTCGACCCGCCACCTCCGAGCGGCATCGACGTTCTCATCTTCGAGGCCGATGCGAACACGCTCCAGCGAGCTCTCGAGGTCCGTCGCAACGA
>JBGCFW010000336.1:0-5398 GCA_045107155.1 Ilumatobacter sp. | reverse complement strand
ATGCGAAATGGCGCCTCATCGTCCGCGGAGTTCAGCGGTCGGTGGCTTGCTGGCTTCGTCGTCAGCGAGAGGAGGGTTGCGCCGCTCGGGGCGGTGGCAGCGTGGGCGTGCGAGGCGCGGTCCGTCGGGCCGCCTTGTCGTCGTAGACAGCGAGGTCGGCGTTCTGCAGCACGTCGTCGAGGTTTCCCCGACCGCTCACTTCGATCACGCCGACGCTGAATCCCAGCCCGAGTGTTTCGCCGTCGTGCTCGATCGACCCCTCGCGGAGATGGTCGAGCCGGCCGCGAAGTTCATCGGCATCGATCGGTGACGGCGAGTGCAGCGAGAGCAGGAACTCGTCGCCACCGAGCCGAACGACGAACGACGATGCACCGGTCGCACAACTGGTCATCGCAGCGCCGATGTCAGCGAGCCCGTTCGCGATCGCAATGAGCACGGCATCGCCGGCTGCGTGTCCGAACGTGTCGTTGACCATCTTGAAACGGTCGAGGTCGATCATGGTGACCGCGTGATGCTCCATGCGTCGGTCAGCGAGGGCGGGATGCACCCGGTCGTCGAGATCGTGCCGGTTCCCGGCCCCGGTCAGAGCGTCTCGCGAGGCCTGGAGCGCGAGGGCTCGAGCCGCACGAGACTGGCGAACGATCAAACGCGCACCGACGACCAGGATCACCAAGCCGAGCAGGAGGGCTGCAACCCCGAGCGCTCGCCGCATGGTCTGCGTGGCCGCGATGGATGCTCGCTCGTCGTCGATGTCCGACGTCGCGTCGGCGATGGCTTCGTCGACGAGCACATCCAGGTCGGATTCCAGGTCGTCGGTGAGGTCGATGACAGCAGCGAGCGAGTACGACGGCAGCTCGTTGCTCTCGCCGAGCTCACGCATCCACGCGTCGTGCTCGACCAGCGGGCTGTCGCTCATGAACTCAGCCGCTCGTTCCACCTCGGCAGGCAGACGCTCGCGTGCACCCTCGAGTTCGATCCATGGCGAGTCGTCGAACGGCGCACCTGGCTCGACGCCGAGCCAGCCGCCGTCGACCCGAACCACGTCGATCAGGAAGTCGAAGAAGTCGAGTGCCCCGGAGTCGATCGACCGGTCGGCCACGTCGGTGTCGGCGGCGATTCCTTCGATCAGAATGTGGACCGGCAGCGAACCGACGAACGTCAGCTGGTGGAGCGCACTGAGCCTGTCGGTGACGGTCTCGCTGCTGCCGGCGAAGCGCGCGGCGTATTCACCGTTGTAAAAGAGCTCTTCGAGGTCGGCGGTCAGCGGATCCTCGAGCGGGTCTTCCCAGAGGTCTTCGAGGAGGACATCCGCCTCCGCGCCGACGGGCGTGTCGAGTTCGGCGAGCTGTTCGATCTCTGTTGCCGCAGTGTTCACATCGCGAGCGGCATCGTCGAGTCGGCGTGTTCGGTCACCTTCCAGATCGATCGCATCGAGCATCCGGAGCGCGACCACGTCGAGCGATGCGCGCTCGAGCGTTCTGCGGGCCTCGACGAGTCGAATCGTTTCCTCAGCCCGATCGAGGTCTGAGGTCTCCGCCGGCGCCTCTGCGAACAGCCACGCAGCGGTGGCGATGAGCGCTGCAGCGAGCAGCACGCAGAACATGCCGGCGGTCGTGTCGCGGAGTCGGTTCTTGTCCATCGTCCCGATATCGGCAAGTCACGCCGCAATCTGAAGCGAGAAAGCGAGCGGCTGGCCCGGGCGCTCGCGGCGCTTCGCTCATCGGCGACTTGCGCGACCCGTGACAACGACGAATCCCCGAGCAGGCCGGGGCCTGCTCGGGGATCTGGAGGCGACGCCGGGAATCGAACCCGGGTAGACGGCTTTGCAGGCCGTTGCGTCAACCACTCCGCCACGGCGCCAGGAACGAGATGCTACCGCCGCGCTGTGTCGGCGCGGCGATCATCGAACCATTCGGTGAGCCTCACGAGTCCCTCATCGATGCTCACGGTCGGGCTCCAGCCCAGGTCTCGATGCGCTGGTCGTGGATCGAACCAGTGGGCGGTGCCCAGCTGATCGGCCAGGAACCTCGTGAGCGGTGGCTCATCTTCACGCCCGAGGCGCGGCCACACTCGCTCGATCACCGAGCCGACACCGCGCGCAACGGCGAGCGGGACATCACGCGGCGAGAACTCGACGCCCGCTGCGGCACAGATTCCCTCGACCAGCTCTCGGATGGGTCGCGGTTCCCCGTTCGCGATCACGTAGGCGCGCCCGGCGCACACAGCGCCCGGGTGAACCGCATCGAGTGCTGCGACCAGCGCCGTTGCGGCGTTGTCGATGTACGTGGTGTCGATCAAGGCCGTGCCACCACCCACCAACGCGAGCCGACCCGCGGCCGCTCGCTCGACGATGCGGCCGACCAACTGGGTGTCACCCGGACCCCACACCAAGTGCGGGCGGACCGCGAGGACGCCGGTCGAACGGTCATCGGCGCGGAGCGCGATCTCCTCGGCGATCGCCTTGGTCTCTGAGTACCAACCCGTCCCGTGATCGAGCACGGCCGGCTCGGCGGCACCTCCGACGATCGCAGATCCGTCGTGTGCCACCGACGGCGACGAAACGTGCACCACCTTCGCGACGCGATGCCGTCGGGCGGCGTCGATGACGTGCTGTGTTCCATCGACGTTGACCGCCACGTAGGCATCGCGGTCACCGACCACGCCGACCTTCGCCGCCAGATGAATCACCGCATCGGCACCTGCGACGACGGCGTCGACCGCGTCCGCGTCGGTGACGTCGCCCAGGCACTGCTCGATGCCGTCGGGGATGTCCGTCGCAGCATGGCGCTGGAAGGTGACCACGTCATCGCCGCGTGCGGCAAGAAGCGCGACCGTCGCCTGCCCGATCAGGCTGGATGCGCCCGTGACGACGACTCTCATGGCCGCCGGCGTTTCGATGTGTGCCGGATCCGAGCGGAGAGCGGGACTGCAGGCGCCTCACCCTCCAGGAGCGCCCCCGCCCACGTGCCGACGGCGACGCGGTCGATCTTGGCGTTGTGGCGGATGTCGACCGGAAGAGCGTCGGTGACCAAGACCGCAGCGATGTCGCGACCGGCCGCCGATCGAGCTGCTCGCGAGCGTTCGGGGTCGGCGAGGCCAGCGCGTACGTGAGCCTGCTCGATCACGACGACCACCTGCTGGCACGAACCCGCACCGATGCCGACCGCAGCCACTCGTCCGGCGGTCGCAAGGCCCTGGGGCACGAGGGCTCGTTCGACCGCACGCTCGATCGGCACGGGGGTGACTGCGCCGTCGACCGTGTGGATCACATGGACCGCTCTCCCCTCCACCCAGAGTCGACCGAGGTCGTCGAGATGGCCCACGTCACCGGAGCGGTGCCAGCCATCACCGGGGCGGGCGGCTCGTTCGATCTGCCAGCGATCGAGGTAGCCGTCGGACACCCACGGCGCTCGGACCAAGATCTCGCCGGTGACGTTCGTACCGACGCTGTCTGGCACGCCGCCGAGCGCGTCGAACCCGAACGGCGCGATCCGAACGTCGGCGCCGTCGACCGGACGCCCCACACACACACCTCGTGGCGCCGCGCCGCCGGACTCTGCGTCGAGGATCTCGTCGAGGTCGATGTCGGCGACAGGGAGCGCCTCGGTCATGCCGTAGGGCGTGTGAATCGATGCCCGTGGGGCGAGTTTGCGCACGTCGGTGAGCGTTTCTGCGGGCACTGGGGCGCCGGCACTGAACACCAGACGGAGTCCTTCGATGCCCGGGGTCACGTCACTCGCCGTCGCGACCACATTCGTGAGCGCTGCAGGAGAGGCGAACGCCATGGTGGCGTCGATCTCAGCGCACGCGTCGTCGAGCGCCGATGCCGTGAGGTCACCTGGTGTCGTGACGTCACAGTCGGTGAATGCGGTCGGCACACCGAGCGACGGGCCGTAGATCGCGAAGGGAGCGAACGCCGCCACGAGTCGGTCGTCGTCGGTGATGCCGTACGCCCGACCCAGGGCGTCACGCTGCGCTGCGAGCTGTCCGTGTGTGTAGCGGACGCCCTTCGCCGGCCCCGTGGCGCCAGACGTGAACAGCACGGCGGCAGGATCGCTCGGCGATGGCCACGGCGATGGGTCGACGACAGGTGGCTCATCGGACGACGACATCAAGTCTGCGACGTCGATGTGGGTCGCTCGCGGCGCCCAGCGCATCGTCGTGCTCGCGAGATGCGCTGCTTTCGGGCCGACCGTCCACGATGGTCGGGTCGACGCGACTGCCGCGCCGAGTCCGCGAAGTCCGAGTCCGCGATCGGCCACCACCGTGACGCCACCCGCTCGCCACACTGCGTAGACGGCGATCAGGAGATCGATGCCGGGCGGGGTGAGCATGGCGACCCGGTCGCCGGGCGTCAGGCCACGTTTGGTCAGCTCTGCAGCGGCGCCGTCGACACGTCGCACGAACGTGGCGAAGTCGATCATGGTGCGCGTCGCGAGGTCAGCGATTGCCACGGTGTCGTCGCGACGGCGACGCTCGAGGCCGTCGAAGACGCCGGACACGGCAGTCTCGGCGCCGCTGGACTCAGAGTCGGGCGGCGTCGAGGCAGCCGAACTCGCTCGAGGAGCGAGCGTGTGGAGCCAGTCGTCGACCACGGAGGCGACGTCGGTCTCCGCCATGACCAGGTGGTTCGCATCGGCGAAACGGTGCGTGACCGTGTTCGGGAACTTTCCGGCGAGATCGCTCGAGAAGTCGTCATCGAACACGATGTCGCGGGCTCCCCACGCGAGGAGCACGGGCGCCTCGATCGTGTGGAGACGATCCGACACGGATGCGAGCGCTGCCTCAGAGGGGTGCGGCGAGCTCAGCGGAACGTCACCCACGAAGTCAGCGATCGCCTGACGGTGTTCCCTGTGCCGGTACGGCGCCCGGAACGCCTCGCGATCGACCCGTCCGATCCGCGATCCCGACAACCGAACTGTCCCCTCGACGAAACCGTTCGTTCGGCGACACACCAGATCGCGCAGCGCGCCTGATGCGGCCAAGCGGATGATCTTCGGCGCGCCACGCCCGTCTGGGACCGCGATGCCGGTGTTGCACAGCACCATGCCGGCGACGCGGTCGGAATGATCGACCGCCCAACCCATCGCTACTGCTCCGCCCCAGTCGTGAGCGGCCAGGACGATCGGCGACGACGCCAGATCGAGCGCTGTGATCAGATCGGCGAGATCGAGGACACGTTCCGCGTACTGCCGCGACAGACCTCGACCGCTGTAGCCCATCCCGAGCTGGTCGACCGCAACGACTCGGTGTCGATCCGAAAGTCGCGTCAGGAACGGCTTCCACGCGTACGCCCACGTCGGATTGCCGTGAACACAGACGATCGTCGGACCTTCTGGTTCGGCCGGAGGACCCGTGTCGAGAAGATGCCACGTGTGGACGGAGCCGTCGTGGCTCG
>JBGCFW010000335.1:0-10016 GCA_045107155.1 Ilumatobacter sp. | reverse complement strand
GAACGAGCAGCGCCGAGGTCGCAGCCTCGATGCCCGCTTCGCTCGCGACGGTCTTCGACAGGGCTGCTGCGATGGTGTCGCCGCGGCCCGTGATGCGGGCGATCGCCGCCTTGTAGGCGAACAGCCGAGCCGTTTCGTGATGCTGCTTCATCTCGGCGATCCGATGGCTCACGGCCTGGTACTTCCCGATCGGTTGACCGCCCTGCTGACGAGTCTTCGCGTACGCGATCGATTGTTCGAGCTGACGCTCCATCGCTCCGACCTGTGTGAGGAACACGAACGAGCGCTCGGTGAGTAAGACGGCATTGAAGATGCTGGATCCCGCACCGACTCGCCCGAGGACAGCATCGGCGGGGAGGTGGACGTCGTGCAGCGAGATGTCGCCGAACGGGGTGGTCCTCATGCCCATTTTCTGCGCGTTCGGTTCGCGGACGACACCCTCGGCATCGGTGGGCACCACGAACGCGGTGAGACCCCACGGGCCCGCATCCGGATCGGTCCGGGCGAACACGATCACCATGTCACACCGGGACCCGAGTGTGATGTAGGCCTTGTTCCCGTTGAGGACGAACGAGCCATCGGGCTGCGGATCGGCACGAGTGGTGAGCGAGTAGGCGTCGGAACCGCTGTCGGGTTCGGTCATCGCGAACGCTCCGAGGGCGTCGCCGCTGAGCAGCGGCCTCAGCCATCGCTCGCGTTGTGCCTCCGTCCCGAAGCGGACCAGCGATTCCTGTGTGCTCAGGATCTGACTCCCGGCGGCGAACGCGAGGCCGTTGTCGCGACAGCCGTGGCCGAGCCCCTCGAGCGTCAGCAGCGCCTCGGCGAGCGGGAGGTCGGCGCCGCCCATGTCTTCGGGAACGAGCACGCCGAAGATCCCGCGATCAGCGATCCGCTTCCAGTCGTCGGCCGCGAACGCCGAGCCGTGATCAGCCTCGACGCGGTCGTGGGCGGCGAGGTACTCCGACGCCCAGTTCGACGTGGCGACCTTCACGGGGTGGGTCAGGTCGGCCATCGCCTCGGCGGCAGCGAGGAGTTCTGCGTCGCGGTCGGTCGTCACGCGGTCTCCTCCGCTGAACGCAACCGGAGGCGACCGTGCTCGTCGACGTCCTTCCACTCGTCTTGGAAGTCGGCGTTGTTCCAGCTGCCGAGCCCCGGATAGAAGACCCGCGAGCCACCGTGGCCGCTGAAGTCCTCGCCGGACCAGCGGGGGTCGGCCGGCTCGTCGATCCTCTGGTAGCGGCTGTCTGAGGAGAGCCGACACCGACCGACAGGCGATGCGTTGTCGAGCGCACCGTGAAGCGTGTGCATTCCGAAGCACAGGACGTCACCGGGTCGGAAATCGGTGGTGAGCCACCGCTTGCCGTAGTTCTCCTGGACCGCGATCGGGTCGTCGTCGAGCCAGACGAGGCCGTCACGGTCGGCGTCGGCCTGCAGGTAACCCTCGTGCAGCTTCTGGCTGAGATGCGAGTCCTCGAGGACGATCAGTGCACCTTCGTGCCGATCGATCCGGCCGAGAGGAATCCAGCTCGACACGATTCGGCTCGTCCCACGATTCATGTAGGGGCCATCGCAATGGAAGCCACATCCCTCGCCCGGGCGAACGAATCGAGGCCATCGCATGTCGAAGCTGCGGACCTCGCCATCGAGCAGGGCACCTTGGAGCTCCAGGATCTCCGGCGCGTCGGTGACGCCGAGGTAGCTCGCTCCGGTGCGGATCGAGTTCGAGAGCGCCCGGAGGTTCGCCGTCTCGACGCCGTGGCGATCGCCGGCGATCGCCTCGTCGACCGCGTGACGGTCGTCGATCTCGCCGATCACGGCGTACTTCAACAGGATCTCTTCGCGAGCGGCGAGGACTCGTTCAACCGGAAGCAGACCGCGGAAGAACAAATGGCCTCGTTCGGCGAGCGCCTCGCGCAGCCCGGCAGCGTCGCCCAGCAGATGGTTCATCGGGGTGAGTTCCCCGAACCGGTCAGGCCGCTGGTCGACCTCGTAGCCGTTCGCCGTGAGTTGCATGCGATGCCGAGGATACGGCCGGCGCGAGCGAGGTGTCGGCTCGTCCGCGCAGCTGGCAGCGTGCTCAGGGTGCCTGCGTCGGTGTTCGGGCGCGCGTCGCGCGATGACGAACAGGGGTCGTCATCCGGCTCGGTGACCGGTTACGAAGAGTTCCGATGACTCGTTCGGCCGCACGCCCCTCCGAGATCGCCACGTTGGCGGACCTCGTCGCGTCCGCGCGGCTTTCGTCGGGTGGTGACATCGACCCGTCAGCACCGGCGCTCACCGACGGACGCGACGAGCTCGACTGGGCGGGGTATGTGGACGGCGTTTCGCGCGTGGCGGGCGCACTCGTCGACGCCGGCCTCGAGCCAGGTGATCGCGTCGTCGTGCGAATGCTCAAATCGGTCCGCTCCTTCGTCGCCGTGCACGGCGTGCTGCGAGCCGGGGGAGTGGTCACACCGGTCGACCCGCTTGCGCCCGCCGGCCACGCGATCGCTGTAGCGGCCGACGCAGGTGCCTCGATCGGGTTGTGCGATCCACGCTCGGGAGCGGGCCTCGCCGCTCCCGACGGGCCCTTGGCGCACATCCTCGACCCTGCGGTGATCCTCGCGTCGGACGTGCCGCCGACAGCCGTCGACGTCGCCGTCGGCCCCGACGATGTCGCGTACATCATCTACACCTCTGGCTCGACTGGCCGACCGAAAGGGATCGTCCACACTCACGCGAGCGCGCTTGCCTACGCCACCGCTGCAGCCGACGAGTACCAGCTCGGCTCAGCGGACCGCTTCGCCAACATCGCGCCACTGCAGTTCGACCAGTCGACGTTCGAGCTCTACACGGCCGCGCTGCTGGGCGCATGCGTCGTCGTGGTTCCGGACGCGATGCTGCGATTCCCTGCCAGCCTCTCCAAACTCATCGCCGACCAACGGGTCAGCGTCTGGTATTCCGTGCCGTTCGTTCTCGAGCAGATGGTCGCCCGGGGCGCCCCCGAGGAACGGGACTTCTCAGCGCTCCGATGGATCCTGTTCGGCGGCGAGTCGTTTGCAGCCGACCGTCTCGCCGCACTTCGTGCTCACACACCGAACGCGACCATCTCCAACGTGTACGGCCCCGCCGAGGTCAACCAGTGCACGCGCCACGACATCGTTCCCGGTGCGCCACTCGACCCTGACATCCCGATCGGCGCCGCCTGGTCGGTCGCAACGTGCCGCCTGGTCGAACCCGACGACGTCGAGACCACGATCGATGGGCCAGGAGTCGGCCGCCTCCTCGTCCACACCGCAACGGCGATGAGCGGCTACTGGCGTCGACCCGATCTGACGGATTCGGCATTTCACGACCTCGACGGCGGACGCTGGTACGACACCGGGGACCTCGTTCGCCGGCGCGACGACGAGCTCCTCGTGTTCGTCGGCCGAGTCGACAATCAGGTCAAGGTCCGCGGGCAACGCATCGAACTCGAAGCGGTCGACGCGGCGCTCAACGACCTCCCAGGGGTCGATGCCGCGATCGCCGTCGTACTCCGCGGTGCGGACTCCACCGAGATGGATCGGTTGGTCGCGCTCGTCGTCACGTCGAGCCAGACCGACGGCGTTCGCGCCGAGCTGGCGACCCGGCTCGCGCCCCAGATGGTTCCCGACGAGGTCATCGCCGTCAGCGATCTGCCGCGGACCTCGAGCGGGAAGATCGATCGGCCTGCATCACAGCAGCTGGTGTCGGGTCGATGAGATGCTTGACTGTGGTGGCGCTGACGTCCGGTCAGCATCGTGATCCACCATCTCGACCGACCGACGCCCCCGAGGACCGACGTGACCGCTGACCCCGCCGCTGCTGCGCCCGCTGCCGACTCCGACGAACTCACACAGGCGCTGATCGCGTTCATCCAGGATGAGGTCGCGATCGCGACCGGCGACATCGCTGCCGACACCGACCTTCTCCTTGGTGGTTTCGTCGACTCACTCGGCGTCGTGGTGATCGTCGGCTGGTTGGAGTCACGACTCGATATTCGGATCGACCCGGCTGACGTGGTGCTCGAGAACTTCCTGACGGTCGGTGACATGGTCCGCTACGTGCGCAATCGATGAGCGAGACGTCCGCCGTCCGCCTTCGCCGCGCCGCCGACCGCCGCGTCGACCTCTCTCCGCTCCAGGAACGTGTCCGGGCGGCCGATCGGCTGCTGCCCGACGATCCGATCTCGAACATGGCGCACCGGTATCGGATGCGCACGACGATCGACGCGAACCGCTTCGTCGAGGCGGTGGCTCGGGTCGTCGCGCACTGCGAAGCGCTTCGCCTCGTCGTGGACCCGGCCGATGGCTCTGCGTGGGTCGCCGAGCTGCCGCCGGTTCACACAGCGGTGCTCGACGTCGAGGCGGAGGCGGCTGACGCCTGGTCGAGCGACCGCGTGTCCTCACCGATCGACGCCACGACGACCGTCTATGACTCGGTGTTGTTGCGTCACGGTGATGCGGACTGGTCGTGGTGGTTGTGTGTCAACCACGTGGCCACCGATGCGACATCGGCAGGGCTCGTCGCCGGCGCCGTTTTCGCTGCGTACGACGATGTCGACCTCGACCTCTCCGAGATCATCGACGGGTCGTTCTTCGGGGCCGACGTGATCGATGCTGCCCGTCGAGCGTCCGCAGCCGACGTGCTGTCGGCCCAGCCACCTGTCTCGTGGTACGGACCGTCCGGCGAGCGCACCTCCGAGATCGTCCGACACGACCTCGACGGGAGCGGCCACGTGCGGGCCGGCATCGCTGCGCTGCTCGACGGTGAGTTCCGCTCCTTGAGTCGAGATCTCTCGCTGCTTGCGATGGCCGCGTCGGCATGTGCGGTGATCGGGTATCGCGTCGAGGGCCGCTCCTCGCTCGACGTCGGCGTGCCGCTCCATCACCGAGCAACGCGGCGAACTCGCAAGCTGGTCGGGCCGCTGATGGAAATCCATCCGTTGCGTGTCCACATCGAGTCCGACGACACCTTCCGCACACTCCATGACCGCACGTTGCGGTCGATCATGGATCTCCTGCGTTCGGCGTCGCTCGGCTCGGCGCCCGAGCGCGCCGGCGACATCGTCGTCAACGTGATCCGGCGCGCCCAACTGTCAGTCGCAGGCGTCGACGTCGAGGACCACTGGGTTCGGCCGGGGCGAATCGAGCCATCGACGATGCTCCGACTGCATCTCGTCGATCAGCCCGACCCCGACGGCGGCCGCCGACTCGACGTCGAGCTCGACGAGAACGCAGCGCTGCGTCCCGGCGGGTCCGGCGCTGGCCCTGCCGAGCACCTCACCCGCGTGTTCGGCGCGGTCGTCGACGACCCCGACATCGGCGTCGGGTCGATTCAGCTCGTCACCGACGCCGAGGTCGAACAGCACCTGTTGCTCAGCCCGTCGCCCATTCCTCGCTCGATCTCCGAGACCGTGCCGGCGACGATCGCGGATCGGCTCGCCGACATGGGCGACGTCGTGGTGGCCGAAGCGGACGGGCTGGAGGTCACCGGCGAGGAGTTCGACCGCTGGGTCGACGCGCTGGCCTGCAAGCTGCGCGATGAAGGTGTCGGTGAGGGTCGACGCGTGGGACTCCGTCTCGAGCGGAGTCTCGGCGTGCTCGCCGCGATCACGGCGATTCATCGGCTCGGTGCATCGTTCGTGATGCTCTCGCCGGGCGACCCCGACGAGCGCGTCGCCGCGATTCATGCCGACGCGGATCTGGTTGCGGTGCTCGGCGCGAACGACGTCGTGCGTGGCTCCGATGGTGACGGTTCGTTCACCGCGACATCCGCGGAGATCTGGTCACGTCACGTCAGCCTCGAGGCCGAGGCCTACGTGCTGTACACGTCGGGATCCACCGGCGTGCCGAAGGGAGTGCCGATCAGCCACGGTGGTCTCGCTGACTACCTGGCGTTCGCGGCGGAGGAGTACATCGACCGCTCCCGGCCAGCGCCGGTCGTCGCCCTCCACTCCGAACTGATCTTCGACCTCACGATCACGAGCTTGTTCCTCGGCTTGATCACGGGCGGTCGAACCGTCGTGTTCGGCGGGACCCCGATCGATGCGCTCGGCGCGATCGCTCGCGATGACCGGATCGAGTTCCTCAAGGCGACGCCGTCCCAGCTCGAACTGTTCATCCGCTTGGCCCCGGACACGCCGCGCCCGCTGCGGTGCCTCGTGGTCGGCGGCGAAGCCTTCCGGCGCCCGCTTGCCGAGCGCCTCGCCGCCGCGTGCGAACCAGGTGTGGTGATCGTGAACGAGTACGGCCCGACCGAGGCCGTCGTCGGGTGCATGATCCATCGGTGGGACCCGTCGCTCGACGTGGGCGCCGACGTGCCGGTGGGCGTCGCGAGCCACGGCGCGCAGCTCCTCGTTCTCGATCATGCCCGCCAGCTCGCACCCATCGGAGCGTGGGGTGAACTCTGGGTTCGGCGACCCGGGATGGCCCAGGAGTACCTCGGCCTGCCCGAGCTCACCGCCGAACGATTCGTCGAGCTGCCCGCTTCTCTCGTCGTCCACGCGATGCCAGCGGCGGCCGATACCGACACCCGCTGGTATCGAACCGGTGACCGGGTCCGCGTCGAACGCCCCGGTGTGCTCGTCTATGGCGGTCGGGACGACGACCAACTGAAGGTACGTGGCATCCGACTCGAACCCGGTGAGGTCGAATCCGCCCTCGTCGAACATCCATCGGTGGAGCAAGCGCACGTCCGAGTGTGGAACCCGCGGCATGTCGCGGCACCGGCCGAGTCCCGTCGGTGTGTCCGCTGCGGACTCGGTACCGACGTCCCGGGCACCACGCTCACCGATGGCGTCTGCAACGTGTGTCTCGAGTACGAGCGGGTCGCGCCGCAAGCCGACATCTGGTTCCGGACCGACGCCGATCTCGACGCCGAACTCGCCGAGGTGCAGGCGTCACACGACGGTCCGATCGATGCACTCCACCTGCTGTCGGGTGGCAAGGACTCCACCTACGCGCTCTACCAGCTGGTGCAGCGCGGCTGGCGGGTCCATGCGCTCACACTCGACAACGGGTTCATCTCCGAAGGAGCGAAGGAGAACGTTCGTCGCAGCGTGGCCGACCTCGGGATCACCCACGAGTTCGCCACGACCGATGCGATGAACGAGATCTTGCGCGACTCGCTCGATCGCTACGCCAACGTCTGCCAGGGGTGCTACAAGACGATCTACACACTGGCGGTCGCCAGGGCCCGCCAGATGGGGATCCCCGTCGTCGTCACCGGCCTGTCGCGGGGCCAGTTCTTCGAGACGCGCCTCATCCCGCACCAGTTCGAGGCCGGGCGGTTCGACCCGGAGGCGATCGATCGCACGGTGCTCGAGGCGCGCCACGTGTATCACCACACCGACGACGCCGTCACGCGGCTGCTGCCGGAGCAGGCCGTGTTCGACGACCCGGACGTGTTCGACCACGTCCGTTTCCTCGACTTCTACCGATACGTCGACGTCGATCTCGCCGAGTTGTACTCGTTCCTCGACGAGCGGGCACCGTGGGTTCGCCCTGACGACACAGGCCGATCGACGAACTGCCTCATCAACATCGCCGGGATCCACGTGCACCGCTCAGAACGCGGCTATCACAACTACGCGGAGCCATACAGCTGGGACGTGCGCCTGGGCCACAAGACCCGCGACGAGGCGCTCGAGGAGCTCGACGACCCGTTCGACCAGAGCGAGGTCGATGAGATGCTCGCCGAGGTCGCCTACGACCCGAAGCGGGTCGAGCTGCTGACCGCGTGGTACCGATCGACAGACGGCACCGACGTGGCGCCCGAGACGCTGCGCGAGCACCTTCGATCTCGTTTGCCCGACCATGCGATCCCGGCAGCGTTCGTTCGCATCGACGACGTCGAGCTGGCCAGCGGAACCAAAGCTGATCTGTCCGCGTTGCCGACACCGGTCCGCGTCGCACGCAGTTCGACCGACCTCGTCGAGCCGACGACCGATCTGGAGGAACGACTGTGTCGGATTTGGCGCGACGAACTCGGGGTCGAGCGAGTCGGCGCGACCGACGACTTCTTCGACCTCGGCGGAGCGTCGCTCGCCGCGCTGTCGGTCGTCGCGGCGATCGACGCCGAGTTCGGCACGGATCTCCCCGACGCTGCGGTGTTTCGCGCGCGGACCGTCCGGGCGCTCGCCGAGGTGGTCGAACGGCATCGGCGGCTCGGTGACGAACACCCCATCACACGCCTCGGATCCGACGCGCCGCCACGGTCGGAAGCCGAAGAGGCGATGCTCTTCGAGTATCGGTCCGACCCGTCCGATCCTCGCTACAACGTCACGCGCCTGTACACGATGCGTCCGAGCGACGCCTCGACCATCGACCGACAGCGCCTCGTGGAATCGGTGCGCGACGTCGTCATGCTCCACGAGCCGCTGTACGTGACCCATGCAGCCGAACGCCGTCGCCTCGGACGCGACGACTGCCTGGCGGTCACCGACCTCGGCGTGATCGAGGCCGAGGCGATGGCAGCTCTCGCGGAGCGAGCGAAGCAACTCCCGTTCGATCTCGACAACGGTCCCCTCGTACGAGTCCACCATGGCGCGGCCGAGTCCGGAGAGGCGTTCCTCCTGATCGGGATCCACCACGTCGCCGTGGATGCCGTGACCTTCGACGAGTTGTGGGATCAGATCGCTCTGCGCCATGCCGGGGCCGAGGTCCCACCGCCCGAGGTGACCTACGCCGAGCACGCGGCCTGGCAACGTGAGCGACTTGGTGACACCTTCGCCGACGACGAGGCGTACTGGTTCGACAAGGCGATCAGGCGGCCGGCGAACCAGGCCCTGCCGTTCGCCCGGCCGCTGCCGGCAGAACCCGACGGGTACCTCCGGCGGGAGGTCGACCTCGATCCGGCCCGTTTCGGAGGGGGCGGGGCGACGGCGTTCTCCCGTTCGATGGCTGCTGTCGCGATCGCGCTCGGTGACGTGCTCGGGCGGGACGCGGTGGAGTTCGGGGTGTCGACGTCCACTAACGATCATGCGGCGACGGCACGCTCGGTCGGATACTTCTTGAACACGCTGCCCGTCGTCATCGACGGCGGCCACGGTCGTACGGTCGGTGACGTCGTTGCGTCGTCCGCTGCGGCCATGCCGGATCTGATCGCACACCGTCGGCGACCGCTGGCTCGCATCGTGCGCGAGGCGCGCGCGGCAGGTCTGCCCGAGCCCTCGATCGATGTCGTCCTCGCCTTCCAGGAGCTCGCCACTCCGTCGCTGGTCGGCGCCGAGGTCGAGCAGCGCATCCTTTGGTCGGGCGCGTCCGTGTTCGACTGCACCTTCTTCGTCCAGGAGCGGACCGACCGCATCGAGATCGGCCTCGAACATCGTGGATCGGTCGTCGGTGCCGCCGATGCAGCACGTCTGCTCGACATCTTCGAGTGCGCACTCCGGGCGACCGTCGAGCACGCAGATGCACCGGTGGCCGATGTGATCGACCGCGATGTCGAACCCGATCTGATCGGCAGCGATCTCGACGTGGCTGCGACCACGCTGATCCCGCAGCAGGTGCTCGAAGCCCTCACCGCGTCGGCCGACTCGATCGCCGTGGTCGACGAAACCGGTGAGGTCTCAGGTGGTGCACTGCTCGTCGCCGTGGACGAGCTCGCGAGCCGGATCGAAGCGAGCGTGGGAGCCGATCCGGGCCACATCGCGGTGTCGCTCGAACGTTCGGCGTCGGTCGTGGTCGCGATGTTGGCCACGTGGTTCGCGGGTGCCACCTACGTGCCGATCGACCCTCACGTCCCATCAGGTCGCCGCGAGCGGATCCTCGCAGCGGCGGCACCGACGTTGCGACTCGTCGACGACGATGCCGGCGACGCGGGTGGCGTCACGGTTCGGCGGCCCGTCAACGGCGTGTCGACCGGGCAGGTCGCCGACGCGGTGGAACGTCTTGGCGAACGCGCGGCGCGCATCTCTGCCACCGACACGGCGTACGTGATCTTCACGTCGGGCTCGACCGGGGCGCCGAAGGGCGTGGTCGTCTCGCATGCGAGCATCTCGGCCAGCACCGCCG